>JAKATH010000031.1 GCA_021828055.1 Actinomycetes bacterium
CCGGCGTGAAGATCACCGACGCAGAGCTCCGAGCGGTGCCGGTCAAGCGCCATGACTGGCACCCCGACTGGAACTACTCGATCCTGCCACCCTAACCGCTCACCTTATTGCGCCACGCGCCCTAACCGCAGACTTTAGCGACACTCACTTCACCGCGATCTTCAATCCCGCTCTGGACATGTTTGAGTTTGGGGTGAACTCCAAGCCGGTGTTCTCTTTAGGAGTGACATTCAGCGGGTCGGCGACATGTCAACTCTCGAGTGGCTTCGGCCTGAACATACCGGTGCCCGAGGTTCCCGGGTTGATCGTGAGCGTTGCACCCTACTTCTCACTCAACGCTACTGGATCTATTAAGGCGACAGTCTCGTGGACCCCGCAGCTTGGCATCAACATCGCGAGAGGCTTTCCGGGTGCACAGAACTTCTGGTGGTTCAAGAGCAAGGTGAGTGCGAGTGCGAACGGCTCCGCGAGTGTGACCCTACGGGGTGGCATCCAGGTTTCAGTGTCAGTGGGCCACGCACTGGGGCTTGAGGTTGAGATTGGTCCCGAGCTCACCACCGACGCCAGTGTGAACGATTCCAACGCGTGCATCGAGGTCACGGCCGACCTTCAACTCGAAGGCAAGCTCTTCGCGCACGTCTTCTTCGTGGACAATACATGGACCATTTTTGATGGACACTTTGACGAATCGGCCCTGCTCGACCGTTGTACGTCGAATGCGTCGACTGCGTCAGGCTCTGGGTCCGCGGCACCGCCGCAGAACGTGTCAAGCTCCACAGGTACTGCGACCGCACCTCCCTACGCTGGTTCGACCATCTCGGAAACGACCGGGGCGACGGCATCAACCTGGACTGACTATGCCAACGCCAGCGGCGGCGAGGGACCATCGATCGAAGCTCACGAGACTGTTGGGGTCGTTTGTCGCCTGGTCGGCTTTGCCGTTGCAGACGGGAACCGGTGGTGGTACTTAGTTGGCTCGAGCCCCTGGAATGCTGCGTTCTACGTTTCAGCCGATCCGTTCTATAACGACGGCGCGACGACGGGCTCCTTGCACGGTACGCCCTTGTACGACTCAAGGGTTCCCCTGTGTGCCAATTCCGCTGGCGTGACAGCGCTCTCTGGTGTGACAACCCCTTCGAAGTCACCGACTGGGACAGCGTCAAGCTCCACAACGTACTCGGAGACGACCGGCGGGCTCGCACGAACCTGGGCCGACTTCGCGGACGGTGGTGGAACTGAAGGTCAGTCGATTGAGGGCAATCAGACTGTTCGTGTGACGTGTCGAGTCGAAGGTCTCGCCGTTTCGGATGGTAATCCATGGTGGTACCAGATTGACTCGAGCCCGTGGAACGACGACTACTATGCCTCGGCGGACGCCTTCTATAACAACGGACAGGTGTCGGGCTCCCTCACTGGGACCCCATTCTATGACAAGTCAGTGCCAATCTGCGCAAGTAGCGGCACCATCATTGGCGGAACAGGCGGCGTGGGAACTCCAGAGAGCATCGATATCGGCTGGAGCACGTCACATCCAAGTTGGATCTACATGACCCTCAACGGGTTCTCGCCAGGGACCTACACCTACTCCTGCGACTTCGGAAGCGGTGGGGACAAGAGCTTCGCCCTCCCCGAAACGACGAGTCCGGAGACCTTCGACAATGGCGAGACCTGCTACGACGCGGTTTCGGGCGACACGGTGTGGGTAACTGTCGACGGCGTGAAGTCGAACACGATCACCGTCGGCACCTCTGGCTCGCCACCTCCACCTGCAAAGTCGATCTCGATCGGGTGGGGGCCCAACCCGGCGCCAGCCGGCAACTGGATGGACATCACGTTCAGCAATTTCCCAACCGGACCGGTCTCGTGGTACTGCGTTGAAGAGGGTGTCGACTACGGTCCCTACTCCACCACGCTCACTTCCGGCACTGAGACTTTCACCTCTAATACGTGCTACGACGCGACACCGGGAGGGACCGACTACGTGACCGCAGACGGTGTCAATTCAAATTCGATAGGAACCGACTGACCTGGCAAGGAGTACGCCGAACCCGTCTTTCGCGCCCGCGAGGCGTTGGCGTCGCAGGTTCGTCCCCCCGTCTGCGCTGAACCCCGCGTCGAGAGCCGGCTCAGGACTTCATCGTCGCTTCGAGGACGCCGCTACGGCCCGGAGTTTGCCGAAGTCCCTGGCCGAACCCGGGTTCTATGGGGACATTGGAGTCCAGGACCTCGGCAAAGTCTCAGCACCTGCCCTGTGACCTGAGCTGACGCGCCGGTACTGACGCTGACTCTCCCGGTCTGCTACAAGATCGGGGATGTCGTCGCCAACGCTGTCGGTCCGGCCAATCCGTGCAGAAGAGCGCGCCCGCTACGACGAGACGCTCGTGCGTCCGCACTGGCTCGGCACCGGCCTGGTCGGCGAAGTGATGCGCTACTTCGCAGAAGAAGACGGCGAGTGGTGCGCGCTCCTCGGCTTCGGGTCCGCTGCTCTGTGCGTGAAGAGCCGCGAAGAGCTGGTCTCTCGACCGGCTCATCGGGCGGCTCCTCGACGAACACCGACACCACACGGCCTTCTCACTCCCGGCGCTCTCCACCCCGTGGCTCTTCCCAGGGCTCCAGACCGGCCGTCCGTTCACGGCCTGAACCCAGCTGGGCGCCCGGCTGCGTCGCCTGGGCATCGAGCCACGGGCCGCCCGGCGCGGCGCCCTGTCGCACCCCGCAGCAACCATGCCGGCTGCCGCTCTCGCACGGGTGCTCGACCTCACGCCGAACACCGCCGTCCGCTGGGGCGAGACAACCGGGGGGGACTGGAGCCGCTACGCCGCCGAACTGCTCCGGAGGGGTCATCGCGAAACGTGACGAATAGCCGACCCGGGTGAGCTATTCCGCACACATCGAACATCGCTGGTTACCAGTTCGAGGACCGGAGCGACGACGAAGGAGCTCATGGCCAGGCTGGGTCACGCGAGTCCACAGGCGGCAATGGTGTAGCAGCATGCAGCTGCCGATCGCGACCGTCGCATTGCAGAGCGACTTGCCGAGATGACGGTAGAAGCGGGGATCCTGCCGAGCCATGGCGAGGGTGTAGTTCCTTGATGTGAAGGAGCGCCTCGCCGTTCCCGCGTGACGGACCTCGGTGCTGAAGCCGGGGTCGGCGCCGGTTCCAACGAGTGTTAGGCGCCACTTCCAATGAGCACGCCGGCGGCCGCTGACGACACTCGCGGCGAGCATCGCGTTGTGGACCAGCCTGGCGGCACGACGGCTCCCCGAGGTGTCGAGGGCCGTAGAATCGGTCTCGACGAGGGAGGAGCTGCCAGAGTGGACGTACGGATCGGGATCGTCCAGACCCCGAAAGAGCTCGAGGTGGAGCTCGGCGATGACGCGGACCGCGACCAGGTGCTGCAGGACATCGAGACCGCGCTCGCAGGTGACGCGGTCCTGTGGCTCACCGACCGGCGGGGCAGGCGCGTCGGCGTCCCCGTGGCCAAGGTCGCGTACGTCGAGGTCGGCGCGCCCACGCCCGACCGCAGGGTCGGGTTCGGCGCGCCGTAGGCCGACGGACGCGGCGTCGGAGGTGTCGGCTCCGGTGGGTGACGCTCCGGCGTTGGGGCTCCTGGACCGCCGCCTGCTGTTCGTCACCGGCAAGGGCGGGACCGGCAAGACGACCGTCGCAGCGGCCCTCGCCCAGCTTGCCGCCGACCGCGGGAAGCGCGTGCTCGCCTGCGAGGTCGACGCCAAAGGGGATCTGGCAGCGCTCTTCGAAGCAGGATCGACCGACTTCGCCGGGCGCGAGGTGGCGCGCGGCGTGGTGGCCATGTCCATGGACACCGAGGCGTCGTTGCGCGAGTACCTGAAGGTGACCCTGCGGATCCCGGCCGTGGGCGGGCTCGGCTCGCTCGCCAAGGCGCTGGACTTCGTGGCGGCTGCCGCGCCGGGTGTGCGCGAGATCCTCACGGTGGGGAAGCTCTGCTACGAGGTCCGCGAGCGCAACTTCGACCTCGTCGTCGTCGACGCCGCCGCCACCGGCCACATCGTGAGCCAGCTGGCCGCGCCGCAGGCCATCAACGACCTCGTGATGGCCGGCCCGGTCCGGTCCCAGACGGACTGGATGCTCGAGATCCTCTCGGACCCTCGGCGCACCGGGGTGGTCGTCGTGACGACGCCCGAGGAGATGCCGGTCAACGAGACGCTCGAGCTCGTGGCGCGGATCCGTGCCGAGACGACCACCCAGCTCTCCGCGGTGGTGGTGAACCGCGTGCTCCCCGAGCTGTTCGGCCTGTACGAAGAAGAGGTCTTCGACGCGCTCTGCGACCACTCCGAGGAGCTCTCCAAGCTGCTCGGCGGCGACGCGCAGCCGCTCATGGAGGGGGCACGCCTCGCCGTCACCATGCGAAGGACGCGTGCCGGGCACCTGCAGCGGCTGCGCGAAGGGCTTGCGCCGGAGGCGGCTGCAGCGGGAGAGGGTGCGGTTCCTCTGCCTTTCCTCTACGTGCCGTACCTGTTCTCACGGGCTCACGGGCTCCGCTCGATGCGCCGGATCGCGCAGGCTCTCGGCGAGGAGCTGGGGCTGTGACCGCGGCCGCGCCGAGGCGGGTGGCCCGGGCAGGCACCGCACGGAGCACACGGCCCGCACGGAGCACACGCCCCGCACGGAGCACACGCCCGGCGCGGAGCACAGGCCCGGCGCGGAGCACACGGCGCGCCGGCGACCCCCGTTCGGGCTGGGCAGGCGAGGCGCAGCAGCCGCCGGGCCGCCCGAAGGAGGGGACGCTCGACGGGCTCGTCGCGTCGAAGGAGATCGTGATCGCGTGCGGGCCGGGGGGGGTGGGCAAGACCACGACTGCGGCGGCGACCGCCGCGATGGCCGCGCACCACCATGGCGGCCGCGTGCTCGTGCTCACGATCGACCCCGCGCGCCGGCTCGCTGACGCGCTCGGCCTGGCAGGCGGGGGCCGCCGCGGCGATGCCCGCGACCAGGGGCTCGGCAACATCGAGCGGCGCATCCCCGACGAGGTGTTCCGCGCCGCGACCGGCACCTCGCCGCGCGGCGAGCTGTGGGCGGCGATGCTCGACACGAAGGAGAGCTGGGACGACCTGGTGCGGATGCACGCGCCCAACGCCCGTACCCGCGAGAAGATCCTCGCGAACCCGCTCTACCGGAACATCTCGGGGCGCTTCGTGCAGAGCCACGACTACATCGCGATGGAGCGGCTGTACGACCTCCATGCGCAGGGGAGGTACGACCTGATCGTCTTGGACACGGCGCCCACCAGGAACGCCGTCGACTTCCTCGACGCGCCGGCACGCATGGCCGACTTCTTCTCCAGCCGGCTCCTTCGCTGGCTCACGGCCTCCTACCGCTCGAGCGTGGTGCACTTCGCGTCGAGACCCTTCTACCAGGTGGCGGACCGCATCCTCGGCACGCAGTTCCTCGGCGACATCGCCGAGTTCTTCATCCTCTTCCAGTCGATGTACGCCGGCTTCGTCGAGCGTGCCGAGTCGGTCACGCGCCTTTTGTCGGACCGGCGCACCACGTTCCTCGTGGTCTCGACCCTCGAGGCGACGCCGGTCCGCGAGGCCGAGTACTTCGCCCGGGCGCTCGTCTCGCGCAAGCTCCCCCTCGGGGCGATCATCTTGAACAAGGTGCTGCCGACCTACTTCCGCGACCGCGACGCCGCGCAGCTCGCCGAGCAGCTCTGCGACGCCGCGGGCCCCATCGCAGAGCGGCTGAGCAGCTCCCTCGGCACCGACGTGGGCCTCGCCACCAGGGTGCTCGAGGAGGTTGCCGAGAGCTTCTTGAACTTCGGGGTCGTCGCGCGCCGGGAGGCCGAGCAGCAGGCGGACCTCGCGACGAGGCCAGAGGTGCTCGCGACGGTCCCGTTCTTCGATGCCGACATCGTGGACATGGAAGGGCTTCTCCGGCTCGGCGCGATGATGTGGGATTGACCGGCGACCCTCCCCTGGGTACCGGGTAGCAGCGGCTGCAGCGCGAATTGGGGTGGAATACCTTCGTGCTCGACTACCACCTCCACCTCTGGCCGCACACACGGCGCCAGACCCCGGTGGTGCTCGACCAGGTGGCGGCCTACTGCGAGCGGGCGCAGGCTGCGGGCGTGGTGGAGATCGCGCTCACCGAGCACCTCTTCCGCTTCGTCCAGGCCGACCGGCTGCTCGCGGGGTTCTGGGAGGACGACGACGTCCCCCGGCGCCTGCGCAGCTCCATGGCGGGGTACTGGCGGTTCCACGCCACCGCCGACCTCGACCAGTACGTCGAGACGGTGCTCGAGGCGAAGCGCCGGGGCCTGCCCGTGGTCCTGGGCCTCGAGGTCGACTACTACCGCGGCCGGATGGACGAGGTGGCGACGCTGCTCGGCGGCTACCCCTTCGACGTCCTCCTCGGCTCGGTCCACTGGGTGGGCGGGTGGCGCTTCGACGACGTCGAGGACGCCCTCTCCATGTCCGAGTGGTCGGTCCGGGACGTCGACGCGTGCTGGGACGCGTACGCCGGCGCCTGCGCGGAGCTCGCCGCCGCGCGCACGTGTGACGTCTTCGCGCACCCCGACCTCATCAAGGTCGCAGCGCGGCGACCCGAGCATCCGAAGGAGTGGTGGGATCGGATCGCGGACGCGGCTGCGCAGAGCGGGATGGCGGCCGAGGTGTCGTCGGCGGGCTGGCGCAAGCCCGCGGCCGAGCAGTACCCCGCGGAGGGGCTGCTCGCCCGCCTTGCCGCTCGTGGCGTGCCGTTCACCACGGCGTCCGACGCCCACCACCTCTCGCACGTGGCGGACCGGGTCGAAGACCTCCACGCCCTGCTCCGGACCGTCGGCGTCGACCACCTCACCGGCTTCCGCCGGCGCCAGGCGCACACCGTGCCGCTCGCCGACGCGGCGTCCCCCGGCCCCATCACCTCGGACCGCCCGTCGTGACCTCGCCGGCCGAGCTCGCGCTCTCCTCCACCGACCTCACGCCCCGCGAGCTCGCCCACCTCCAGCGGCTCCTCGGTTCATGGTCGGTGCTGGCCGACCTCTCCTTCTCCGACCTGCTGCTCGTGGTGCCTGCCTCCGCCGTCGTGGGGGAGGAGCCGGAGCTCATCGTGCTGGGGCAGATCAGGCCGAACAACCGGCCGACCATGCTCGAGCAGGACCTGGTCGGGCAGACCGTGCTCAGGAGCTCGTGGTCGCTCTCCGCGGCGGCCCTGGAGCGGGGCGAGATCGTGCGCGGCGCGATCCACCATCCCCTCATCGGGGAGTCGGTCCCGGTCGAGAACGTCCCCGTGCGCTTCGACGACAAGGTGATCGCGGTCATGGTGCGCGTGTACTCGCGAGCTGTCGCGACGCCGCACAGCATGTACGAGAAGAACTATTTCGCAGTGTTCGGCCGGCTGGTGGGGATGATCACCGAGGCAGAGTTCCCCTTCGCCCAAGAAGACGTCGGGACCGAGGAGACGCCGAGGGTCGGCGACGGGTTCGTGCTCGTCGACGGCGAAGGCCGCATCGAGTTCGCCTCGCCCAACGCGGTCAACGCGTTCCACCGCATGGGCGTCTACTCCACGCTCGAGGGCCACAAGCTGACAGAGCTCGGCGTGGAGGCGTCCGCCGTCCTGTGGGCGCTCGCCACCTGCCACCCTGTCGTCGAGGAGGTGGAGCGGCGCCCTGACGTGATCGTCCTCGTGCAGTGCATCCCCCTGCTCGAGCACCACGTCGCGAACGGCGCGGTGATCCTCATGCGCGACGTCACCGACGTTCGGCGCCTCGACCGCCTCCTGCTCTCGAAGGACGCGGCGATCCGCGAGGTCCACCACCGAGTGAAGAACAACCTCCAGACGATCTCCTCGCTGCTCAGCCTCCAGGCACGTCGCCTGTCGTCGGAGGACGGCAGGGCCGCGTTGCACGAAGCCGAGCGCCGGGTGCGCTCGATCGCCGTCGTGCACGAGATCCTGTCGAGGGACCCGAGCGACCAGGTCCCCTTCGACGAGATCGTCGGATCGCTGGTGCGGATGGCGGAGGACTCCGTCGTGTCCTCGCACGCGGTGCAGATCTCCGTGGAGGGCGACCTCGGGGAGGTCACCGCCGACACCGCGACCCCGCTCGCCGTCGCGATCGCCGAGATCCTGCAGAACGCCGTGGAGCACGCCTTCGCCGGAGCCGACGGCGGCCCCCCGAACGCCTCCGTCCGCGCCGGGCACGTGCGGGTGACCCTCGCGCACTCGCGTGAGGGTCTCTGCGTCACCGTCCGCGACGACGGCAAGGGCCTCGAGTCGGGCTTCGACATCGAGCGCACGGCGAGCCTCGGGCTGTCGATCGTGCGGGACCTCATCGTGAGCCAGCTGGGCGGCTCGATCACCATGGGTGCCGCTGCCGGCGGGGGCACGCTCGTGGAGATCCGGCTGCCCCCGCCCCCGCGATGAGGAGCGGCGTCGAGCTGCCGATTGGTGAACCCCGCGAGACGCCCGCTGCCCCCGCCCCCGCGATGAGGAGCGGCGGTCAGCGCCGGAGGGTGACCGGCGAGACGGATCCGACCGGCCCCCCGGAAGAGGCGGCGCTGCGACGGGTGGCGAGCCACGCCCTGCGGAGCTTGCGACGCTCCTCTTCGGAGGTCCCCCCCCACACGCCGGACTCCTGGTTGGTGGCGAGCGCGAAGTCGAGGCAGGGCTCCTGCGCCTCGCACGAACGGCACACCTGCTTGGCGGCTTCGATCTGCTCGATCGCCGGACCCGTGGTCCCGACGGGGAAGAAGAGGTCGGGCTCGGTGTTCCGGCACGCGGCCACGCGGCGCCAGTCACCGGCGTCCCAGTCGACCGTCCGGTTCCACATCAGTGCCATACGCTCGGCCCTCCGGTTGTGAACCAATTCACATATCCAGCCGACGCAGCGGCCGCTACGGAATTCGGATCTCGGAGAAGTATAAGCAAACGTCTTCGAATTGCAAGGAGGGGCGGGTGACCGCCGTCTTCGCACACCGGGGTTGCCACGGCGTGCCTGCAGCCCGCGAGAACACGCTCGCAGCGTTCCGTGCGGCGCGCCGCTCGGGGGCCGACGGCGTGGAGCTCGACGTCCGCATGACGGCGGACGGAGCCCTCGCGGTGCTCCACGACAGCCTCGTGCCCGGCGTCGGCGACGTCGCGGACATCGCCGCCGCGCAGCTGCCCGAGGACGTCCCCCTGCTCGCCGACGCGCTCGCCGCGTGCTCGGGCCTCTGGGTCAACGTCGAGATCAAGGGCGGGTCGGCGGAGGCCGCGCGCGTCGCCGGCCTGCTCCGCGACCGGGAGCCGGGCTCTCGGGAGGGCCCGGCGGGGGTGCTCGTCTCGTCCTTCGATCCCGAGTCCCTCGCCGCGGCACGCGAGGTGGCCCCGCGCGTCGCGTGCGGCCTCCTCGTCGACTGGCGAGCCGACGCGACCGCCGCCCTCGAGCGCGCGGCGGGGCTCGGCTGCGCCACGCTCCATCCGTTTGTGACGCAGGTCGACGCCGATCTGGTCGGCGCGGCCCGCCGGCGGGGGCTCGGCCTCCACGTCTGGACCGTCAACTCGGACGCCGACATCGCCGCGATGGGGAGCCTGGGGGTCCAGGCCGTCATCACGGACCGGGTGGCCGCGGCCATCGGGATCCTCCGGCCGGGGGGCGCAGGCTCGGGCTCGGGCTCGGGCTCAGGCGCAGGCTCGGCCGGCGGGAGGAGTGGCGGCCCCGTCGGGATCCCCGCGAGGAATGGCGGAGAGGGCGCAGGCTAGTCAACAATGCGCACATGCACGTCGTCGTCTGCGTGAAACAGATTCCCGACCCGGCCGTGCCGGGCGCGCTCGACCAGGGCACCCGCACCCTCGATCGGTCGGGCAAGCTCGTCATGGACGACTCCGACTCGTACGGGGTCGAGATGGCGCTGCAGATCGCGGGCGGCGTGGACGGCAGCGAGGTCACCCTCGTGTCGATGGCGCCCGGCGGCGAGACCTCAGGCCTGCGGACGGCGCTCGCGATGGGCGCTGCGAGGGCGATCCTCGTGAGCGACGACGCGCTCTCGGGCTCCGACGCCCTGTCCACCGCCAAGGTCCTCGCCGCGGCGATCCGCCGCGCCGAGCCGGACCTGGTGATCGCGGCGACCGAGTCGACGGACGGGTACACCGGGACGCTGCCCGTCCAGGTCGCCGAGCTGCTCGGGATGCCTTCGGTCACCTTCGCCAAGGGCGTGTCCACGGACGGCACGACGCTCGAGGTGGACCGGCAGACCGAGGCCGGCTACGACGAGGTGGAGTGCCCGCTGCCCGCAGTCGTGACGGTGACCGCGGGAGTCGTCGAGCCGAGGTACCCCTCCTTCAAGGGCATCATGGCGGCGAGGTCGAAGCCCATCGACGTGCTCTCCCTCGCGGACCTCGGGATCGACCCGTCGGACGTCGGCGCGCGTGGCGCACGTGAAGAGGTCGTCGACGTCGCGGACGCCGAGGCGCGCGCGGGTGGCGAGATCGTGATGGACGAGGGTGACGGTGCCGGGCGCATCGTCGCCTTCCTCGAGCAGCTGAAGGTGATCTGAGATGGACAGGGTCTGGGTGCTCGCGGAGACCGGCGAGCAGGGGCCGACGGCGTTGACCCTCGAGCTCCTCACGAAGGCTCGTACGCTCGCCCCGGCGGTCGAGGCCGTTGCCTGGGGCTCCGACACTGCCTCGATCGCCCGGGCGCTGGGCGAGCACGGCGCGTCCCGCGTCTACGACGTCGGAGACCTCGGCGGCCGGTTGCCGGGGGCGCCCGTCGCCGGCGCGATCGCCAACCTCGTCAGGGACGGCGAGCGGCCCGACGCCGTGCTCCTCCCTGCCTCCTACGACGGGCGCGACGTGGCGGGGCGCCTGTCGGCCCTGCTCGACCGCCCGGTCCTCACGAACGTCACCGGGCTGGCCGAGCAGGACGGATCGGTGCTGACGGAGCACCCGATCTTCGGCGGCACCAAGATCCTGCACGCGCGCTTCACCGGAGAAGGCCCCGGCCTCTACGTCGTGCGCGCCAAGTCGTTCGCTGCGGAGCCCGCGGGTGGGGCTGCCGCCGAGGTGGTCGCCCTCCCGCCGGGCGACGTCGGCCCGACGGGCGCCGCGAAGATCGTGCAGCGCCACGTCGAGGAGGCGAGCGGCCCCAAGCTCGACGAAGCCGCGGCCGTGGTCTCGGGGGGGCGCGGTCTCGGCTCGGCGGAGAGCTACGCGCTGGTCGAGGAGCTCGCCCGCCTGCTGCACGGCGCGGCGGGGGCCAGCCGTGCGATCGTGGACGCCGGTTGGGTGCCCTACTCGCATCAGGTCGGGCAGACCGGCAAGACCGTGAAGCCGACCGTGTACATCGCGTGCGGGATCTCGGGCGCGACGCAGCATCTCGTCGGGATGAAGGGCTCGAAGAACATCGTCGCGATCAACAAGGATCGGGAGGCTCCGATCTTCTCGGTGGCCGACCTCGGGATCGTGGGCGACGTGCACAAGGTGCTTCCCGCGCTGATCGAGGCGCTGAAGTCGCGGACCTGAGGAGCCGAACGCGGGCCAGCCGGCCGCGCGGTCGTCACACGAGCGGCCAGGGGTCGCGGTCGTCACACGAGCGGCCAGGGGTAGGGACGGCCCGCGCCCGGCGACGGGAACCGCCCCGCCCGCACGAGCCCCCGCGCCCGGGCGACGAGCGCGTCCAGCTCCTCTTCGTCGAGCAGCGCCTCCAGCTCGCAGGGCGCCGGCCCGTCGGCCAGCCGTGCCGCGTCGTCGCGGAGGGCGCGGTCGAGCCGTGTGCCGGCGAAGTCCCAGATGACGGTGCGGAGCTTCGGCTCTGCGTGGAACGTGAGGCCATGGTCGATCGCCCACAGCCGGTCTCCCGAGCACAGGACGTGGCCGCTCTTGCGATCGGCGTTGTTCGCGAGGACGTCGAACGCGGCGATGCGCCGAAGCTCGTGGTGCCATCGCGGGTCGTCGCGCACGGTGAAGTAGTGGGAGACCCCATCCTCCTCGACGACGCGTTGGACCGACCCCTCCCCGAAGGGGGCGTCCTCCCGCAGCACCGTCTCGGGGACGATGTCCCACCCGAGCCAGTCGGAAAGGACGCGCGCCGCGACCTCGCGGCGGTGCAGGCCCGGCGGGAAGTCCCACAGCTCCCGCTCGCCCGCGAGCGGCTTGTAGACGGCGAGCAGCTCGCACCCCGCCACTGCGCACGTCACGAGCAGGGTGACGTTCGAGCTGTCCGCGATCCGGCCGCGCACCTCGATCGTGCCGCGCTCGAGCACGTCCACCGCGGCGACGTGGCTCACGTCGCCGGGGGACCGTGGCCGTTCGTGCGCGGGCAGTCGTGACCCGATGGCTCGAGGGGAAAGCCGCAGAGGGGGCACGGCGGGCGGCCGGCCTCCACGAGGCTCGTGGCGCGGATGGCGAACGCGGCCGCCTGCTCCCTCGTGATCGCCAGGCGCGCGACCGCTCCTCCGTCGCCCGCCTCCTCCACGATCACGACGAGCCGGTCCGTGTCCTCGTCGTAGGAGACGCCGATCGTGCCCACTACCCAGTCGGGCTCCACGCCGACGTCGAAGTCGAGGTCGTCGGGGAGGTGGCCGGGCCGCCCCAGCTGGCGGACGATTCGGCCGAGATAGCTGGCGAGGACCACGACCTGCTGCTTCTCCACCTTCACGGTCGCGTGCAGGGGCCCCTCCGAGAAGTGGAGCAGGAAGAGCCGCTGCCCGACCGGGCCGCTGGTCCCGACCGAGAAGACGTCGGGCGCGTCGAGGTCCATGCCGTCGTTCACACGGTCACCAGCCCTTCGGCCGAGGCGTTCACGCAGAGGACGCGGGGCCCCTCGGGGGCGTACCTCACGGCGGAGACCGAGCACGTCGAGATGGTGAGCCGCTGGAACAGGTCGAGAGGGACGCCCGCGGCGGACGCGACCAGCACGCGGATGGGGTCCGCGTGCGAGACCGCCACGATCGTCTGCCCGGGGTGCGCTCGGACGAGGCGTCCGAGCGCGTCCGTCGCGCGGGCGACGAGCTCCGTGAAGGACTCGCCGCCGGGGAACCCGAAGCTCGACGGCCACCGCTGGACCGTGACCCACTCCCGCCGCCTGGAGGCCCGCTTGATCGACAGCCCCGTCCAGTCGCCGATGTCGACCTCGACGAGGCCGCGCTCGGTGCGGACCCGGACGCCGAGCGCGCGTGCGACGGGCGCAGCCGTCTCCCGCGCCCGCTCGAGCGGCGACGCGTAGACGGCCACGGGCCTCGGGTCGAGCGCGGCGATCCCCGAGGCGACCCGCTCGGCCTGTGCGCGGCCTGCAGGAGACAGGTGCAGCCCGGGGGCACGTCCGGGAAGGACCTTCCCGGTGGTGGGCGTCGCCCCGTGCCGCACGAGCAGCACCGTCGTGGGCTCGAAGTGGGGCACGGACGATGATCGTATGCTCGGAGTGGTGACGTCCGACCGCCTTAGCAGTCTCTCCGGGGCGATCGTGGCTTGCCGTCGCTGCCCGAGGCTGGTCGCGTGGCGCGAGGGGGTGCTGCCGCGGGCCTGTTTCCGCGCCGAGGCCTACTGGCGCAGGCCGGTGCCCGGGTTCGGCGATCCCGACGCCACGGTGGTGGTGGTGGGGCTCGCCCCGGCAGCCCACGGGGCCAATCGCACGGGGCGCATGTTCACCGGGGACCGCTCGGGCGACTGGCTCTATCGGGCCATGTGGCGGGCCGGGTTGGCCAACCAGCCCGAGAGCCGTGCCCGGGGCGACGGGCTCGAGCTCGTGAGGGCGTGGGTCACCGCGTCCGTGCGCTGCGCACCACCCGCCAACAAGCCGACGCCCGCAGAGCGCGCAGCATGCCTCGGCCACCTGCGCGAGGAGCTGTCCCTGCTGACGCGTGCGCGGGTGATCGTCGCCCTCGGAGTGGTTGCGTGCGGGGCCGTGTCCTCCCTGTACGGGCTCTCTCCGAGGCCCCGTTTCGCGCACCTCGCCGAGTGGGAGCTCCCCGACGGGAGGGTGCTCGTCTGCTCCTACCACCCGAGCCAGCAGAACACCTTCACCGGCAAGCTCACCGAGCCGATGCTCGACGCGGTGTTCGAGCGCGCCCGGGCGCTTGCAGAGGCGGTTCAGGCGGGCTGAGGCGGGCTGGGGCGCGGGGAGGCGGGCTGGGGCGCGGGGAGGCGGGCTGGGGCGCGGGGAGGCGGGCTGAGGCGCGGGGAGGCGGGTCAGGCGGGCTGGGGCGCGGGGAGGCGGCCGGGCGTCGGCACCGCGGTCGCCGGCCACCGCCTCCGGCTCACCTTGCTCAGACGGCGCATGAGGGCGATCGCGCCGGGATCGTCCTCGCCGGGTCGCACCTCCACTGCGCCGTCGGCCACCATCGACGAGAAGAGCTCTTGGCCGCGGGCCGTGCGGACCACCGTGAGCGTCCAGTCGTTGAACGCCCCGATGCCCCCGGTCGAGATGTCGGCGTGCTCCGCCGCGAAGTCGGGGCACGACAGACAGCCCTCTCGAGTCCAGCTGTGCGCTTCCTTGAGGGGGATCTCGTGATAGTCGCCGTTGCGCGTCCAGACCTGGAAGACGCCCTTGATGTTCATCTTCGCGATGTCCTTGCGCTGGAGACCGTAGCGAGCTTCGAAGAGCTCGGGGAAGATCGCGTCGTCGAACGTCTTCGAGCACATGAGTCCGATCGACAGGACGAAGCGCCGGGCCACCTTCCCGGCCTTACGCGCTGCCATCACCGCGGGCGCGGAGGCCTGGCAGCCCATGCCCACGAGCGCGATGCGCTCGGCGCCGTCCTCCACTGCCTGCGCGTAGGCGAGCGGGTTCGCGCAGTACGTGTAGCGGGACCCTGCCGTCGCGAGAACCCCGGAGCGGTCACGGACGACCGCGGGGACCGCCTTCCAGGACGACCCGTCGCCTTCGAGCGCCGAGACGAGCGCCGCGTCGATCACGTCGTGCTCGAGCGCCCAGACGAGGAGCGCCGAGACCAGGCCGCCGTCCTGGCCTGCCTCGTGGAGCTCGGGGTCCGACGCGCGGGCGAGGACCACCTGCCCGGCGATCCCCTCGACCTCGTCGTCGGTGCGCGTCCGGCCGAAGAGGTGCCGGTCGATCTCGGGCTCCCACTCCCTGAAGCGCGGGCACGCCCTCGAGCACAGCGTGCAACCCCGCTCGCCGTGCGTGCAGTCGTCGAGACCGCCTGTGGCCTCGATGTGGAACGGCTTGTAGGTGCTCTCCTGGTCGTAGCCGAGGACGTCATAGGGGCAGGCGACGACGCAAGCTGAGCAGCCCGTGCAGAGTCCAGACGTCACGACCTCTTGGAAGAGGTGGGCCCAGTGGGGCTTCTCAGGCGGCACGCGCCCACCATACGCGGTGCCGCTCCCCGGACGCGCTCACTTCGCGGCCCGGGCCGGCGGTGCCGGCCGCATGCCGCTCAGACTGGCCGGACCAGCGCGCGGGACCTCGAGCCCGTGCCGCCTGCCACAGGAGGCAGGGCAGCCGAGATCGTGAACGGGGCGGTCGACGACCCCGGGGCGACGCCGTGCGTGGCCGCGGTCACCTTGGCGCAGTAGGTGCCAGTCGCCGAGACCGCAAATGTGAACACGACGAGGCCACGGGGGCCGGTGCTGCCGGTTCCGGACGCGACGCGTCCACCGGCGCAGGACCCAAGGTGGACGGTGATGGTCACGTCGGCGCGACCGACGAGTCGGTCCGAGGACTTGACGGTCACCGTCAAGGGGACGTGGTAGCTCCGTCTCGAGCGGGAGGACGGGCCGGGCGTGACGACCACTTCGAGCGTCGGCGACGCCGTCACCGTCACGGTCTGGACGGCGGGCGCCCAACCGACTGCAGAGACCGTGATCGTGTGGGTGCCCGCGTTCGTGTCCCTGTAGTAGAAGGTCGGGACCTCGATCGAGCCCGTTGGCACGCGCAACGTCAGGGAGCGGCCGGGAGAGGTCCCGCCGGGAGACGTCGAGAGCTCACCGGTGGACGAGCCGGAGGCGACCGTCACGGCCATCCCGGCGGCACCGGTCGCCGGCTTGCTGAGGGCGACCGTCAGCGCGCCCGACCATGTGCCCGCGGCAAGCTCCTGCGCCCCGGAAGTGAACCCGAACGCGCCAGCGACGCTGCTGCCGGAGCCGGCACTTGTCGACCCGACCGCTGTGTTCCAGCTGCCGAGGCCGGTGCACAAGTTGTAGCCGCTCTGGCAGGGGTGGCCGTTGCTGCCGACGGACACGTTGTACAAGTTGATCTTCCCGCCGTAGACGAATGTGGCGTCCACGTGCGCACCGGCCTCCGCGGCGTGCGCGGCGACCATGTCGGTCGCCGCGCTGGTCCCGCCGGCCACGATCCATCCCGGGTAGCCGACGGTGTCGTAGACGGCGACACCGCTGCTCGGGTTCGCATCCAGGGACAGGTCGGGCACCGCACGTCTACCCGCGCAGTTCGCTCCCTGCTGGTCGTAGCTCGGGTAGCGCGCCTGCGCAGGGGCGGCGGTCTCGTACCTGCTGCACCCTCCTCCGGCTGTGGCCCACGCGGTCTCCGACTTCCACGCGCCGGTGGCGCTTGTCACCATGAGGGTCGTGCCACCGACGGCGACGACGTCGGGGGACGTGGCCGGATAGGAGAGCTCCGAGGACGTGTCACCGACCGCGGCGAAGTAGCTCACGGTCGAGTTGGCGAAGGCGGCATCGAGCGCCGACTCGCCGGCGAACTCTGTGCCTCCCCACGCCATCGTCACGTACTGCGCCTTGGTGGCTGCGTACCGGATGGCGGCGAAGAGGTCTGTGTCGCGGTTGGTCGTCGCCTCCACGAGGAGGATGTCGGCGTTGGGCGCGAGGGCGTGCGCCCATTCCACGTCGAGGCTGGTCTCGAGGGCCCAGCCCGTTGTGCCGCGCGGCGCAGGCGCCGTGCTCGTGCCGCCCGTCTGGTTGACGACGGTCAGGCAGTGGTTGGAGGCAGTGCACTGCCGGAGGCCGAACTGGGTGGAGAAGGCGGCGAGGTCGGTGGAGATTGTCGTGTCGCTGTAGGCGTCGACGACGGCGATCGTGCTCCCCGCGCCTCCCGTGGTCGAGTAGCCGTAGGTCGTCGCGATCGCGTTCGGCGAGTACCCGGCAGGGGCGGTCCTGGAATTGACGGCTCCGCCCGGGTGGGCCTGCAGCGCCACGCGGAGGCGCAGGACGTGCACGAGGCAGGAGGAGTACCCGGGCGGCGCGGGCGGGCAAGGCGCGGCCTGGCGGCTCCCGGCCTGGCGGCTCCCGGCCTGGCGGTCCGAGCGGCCGGCCCGGGCCGCCACGCCGGCCGTTCGCGGCGCGGCCGTCACGCCGGCCGTTCGCGGCGCGGCCGTCATGCCGGCCAGGGCAGCTGCGGCCAGGGCCGCTGCGGCCAGGGCCGCGCTCGCGGCGCACCCGACCAGCCCGCTGCGCAGAGACATGACACGTCCCCTTCCGGCCGCCAATCGCTGCCCGAGGCAAGCGTATCGCACCGGCCTCGGCCCTCCTCCCGGCCCTCTTCCCGGGCCCCGGCCACTCCGCCCGGATCGGGGGCGGGCGACAGCCGGGTCAGGCGTGCAGCGCCTCGAGAACCTTGGCCGCATGCCCGTCGGCGCGGACGTTGTACCAGGCTCGGGCGACCTTTCCGTGCCCGTCCACCACAAACGTCGAGCGGACGGTGCCGACGGTCTTCTTGCCGTACATCGTCTTCTCGCCCCACGCGCCGTAGGCCTCCATCACGCGGTGGTCGGGGTCCGAGAGCAGTGGGAACGCGAGCCCGTACTTCTCGCGGAACTTCACGTGCTTCGCGGACCCGTCGGGGGAGATCCCCACCACCTTCACCCCCGAGCGCTGGAAGGCGGACAGGTTCTCGTTGAACTGACAGGCTTCTTTCGTGCAGCCGGGCGTGTCGTCGGCAGGATAGAAGTACACGACCACGGTGGTGCCCGTGAAGTCTGCGAGGGAGACGGGTCTGCCCTCCTGGTCGGGGAGCGTGAAGGCAGGTGCGGTGTCGCCGGCTTCGAGGCGTGCCATGCAGGTCAGCTTGGCACAAGGACGCCCGATCGACCGCTCGCGGCTCGCCGGAACGTGCGCGCCGCAACGGTATGCGCTGGTCGAGCGCGTGTCGCTGGTAGATTGCATGGGACGGCACCGGATCGCGGCGACGTGACCAGGTCGTCTGGGCCCTTCCTCTTCACGTTGGACGGCGCCGGGCCCCGCCAAGGTGAGAGAGCAGGAATGACGATCGACACGTACGAGACCGTGGGGACGTTCGAGTCCCTCGGTGTCGCCGATCCCTTGGTCAAGGAACTGGCCGACCAGGGGATCACCACCCCCTTCCCCATCCAGGCGCTGGCCATCGCCGACGGGCTGGCCGGCAGGGACGTCTGCGGAAAGGCGAAGACGGGGTCCGGCAAGACGCTCGCCTTCGGTCTGCCGCTGCTGCAGCGGACCGTGGCGGCGCTGGACGTCGCGGGTCAGACGCGCCCGACCGCCCGTCCAGCCAGGCCGCAAGCGCTGGTCCTGCTCCCGACGCGGGAGCTCGCAGTCCAGGTGCACGGCGTCCTCGCAGCGCTGGCCAAGGCGGTCGGGGTGCGGGTCGTCGCCGTCTACGGCGGCGCAGACCTCGACCGGCAGGTCGCGAAGCTTCGCAAGGGTGTCGACGTCGTCATCGCGACCCCCGGTCGCCTGATCGACCTGGGGGACAGGGGTGAGCTCTCGGTCGCCGCCGTCGAGACCCTCGTCCTCGACGAAGCCGATCGGATGGCCGACATGGGCTTCATGCCCCAGGTGGAGTGGGTGCTTCGGCGGCTGGAGAGGCCGCACCAGACCCTCCTCTTCTCGGCGACCCTGGACGGCGCGGTCGACCGGCTGGTTCGGCGCTACCTGCAGGACCCCGTCTTCCACGAGGTCGCCTCGGCCACCCAGACCGTCTCGGCGATGGTCCACCGCTTCCTGCAGGTGCATCAGATGGACAAGGTGCGCGTCGCTGCCGCGATCGCCCGCTCGCAGGACAAGACGCTGGTCTTCGTGCGCACCAAGCGCGGCGCCGACCGCCTTGTCCGTCAGCTCGGCGAGGAGGGTGTGCGGGCCGCCGCGATCCACGGCGACCTGCGCCAGGCGAACCGCGAGAGGGCGCTCGCGGATTTCTCGTCCGGGAAGCTCCCGGTCCTGGTCGCCACTGACGTCGCGGCGCGCGGGCTCCACATCGAGGCAGTCGACGTGGTCGTGCACTATGACCCGCCCGAGGACCACAAGGCGTACCTGCACCGTTCCGGGCGTACGGCCCGAGCCGGGTCCAACGGCGTGGTCGTCACCCTGGTGCTGTGGAACCAGGTCGTCGAGGCCGAGGTGATCCAGCGCCGGCTCGGGCTCCGAGTCCCGATCGTCGAGGTCTTCTCGAACGACTCCCGCCTTGGGGACCTCGCGGCGTGGGAACCCTCCTACGAGGAGGCCGTCGTCTGATCGAACGGTGGTCGCCGGGCGAGGGCGTAGAGCGCGCCCTGGTCGTGACCGCGCACCCCGACGACGTCGACTTCGGTGCTTCCGGCACCGTCGCCGCGTTCACCGGGTCGGGCATCGAGGTCGCCTACTGCGTCGTGACCGACGGCGAAGCGGGCAGCGACGACGCCGCTGTGAGCCCAGCGGCTCTGGCGAGCCTCCGCCGCGCCGAGCAGCGCGCCGCCGCGGCGGAAGTCGGGGTGCGCGACGTCACGTTCCTCGGCTACCCCGACGGACGTGTGGAGGCAGGCTTGGCGCTCCGACGTGACGTCACGAGAGTGGTCCGCGCCTTCCGGCCGCAGCTCGTGCTCGCACCGTCGCCCGAGCGTTGGTGGGACCGTATCTACGCCAGCCATCCCGATCACCTCGCCGCCGGGGAGGCCGCGACGTGCGCGGTCTATCCCGACGCGCGCAACCCGTTCGCCCATCCCGAATTGCTGGAAGAGGGTCTCGACCCCCACACCGTCGGCGAGCTGTGGCTCATGGCGTCCCCCGAGGGAAACGTGGCAGTGGAGATCACGGGCACGTTCGGGCAGAAGATCGCCGCGCTGCTGCGTCACCGGAGCCAGATCAAGGACCCCGACGGCGTCGCGACGCGCCTGCGTGCGGGCGCGGAGGCCGCAGCTGAGCGGGCAGGCATGCCCGAGGGCGCGCTCGCGGAAGTGTTCCGCCGCGTCGTGACCGGCTGAGCACGATCGCGGCCGCCGCGCGGGCGCGATCGGCCTGCGATGCCCACCTCGGGCCAGGTCAGCGCGCCAGCTGCCTGAGCACGTACTGCAGGATGCCGCCGTGCCGGTAGTACTCGGCCTCCATGGGCGTGTCGATGCGGACCCGGGCCCTGAACGTCGTCGCGCCGTCGTGCGCAACGGCGCGCACCTCGAGCTCCTCGGGCACCGTGCCCGCCCCGAGTGCCCCGATCCCCCCGATCGAGAACCGCTCCCGCCCGGTGAGGCCGAGGGAGGCCACCGACTCGCCCTCCCGGAACTGCAGCGGCAGGATGCCCATGCCGATGAGGTTCGACCGGTGGATGCGCTCGTAGCTCTGTGCGATCACCGCGCGCACGCCGAGGAGGAGCGGCCCCTTGGCAGCCCAGTCGCGGCTCGACCCCGACCCGTACTCCCTGCCCGCGAGCACCACGAGCGGGACTCCCTCGGCCCGGTACCGCTGCGCAGCTTCGAAGATCGTGGTCTGGTCTTCGTCGGGGAGATGGAGGGTCACCCCGCCCTCGACGCCGGGGACGAGCTGGTTGCGGAGCCGGACGTTGGCGAAGGTTCCCCGGACCATCACCTCGTGGTTGCCGCGGCGAGCGCCGTAGGAGTTGAAGTCCTGAGGATCGACTCCGTGCATGGTCAGGTACTCACCGGCCGGCGAGGTCGCACGGATCGATCCTGCCGGTGAGATGTGGTCGGTCGTCACGCTGTCGCCGAGCACCACCAGCACCCGGGCTCCCTCGAGGTCCGCGAGGGGAGCAGGCTCCATGTTCAGCTCGTCGAAGTACGGCGGGTGGAGGACGTAGGTGGAGGTCGGATCCCATCCGAACGTCTCGCCTCCGGCCACCTCCATCGCCTTCCATCGAGCGTCCCCCTCGAACACCGACGAGTAGCGGGCTCGGAACTCCTCGGACGTCAGCGACGTGCGGATGGCGTCCGCGACTTCCTGGCTGGACGGCCAGAGGTCGGACAGCATGACCGGCCCGCCCTCCTGGTCGGTGCCGATCGGGTCGACGGAGAGATCGATGTCCATCGTCCCCGCGATCGCGTACGCGACCACCAACGGCGGCGACGCGAGGTAGTTCATGCGGACGTCCGGATGGATCCGCCCCTCGAAGTTGCGGTTGCCGGACAAGACCGACACGACCGACAGGTCGCCTGACTGGACGGCCTCGGAGACGCCCGGGAGCAACGGCCCGGAATTCCCGATGCAGGTGGTGCACCCGAAGCCGACGAGCCAGAACCCGAGCTTTGCGAGCGGCTCGACGAGCCCCGCCCGCTCGAGGTAGTCCATCACCACGCGCGATCCCGGCGCGAGGGAGGCCTTCACCCACGGCTTCGTGCCGAGACCGCGGGCGACGGCGTTCTTGGCGACGAGACCGGCGGACACGAGCACCTGCGGGTTGGAGGTGTTCGTGCAGCTCGTGATCGCTGCGATGACGACGTCGCCGTCGCCCAGGGGCCTCGGCGGCCGGGCTGTGCCCTCGGCGCCCTCGCTCGACCGTGGCGCGCTCCGCGGGTCTCGCCCGAGCGCGGCGCGGAACGCCTTGCCCGCTCCGGCGAGCGAGACGCGGTCCTGGGGGCGTGCCGGGCCTGCGAGGCTCGGCACGACCGAGGCGAGGTCGAGGTCCACGACCTCGGTGTACGCCGGCTCCGGAGCCGAGGGATCGTGCCAGAGGCCCTGCTCCTTCGCGTAGGCCTCGACCAGCCCGACGTGGTCCTCGCTTCGGCCCGTGAACCGCAGGTAGTCGATCGTCGCTCGATCGATCGGGAAGATGGTGCAGGTCGCGCCGTACTCGGGTGACATGTTGCCGATGGTGGCCCGGTTCTCCACCGGGAGCGAGGCGACGCCCGGGCCGTACGCCTCCACGAACTTCCCCACGACCCCGTGCCGCCGGAGCAATTCGGTGATCGTCAGCACCAGGTCGGTCGCGGTGGTGCCTTCGGGCATCTCGCCGTGCAGGTGGAGCCCGACGACCGGCGGCAGCAGCATCGAGAGGGGCTGGCCGAGCATCGCAGCCTCGGCTTCGATCCCTCCAACGCCCCAGCCGAGGACGCCGAGCCCGTTCACCATCGTCGTGTGCGAGTCGGTGCCCACGATCGTGTCGGGGAATGCCCGCCCGTCGTCCGTCTCGAAGACCACGCGGGCGAGGTACTCGAGGTTGACCTGGTGGCAGATCCCGGTCCCGGGAGGCACGACGTGGAACCGGTCGAACGACTGCTGCGCCCAGCGCAGCACCTGGTATCGCTCGAGGTTGCGCTGGAACTCGATCTCGACGTTGTCTTCGAACGCGTGGGGGCCGCCCGACCGCTCTGCGATGACGGAGTGGTCGATCACCAGCTCGCAAGGGACGCGGGGGTCGACGCGCGCGGGGTCGCCGCCGAGCGCGAGGAGCGCGTCGCGCATCGCGGCCAGGTCGACGACCGCCGGGACGCCGGTGAAGTCCTGCATGAGGACGCGCTCAGGGGTGAACGAGATCTCCTCCGGCCCGGGGGCTCCCTGTCCCGCACCGCCCCATCGCGCCACTGCCTCGACGTCCGCAGCGGTGACCAGCGTCGCGTCCTCGTGCCTGAGGAGGTTTTCGAGAAGGACTTTCACCGAGTACGGCAGCTGCTCCGACCCGGCAACGGCGGACAGGCGGAAGACCTCGAAACGGCGGTCGCCGACGTGGAGGAAGGACCGGGCGCCGAAGCTGTCGGGGTGTGTCATGCGGTCATTCTGCCCCCGGCCCGCCGAGCCCGTGCCGTGGACGCAAAGAGGGATCTCCGCCGCTGCGTCGAGGGGCAGGCCCCGTGCGGCGCGAAGATGGGCCATGGCAGACGTCGCTGCGCTCCTCGCCGAACGCCTCCAGCCCGCGTTCGACTCGGTGGCACCTGGAGCGGACCCCGTGCTGCGACCGTCGGACCGAGCGGACTTCCAGGCGAACGGCGCCCTCCCCCTCGCAAGGCGTCTCGGACGGCCTCCCCGAGAGATCGCCGACGCCGTCGTCGCCTTCGCCCGGCTCGACGACGTGTGCGAGCGGGTGGAGACCAGCGGCGCGGGCTTCGTGAACCTCTTCCTCTCGACGCCGTTCCTGGAACGGTGCATCCGCGAGATGGCAGCCGACCCTGCGCTCGGTGTCGAGCGGACCGGCTCCCCCGAGCGGGTGGTCGTCACATACTCCCATCCGAACGTCGCGAAGGAGATGCACGTCGGGCACCTCCGCTCGACCGTGATCGGCGACGCGCTGTGCAGGATGCTCGATCGCCTCGGGCACGATGTCGTGCGCGAGAACCACATCGGGGACTGGGGCACGCCGTTCGGCATGCTGATCGAGCATCTGCTCGACGTCGGGGAGGAAGCCGCGGTCGCAGAGCTCACCGTCGGAGACCTGACCGACTTCTACCAGGCGGCGCGGGCGTCGTTCGACGGGGACGACGACTTCAAAGAGCGCAGTCGCAAGCGGGTGGTCCTGCTCCAGGGCGGAGATCTCGAGACGCTGCGCATGTGGCGCGTGCTCGTCGAGCACAGCCTCGCCTACTTCGACGAGGTGTACGCGAAGCTCGGAGTGCTGCTCACGGATGACGATGTCAAGGGCGAGAGCTTCTACAACCCGATGCTTCCCGAGGTGGTCGAGGATCTCGACGCCGCTGGTCTTCTCGTCGAGGACGATGGGGCGCTGTGTGTCTTCCCCCCGGGCTTCATCAACCGTGAGGGAGACCCCCTGCCACTCATCGTCCGGAAGTCCGACGGCGGCTTCGGCTATGCCGCGACCGATCTCGCGTGCATTCGCGATCGTGTCGACGCCCTCGGCGCGGCCCGGTTGCTTTACGTGGTCGGTGCGCCGCAGGCCCAGCACCTCCAGATGTGCTTCGAGGTCGCTCGGATGGCCGGGTGGCTGCCGGTCGGCGTGAGCGCCGTCCATGTGCCGTTCGGCAGCGTGCTCGGCACCGACCACCGGATGCTCAGGACCAGGGCGGGGACCTCCGTCAAGCTCGTCGACCTGCTCGACGAGGCGGTGTCGCGGGCTGCCGACGCCATGGCGGAGAGGGGGCGTGACGCCGACCTGGTCGAAGACGAGCGGCACGCGGTGGCGCGGGCGCTGGGCATCGGAGCGGTCAAGTACGCCGACCTCTCGACGGACAGGGCGCGGGACTACGTGTTCGACTGGGAGCGGATGCTCGCCTTCGAGGGCGACACCGGCCCCTACCTCCAGTACGCGCACGCGAGGATCCGGTCGATCTTCCGCCGCGCGGCAGGGGAGTCGGCCAGCCCGGCGATCGGGGAAGCAGGTGAGGCAAGCGGGGGGGCGCCCTCCATCGCGCTTCACGCCCCCGAGGAGCGGGCGCTCGGCCTCTCGCTGCTCGGGTACGCCCCCGCGATCCGTGCGGCTGTCGGGGAGTCGTCGCCCTCGAAGCTGTGCGCGTACCTCTACTCGCTCGCCGCGACGTTCACGACGTTCTACGAGCGTTGCCCCGTCCTGCGCGCACCGGACGCGACGACGACGAGGAGCCGCCTCGCGCTCTCGGAGACGACCGCGAGGGTGCTCGCCCAAGGGCTCGGGCTGCTCGGGATCGAGGCGCCCGAACGCATGTGAGCGAGCGTTCATCGGAACGCAGCCCGCGACCGCGCAGCCACATCCGCTGGCTATTGTCAGGTCTGGTGTCGTCGTCGCGGGGCGGCATCGACCGTGCTGGACGAGGGCGAAGCAGGCCAGGGGTGCGTGCGGGCAGGGAGGCCGGTACCGGGCTCCCGCCGGCGGCGGGCACCGAGGTGGCGGAGGTCGTTCCGAAGGGCGCGGGAGAAGGTGAAGGTGACCGCGTGCCACAAGGGGAGCGGCCGTTGCAGGCTCTCGGGGACCGAAGTACCGCGACGCACAGACGCCGCTTGATGTCGCCGTGGCTGGTGCTGCTCGCCGCCGCCCTCGTCGCCGGAGGGGGGGCTGCCGTCTACGCGGTCTCGCGGGGAGCCCCCGCGGCCCTTTCGTGCTCCGGCGCCTCGTGCACCACGGGCTCGCGCGGCGGCGGGCCGGGCTCGGGAGCCGGCGCCGGCGTCGGGGGGAAAGGATCGGGCGGCGGGTCCGCCTCGCGGTCGGGCCGCAGGGACGCCCACGTCTTCAGGGTCTCCTCCACCACACCCGCAGCCGGCGCGACAGGCATCCCGTCCAACGCGAAGCTCGCGGTGACGTTCGACTCGGCGCTCGAGCCTGGCGGCCCGACCCCGACGCTGTCGCCCGCGGTGCCGGGCACCTGGCAGCAGGCGTCCAACGACGAGCTGGTCTTCAGTCCGTCCGCGCCGTTCGTTCCCTACCAGACGTACACGCTCACGGTCCCGGGTGGTCGCAGCGGGCCGGCGAGCGTGTCGGGCTCCCACCTGGCCGCGACGAAGACCGTCTCGTTCACCGTTGCGGCCGGCAGCACGCTGCGTCTCCAGCAGCTGCTCGCCGAGCTCGGCTACCTGCCACTCTCCTACAACGGGGGGACCCCGCCCCCCCAGGACATGGCTACACCCCAACCGGGCACACTCACCTGGCGGTGGCCCGGTCTCCCCTCGGAGCTCACCGGCCAGTGGACGCCGGGCGCGCAGAACGCGATCACAAAGGGTGCCGTCGAGATGTTCGAGACAGAGAACGGTCTCTCGGTCGACGGCATCTCAGGGCCGAAGGTGTGGACAGCGGTGCTGCACGACGTCGTGAGCCACAAGGCCAACACGGAGCCGGTCACCTATGTCCTGGTCACAAAGGTCCTGCCCGAGCACCTCACAGCGTGGGTGAACGGGACGCTCCAGTTCAAGGACATCCCTGTCAACACCGGGGTCCCGGGCGCCAACACCGCGGACGGGACGTTCCAGGTCTTCGAGCACGTGCCGTTCTCCGACATGAGAGGGACGGACGTGACAGGGACGAAGTACACAGATCCGCACGTGCCGTGGGCGAGCTACTTCAACGGCGGCGACGCGCTCCACGGCTACCCCCGGGCCACCTACGGCTGGCCGCAGAGCAACGGATGCGTCGAGATGCCGATCTCCACAGCCGGCAAGCTCTGGCCCTATACGCCGATCGGCACGCTGGTCACCGTGATCGGCCCGAGCTCGGGCGGGACAGCGCCGGCCACGCCTCCGCCGCCGCCGACGACGACCACGACCACGACGGCGCGACCGACCACGACCACGACCACCGCGCCCAGGGCGCCGCGACCGACCACGACCACCGCGCCCAGGGCGCCGCGACCGACCACGACCACGACGGCGCGACCGACCACGACCACCGCGCCGCCGACCACGACCACCGCGCCGCGATCGACCACGACCACCGCGCCGCGATCGACCACGACCACGACGACGGCGTCGACCACGACCACCGCGCCGCCGACCACGACCACGACGACGGCGTCGACCACGACCACGACGACGGCGTCGACCACGACCACGACGGCGAGCGCGCCGTCCTCGCAGGCGTCCAGCAGATCCTCGACAGGGTGAGGGGCGCCGGGGGGGACGACGCGCCGACGGGCCGGCCAGTCACCCCTGCCCGACCTGCCTTTCCGCCGCGTGCGCTTCTCGCGGGCACTGTGTCGTTGCACGCGTTCGGCGGCGGCGAAGGGCCTGCGCTCAACAGGCTGGTCAACGAGAACCTCGCACACCTCCGACCGTGGATGCCGTGGGCCCGAGAGGCGCCGAGCGAGGAGGCGAACGTGGAGTTTGTGCGCCGGACCGTCGAAGAATGGGAGAGCAACGTCGGGTTCGGCTACTGGCTGCGTGAAGAGGCCACCGGCGAGATGGTCGGCTGTGCGGGCCTGCACAGGCGTGCCGGTCCGCAGGTGCTCGAGATCGGCTACTGGGTGAGCAAGGACCGGGTGCGCCGCGGCTATGCCACGGCTTCGGCGCGGGCGCTCACGTCGGCGGCCTTCGGCTTGCCCGGGATCCTCCGGGTCGAGATCCACTGCGACGCAGGCAATGTGGCAAGCGCCGCGATTCCAGAGCGTCTCGGGTACCGCCTTGCACGTGTCGAGCCCGTCGCGCCCCGCGCGCCGTCGGAGTCAGGCCGCCGGCTCGTGTGGGTCGTCGACGTCGCCTCGTGGGTCGCCGCGGCTCCGTGATACGCCTGCCGAGGCGCGGCTCCGGGCGTCGATCG
>JAKATH010000032.1:0-21398 GCA_021828055.1 Actinomycetes bacterium
CTTCATCGACGGCAAGCTACAAGAGAGGAGTAACACGACGACGGCCGGAGCAGCCGACACCGACACCGAAGACGGGTCCGTCGCCGCCTGAGTGAGATTTCTCGTCCACAACTCTTGACAATGACTCTGTCACAAGGGTTGCCTGCGCGACAAATCAAGCGTCCGCGTCAGTCGCACCCGTCGGAGGACTGGCCCGGCTCCCGTTGGGGGCACGCCGCGCTTGGAGCTGTCCTGGCAGGTGGGAGGTAGTGCCGCCGCCATGCTCTTCACGATGCCGTGGGAGACGACCGGGTGCGCCGTCGCCCTCGGGGCGCCGTCTCGCCCCGACTGGCACGCTGCACGCGTGACCCCAGCCACCATTCCAGAGTCGAAACGTTCGCTTCCCGCATGGCTCTCGGTGCCCGACGGCCCCGGTCCGCCACCTGGCGTGGTCGTGATCTCCGACGCCCCGCGAGCAACTTGGCGACCGGCCAGATGAGGGGCGGGTCCTCGGTCGGCCCCGGCTGGCCATCGACACGTGGCCGCGGACGGCCCGTTCGAAGGCGTCCGGGTCGTCCGGGGTGAGGAAAGGCCTGACGTGGCGGCCGATGTCGAGAATGAACGCGATGGATTTCGAGGGACGTTTGGGATCGAGACTCGCCCAGTACCCGAAGTTGCCCGTGCCCCAGATCCGACCTCGACCGTGGAGCACATCCATCGCCACCCTGCGCAAGTCCCTGATGGACCCGTAGGGGATGCGCTTCGTCCCCCACGGGAAGTAATAGGCGCGGATCCGGATCTCGTCGTCGTCGCAGGTGATCCATCGATCGCGGTATGCCTCCATGGGCACCTCCTCCGCCGCTGAGCAGCGTACCGGCGCGGAGCTCGTGCCTCGCGGGCACGCCGGGCTCGCCGCGAGGACGCGGTGCAGTGCCTATAGTGAGGATTCGCCTTTCGAGGACCTGTGGTGCAGCTTGGAGTGCACGCCGGCCTGTCAAGCCGGAGGTCGCGGGTTCAAATCCCGTCAGGTCCGCGCACGAAGGGCCGCCTCCGAGGCTGTGCTCGGTGGCGGATAGCCTTTCGCCCGCGGTCGGGTAGCTCAGTTGGCAGAGCGCGCGCCTGAAAAGCGCGAGGTCACCGGATCGACGCCGGTCCCGACCACCGCATCGACCATGGCCACGGGTCAATGCTGCCCCCGTCAAGCTCCGAGCACACCGCTACGGGCGCGCCGTGTCCTCGAGGCCCGGAGTGCCCAGATAGCCGGCACCGATCTCGGCCGCTGCCACCTCGCCCACCTCGAGCAAGCCGATCTCGACCTCCTCGAGGAGAGGCTCTTCAGCGTGGATGTACTTGCCTCCTCGCACCCACGACGCGATGGCCGCCAGCACGGCCAACCCAGCCCCGAAGTCGAAAGCCAGCATCAAACCCTTTTTGAACGAGGAGGCGATCAGGTGGGGAAAGAACGAACGACCGGTGAGATAGCTCGCACGCGCCGCCCCGAGCGAAGCCAGCACCTGGTGGGGCAGCTCGGTCTTGATCGGGCTGTAACCCAAGAACGCGGCAAAAAGCGCCCCGATGGGCGGCAAGTGCGAGAACTTCGCGGCCTCGATCGCCGGCACTCCTTCAGCGAGGAGCCCATGGTCGAGCTGTCCGGGCAACGAGGACGCCAGACCCAGAGTGACGATCGTGAAGAAGAGGCCGATGGAGAGGACCGAGGCCGAATTCATGAAGGTGCCGTTCATGCCGGCACCGGCGCCGCGCTGCCTTGGCGGCAGGCTGTTCATCACCGCCGTCTGGTTCGGCGTGAAGAACATGCCCGAGAAGACCGAAAAGCAGAAGATGACCGCCGCGAAGTCGACGTAATCGAAATTCATCGGCAGCAGCTCGAGAAGCACGAAGCTGACGGCCGAACCGACCAGGCCGATCGTGGCGATCCAGCGCGCGCCGTAGCGGTCGGCCAGGATTCCAGAGAGGGGGCCCGAGACGAGAAAACCCACAGTCAGAGGCACCATGGCGATGCCCGCCCAGAGCGGCGTCCTGACGAAGCTGTACCCGTGCTCGGGAAGCCAGACGCCCTGGAGCCAGATGATGAGCATGAACTGCACGCCGCCTCGCCCGACAGCGGAGAGGAACGAGGCGAAGACTCCGGCAGCATACGGACGCACCCCGAACAGCTCGAGATGGAACATCGGATTGGCGACCTTGCGCTCGACGAAGACGAACACGACCAGGACCACCAAACCGCCCAAGACCGTGGTGAGCACGAACGGGCTGGTCCAGCCCATGGTGTGCCCTCCGTAGGGAAGCAGTCCGTAGACGATCCCGACGAGGACGGAGATGAGGCCGACGGCGAAGGTCGCGTTGCCCCACCAATCGATCGTGGAGCGCTGGCGCACACCGGTGTCCCTCAGCTTGAGATACGCCCAGACCGTCCCGAAGAGACCGAAGGGGACTGAGACCAAGAAGACGAGGCGCCATTCGATCGGAGCCAGCACGCCGCCGAGGATGAGCCCGACGAACGAGCCGGTGACAAGGGCGACGCCGTTGATGCCCATGGCCTTCCCCCGCTCGTTCGAAGGGAAGGCGTCGGTCAGGATGGCGCTCGAGTTCGCGAAGAGGAAGGCTCCCCCCAGCCCCTGGCCGACGCGCATGAGGATGATCCAGAGGGCACCGCCACTGCCAGTCATGAACGTGACCGAAAGCAGAATCGAGAACACCGTGAAGATCGCAAAGCCCAAGTTGTACATGCGGACTCGGCCGTACATGTCCCCTACCCGGCCCAGGCTCACCACGAGCACCGCCGTAACCAGCAGGAAGCCCATGAAGACCCAGAGGAAGTACGACGTGTTTCCCGGCGCGAGCGGTTGCAGGGCGATGCCTCGGAAGATGTCGGGCAGCGAGATCAACAAGATGGACTGGTTGATCGTCACCATCAAGATGCCGAGCGTCGTGTTCGAGAGGGCGATCCACTTGTAGCGGTCGTTGTGCAGTTCGTTGGCGGCCGCTGCCACTGGCGTCGCCAGTCGGTCGTGGGTCATCGGCAAATCGCTCGGCGCTCACAGGCTTCGACCCCGGTACCCGTCACGGCAGACCCATTGCGCCGCACAGCGCGGAATGTGAGAGAACGCCCCTTTGCTCTTTCGCCATCTCGTCTCGTTTCGCGTCCAGACTGGCCAGCCTGACCCGGTCGGTCAGGGTCCTCGCCCTGCCCACCGGATCAGATCCGGGGACTATATAGTGGACCAATGGAATCTGCCAGGCGGACGGCAGAGAGGGCGCAAGAGGACAGGGACCTGGCCGTGGAGCTCGGCGCGGTCCTCACGCGCATCTACTCGTTCCTTCGAGTGGCGATCCTTCCCGAAGGGATGACCCTGACCCAAGCCTCAGCCCTGGCCACGCTGCGTGACCGGGGACCGCAGCGGGTGACCGACCTCGCCGCCCGAGAAGGGGTGCGGCAGCCCACCTGCACCGGCCTCGTCAAGCTGATGGAGGAACAGGGGTGGGTCCGGCGGCGGGTGGACGCGTCGGACCGGCGTGCCGTCATGGTCGAGCTCACGGACGAGGGCCAACGAGCCCTGGCCGCGATCACCGACGCTCGTGTCGAGGTGCTGGAGCGTTACCTGAAACCCCTCTCCCACAAAGATCGCGGCGCGCTGGCGCATGCCCTCCCAAGTCTTTCGAAGTTGATCGAGTCGAGGGAGCGGGGGAGCGGGGAGGATGGTTGGGTGGGGAGCTGGCGAGGTGGTGTTCCGTAGGCGTCGCCGAGCTCAGGTCACTCGGTCTTGCGAGCACCGCCGTCGTCGGCTGCCATAGAGGACTCCTTCTCCAGCTCCTCCCGTTTCGTAACCACGTCAATGTTGCGACGAGAGGAGCCGACCGTTCCATGCTGACTCGGACGGAGAGGCCGGGGGGACGACCTCACAGCCCGCAGACGAAACGCGTGCTCCAGGGCTGCCATCCGAGCTCGTTGTAGAGGAACAGCGCTGCCCGGCTCTGAACCCCAGCCGACGCTTGATAGGGCCAGCCCGAGTACCCGAGCGAGAGCCAGGTGATCTCCAAGAACCCATACGCGCCGCCGGGCACCGCCGGAGAGTTGTACTGGTCACCGGACTCGTGCAGTCGGATGCACGCCCAGTCGGGAGTTGTCGTGCTGTTGGAGTCGGTGAGCATCGGCGGCGGCAGGCGCGGGGGCGGCTGACTCTTCGTCGACCTCTTCGTCGACGGTCTCATCTGCCTGTGGTCTTCTGCGCGGACACGCGCAAGACCATCGGAAGCCACATGTACTCGTACATCTGCTGCCGTCGAGGCCGTGAGCCAGTGCGTCGCCATCGGCACGAGTGAAAGCCGCGGAGGAAGGGAGATGCTCGCTTCGCCTTTGCGGTACTTGGTGTCGAATCGATGGCGGGCTGCTGCCGTCGACGGGCTGAGCATTGCCCCGGCAACGAGGGCTGCGCCGACGAGGCCGCAACCGGCTGCTCGCCGAAGCAGACGAGTTGATCTATTGCTGGTCGTACGAACGGACGCGACCAAGTCGCGAGCCGCTTTCTGTGCGATGCGGGTCCGCATTGCACCTCCCGTAGTCGGACGCAATCAGCGCCTCACTCCGCTTGGTGTTGTGCGTGGCACCGGCCATCGCATGCAGTCCCCCGGACGGGTTGCGGAAGGCAGGTCCCGTCCTGGCATCTGGCCATAGGGTGTGCGGCCGGTTTGTGTCCGTGCCGAAGCGTCAGTTCCTCGGTGATCCCCCGTAGGTGCGTGACGACTGCCGCATTGGCGGCCCGACTGTCGTAGGTCAGCCGTCAATGTAGCAGATCAGCTCGGAGGGACCGACAAACGCCTCTACGGAGACCTCGAGTCTCGGGCTCGCTCGAGACTGCACGCACGCGCGACCACTGCCGCACACACCACTGCCGCACACACCATTTCGGCACACACCACTTCCGCACACACCACTTCGGCACAGACGACTTCGGCACAGACGACTTCGGCACACACCATTTCGGCACAGCCCGGTCGGCGGGGATCAGGTCTCACTGCACCGGGCCGTGCTCGCAGCGCTCCCCGGGGAGCGCTTTCGCTCTGCGCAGCTCCGAACGCCACGCAAGCCCGGAGCGCCGCATGGGGGACGGGGCTCGTCCAGGGGCCGCGCCGAGGAACGCTTGCCGCTTCTCTTGGTAACCTACGAGCTCGGAAGAGTCGGGAGGAGTGCCGTGGGGGCGCGCGTCGGCAGGCTCCGGGGGACGGTCGAAAGGAGCTCGCGCGCTGCACTGCTCGTCTCCGGGCTCCGGTGGCGGGCCCGGAGCTCGCTTGCGATGCTCGCGGTCGCAGTCTTCGCGACCGGTGTCGCCGCTTTCGGCCCGATCTACCTTCACAGCGCAGATCAGGTCGTGCTGACCGGCACCTTGGCACCCGCGCCCCCGGTGACAACCGGGCTCGAATTCTTCCCTGCCACCGGCAGCCGTACCCTGCCATGGATCGAGAGGTTCGTCCGCAGCGCACCAGAGCCCGCGGCTGGGCCGAGATGGTGGGGCAAGCCCCTCTTCACCGAGACGGCCGGCTTCGTGTCGGTTCCCGCGAACTTTTCCGCTCACGGACACACGTCCGTCTCCGCCGACCTGACGACGAGGACGTCTCGGCATCGCGTACCTGCATCGACACGAATCCGACTCGTCCGCGTGACGCGCACCCCCTACCGAGGCACATTGCCCTTCGCCGGCACGCTCGTCGCTCGAACCGGTGAGTGCGCCCATCTGCAGATCGTGTCAGGCACCTGCGCGAGCGGGCGCGGCATCATCGTGAGCACGCGAGATGCGGCGACCCTCGGAGTATCCGTCGGACAGGGTCTCCGAGTCGTGTTCGGCTCGAGAGGCAAGATCATCTCGCTCCCCATCGTCGGCATCTACAGACCGGGCAATCCGTCCGCACCCTACTGGTGGTCGTACAACTACTTCATCTACGGCTCGCCGTCGGAGCTTTACACAGGCGTCACAAATCTCGACGCCGTGTTCGCCACCCTTCACGGACTTGCGACCTGGGCTCCGAAGGACCGCATCTACGTCCTCGGACAGGTGCCCTACCACTACGGTTCTCTCACAGTCGACTCGATCAGCGGCTTCCGCCAGCGACTCGACAGGTACGAGTCAATTTCCTACCGAAACTCGGGCGTTCGCGTGAGCACCCGGCTTCTCGACCTGCTCGACGTCGCCGGATCCACCGAGCACTCAGCCGGGACGGTTGTCGATGTGGTCGACCTCGAGCTCGCGCTGCTCGGGATCTTCGTCCTGTACTTCGTGGCGAACAGGACGGCCGCCGAACGAGAGCCAGACGTGCGACTCGCGGAGCTCCGAGGGTTCCGCATGCGCAGCACGATCGCGGTTGCGCTCGCCGAGCCTGTTGCGATCGTGGCCGCCGCAGTGCCGCTGGGGCTCCTCATCGCGTGGGCGGTCGCCCGAGCGGCCGCTTCGACGGTGTTCGGCCCGGGAGTCGGTGCCTCCGTGACGCTGCTCGCCGTCCTAGCCGCCGTGGTCGCCGGTCTCGTCGGCGTCGGCGCGGCGGCCCTCGGGGCACGGCGGTCCCTCGCAGGGGGGCTGAGCGCTGCCGCCGACGCCCTCCCGACCCCGGGCAGACCCGGCTGGGCGCTGCTCGGCGACGCAGCCTGGGTCGCGCTCGCAGGTGCCGGCTTCTTCGAGCTCGTCGTCAACGGTGACTCCGGGGGTGGACCTTCCGGCTCGAACCCCCTCGCAGCACTGTCCCCTGGACTCCTCGCGGTCGCCCTCGGCGTGCTCGCAGCTCGGCTGCTCCCTCGTGCGCTCGGTGTCGCCCACCGAAGAACGGCGTTCTCACCGAAGGTCGCCGCGGCCCTGTCGACCCGCACGGTCGCGCGGCGCAAGGAGTACCGGACCCAACTGGTGCTCGTAGCACTGGCCGTCGCTCTGACGACGTTTGCGGTCAGCGGATGGATCATCTCTGCTCGAAACCGCGATGCGCGCGCGGAGCTCGCGGTGGGCGCGCCCCGAGTACTGGACGTGTCCGTCCGGACAGGCACCACATTCGTCCGCGCGGTCAGGCGCTCCGACCCGACAGGCCGCTACGCGATGGCGGTGGTCGTCGAGCATGCCGCCGACGGCACCACCCTCGCGGTGGACGCCCAGCGGTTCGCGGCCGTGGCCACATGGCCTGTCGTGCTCGGCGTCCCGGCCGCCCAGGTGGCGCGCCGGCTGCGACCGAGGGGCCTGGCCCCTCAAGTGCTCGTCCGCGGAACCGCCATATCGGTCACCGCAGACACGACGGGCACGCTCCACGGCTCGCCCGAGCTCGCAGCGAACGTCTACGACATGAACACACAGTTCTCCTCGCGGGTCACACTCGGGCGGCTCAGCCCTGGTGCCCACCGGTACGAAGGAAGGCTGTACGCCGACTGCCCCGGTGGCTGCCGATTGCTCGACTTGTCGGTCACATGGTCGACCAAGACAACGGCGCAGACCCCGACGGTCCGTCTCGGGATCACCTCATTGGCCGTTCGTACCCGATCCGCTGCGTGGGTCCCGCTTCGAGCGGGTCTCGACAACCCGCACCTCTGGACGAGCAGCACTTCGGATCGAGCCCAGTTGTACAGGAGCGGCGACGGACTGGGTGTGCGGTTCTCCTTGGACAGCTTCGGCACCGTTTCGGTCTCTCCTGCAGACGTGCCCAAGGCGCTCCCCGTGGTCGTCACGCCGACATCGCAGTCGACAGCATCGGGCGACGCAGGCCCACTCGTCGTCGGCCTCGACGGCAGCACGCTCCCAGGCCGCCAGGTCGCAGAGGTGCCGGCCCTTCCGGGCGTCGGGACGGACTCGGTCCTCGTCGACCTGCGGGCAGCCGAGCTCTACCTCACAGACGGTTTCACGACAGACACCGCAGAGGTCTGGCTCGCCAAGAGCGCGCCGCCGTCCATCGTCTCCGTGCTCGGGCGGCACGGCGTGCACGTCGCCGGCGTCACGACTGCAGCCGGCGCCGTCGCGGCGCTGGCACGCAGCGGGCTGAACCTTGCATATCTTCTCTACCTCCTCGCAGCCGCGGCTGCGACCTTCCTCGTGATCAGCGCCACCGCCTTCACCTTGTCGTCCGCCGCGAGGCGGCGACAGGGCGAGCTGTCGGCCCTCCGAGTGGTCGGCGTGGACGCCGCCGTCCTGCGCCGAGCCGTCTGGGCCGAGCAAGGTCTCGTGCTCGGAGTGGGCGTACTCGCGGGCGTTCTCGCGGGCGCGATCGCCGCAGCCGTGGCGATACGCTCCGTGCCGGAGTTCGTGACGAAGACGCCTGGACTGCCGCTCCAGCTCGGGCTTCCCGTCGCCGCCTTGACCGTTGCGCTCGCCGCCCTACTGCTTGCACTGGCCGTCACCGTGTTGATCGCCTCGACTGTCGTCGTGCGCGGCGCAACTGCCGTCCGGCTGACCGGGAGTCGGACGTGAACTTCGGTCGTGCGCCTCGAAGCTCCGCGCAAGCAGACGACGCTGTCCCGGCTCGTCGAAGCCAGGCCGGAGCTCCAGCAGCCCGCGGGGGAGTACCCGTCCACCTCGTAGGCGTCGTCCACCTCTACCGGCAAGCAGGAGAAGATGTCGTAGGTCTGCGCGGGGTCGATCTCGACGTCGGCGCCGGGGAGATGCTCGCGTTGCTCGGCCCGTCGGGCATGGGCAAGACCACCGTGCTCCGGCTGATCGCCGGCGTGATGACGGCGTCGGCCGGAGTGGTGCGCGTCGGGGACGTCGATCTCCGCAAGCTCAAGGGTGCAGAGCGGCGCAGGCTGCGTGCCGGTGAGATCAGCTACATCGTCCAGGGGACGTGGGCGAACGTCCTCCCCTTCGCGACCACCGTGGAGAACTTGTGGTTCGCTCAGCACGGGGCGAGGGTGCAGGGGCGGATGCCACCGTGGGAGCCGCACGAGCTGCTCGCCCTTCTCGGGCTGAGCCAGCTGGCCGACGCGCGGCTGGCCGAGCTGCCGCGAGGTGCCCAGCAGCTCGTTGCGGTCGCTGCAGGGATGGCGACGGGGCCGAGGTTGCTCCTGGCGGACGAGCCCACTGCCCAACTGACATCGACGTCTGCGTTCAACGTCGTGCAGCTGCTCCGGCATATCAGCTCGGAGCTCGGGACGACGGTCATCATCGTGACCCACGACCACGTGATCGCTTCGTTGCTGCCGCGCGTCGTCACGATTCGCGACGGGCGAGTGGGGGCCGACGCGATCCGAGGCGAAGAGTACGCCGTCGTGGACGGTTCGGGCTCGGTCCAGCTTCCGCCGGACGTCCTCCAAGTGCTGCCTCCGAACACGCGAGTCCGAGTCGTGCGGAGCCCGGGCGGTGTCGAGCTGCGGAGCCCGGAGTGGGAGCCATGACCACGCCGGTCGGGTTCCGCCTCCGGCTGGAGGGCGTCGTGGTCCACCTCGGTGGCCGCGCGGTGCTCGAGGGGCTGGATTTCGCCGTTCATGCCGGTGAGACGGTCGCGATCACCGGACCGTCCGGCGCGGGGAAGACCGTGCTCTGCCTGCTCCTCGCCGGAGCACTGGAGCCCTCGGGAGGGCGGGTGTGGGTGGAGGTGGAGGGCAATGAGGGCCCTGCGGGCGAGCAGCTCGAGTCCGGGAGCCCCCCCAGGGTGGGTGCGACGACCGGGCTCATCCTTCAGACCCACGGTCTCGTCGCCAGCTTGACTGCGGAGGAGAACGTCGCGCTGCCTCTCCAATCGCGAGGTCTGGCCCGCGAGGACGTGATGCGCCGGACGGCGCAAGCGCTGGCCGACGTGGGTCTCGCTCGCCACGCTTCCCGCCCGGTCGACGAGCTCTCGGGTGGCGAGCGCCAGCGTGTCGGCATCGCTCGGGCCCTTGCGTCAGACCCTGCGATCCTCGTCGCCGACGAGCCCACCGCCGAGCTCGATCCCGACAACCGGGCCAGGGTCCTCGACCTCCTCCTCGGCCTGTCCCAGCGGGGCCGGGCCCTCGTCGTGGCATCCGACGACCCCGAGGTGGTGGCGACCTGCCAGCGTACGATGGTGCTCGAGGCGGGCAGGATCGTCGAGTTGCCGGGCGGTGTGGCGCGCGTGGACGCGCGCTCGCTCCGATGAGCACCCGCCGGGCGAGAGCCGGGATCGCACCGCCCGAGGCGGCGGGTCGTCGCGCCGCGGCCGCCCCCACCAGGCGGTCGCAACAGCCCTTTCCGTCTGCCGCTTGCCCTTCGAAGCGGCTAGATTCCCTCCGATGCCGTTGGTGCTGGAGCTGAACGAACTGCGCACCGAGTTCCACATGCGCAGCGGCAACGTGGTCGCAGTCGACGGCGTGTCGTTGAGCGTTGCCCAGGGCGAGTCGGTCGGCATCGTCGGGGAGTCGGGCTGCGGCAAGACCACGGTCGGTCTGTCGATCATGCGCCTGCTCCCCACCAACGGACACATCTCGGGCGGGAACGTGGTCCTGAACGGACGCGACCTCGCGAAGCTCTCGGAGAGAGAGATGCGGCGTGTCCGCGGCAACGAGGTCGCGATGATCCCCCAGGACCCGATGACCTCGTTGAACCCGACGATGACCATCGGCAAGCAGATCTCCGAGGCCGTGCGACTGCATCGGGACGTGTCCAAGGAGGAGGCCAAAGCCCGCGCGCTCGAGGTGCTCCAGCTGGTCGACATGCCGCGACCCGCCGAGCGACTGGACCAATACCCTCATGAGCTGTCCGGCGGCCTCCGCCAGCGTGTGATGATCGCAATGGCGCTTGCGTGCGACCCGACGCTGCTCATCGCGGACGAGCCGACCACCGCCCTCGACGTCACCATCCAGGCACAGATCCTCGACCTCATCGACGAGCTGCGGGAGCGCCTGCGGATGTCGGTCATCCTCGTCACCCACGACATGGGTGTGATCGCGGGCCGGACCGACCGGGTGATCGTGATGTACGCCGGCAGGGTCGCCGAGGAGGCGACAACCGAGGCCCTGTTCACCAACATGAGGCACCCCTACACGGATGCGCTGCTCGCCTCGGTGCCCAAGCTGACCGCCCACGCCGGTGACCGCCTGGTGAGCATCCCCGGGCTCCCGCCAGATCTCTCGAAGCCGCACACGAACTGCCGGTTCCACCCCCGTTGCCAGTACGCGACGGACCAATGTCGCGAGGAGGAGCCGCAGCTCGTCGAGACCGCTGAGCCCGAGCAGAACGGCCAAAGCCCGCACCGCTACGCGTGCTTCCACCCAGTGAACGTCGAGCACGAGCCGGTTGCGGTCGGGGTTCGCAGCGCCGAGGAGATCGAGAGCTACTCCGTGCAGCGAGCGACCGAGCTCGCGGCACGCCCGGTGCTGCTCAGCGTCGAGGACCTCGTGAAGGAGTTCCCCGTCATGAAGGGCGGGGTGTTCCGACGAGCGGTGGGCACGGTGAAGGCCGTCTCCGACGTGTCCTTCTCCATCCGAGAGGGTGAGGTCTTCGGGCTGGTCGGGGAATCGGGCTGCGGAAAGACCACCGTGGGGCGGCTGGTCGTCGCACTCGAGCGGGCGAATGCCGGCAAGATTTGCTTCGAGAGCCAGGAGATCCAGTCCTTGCGCGGCAAGCGCCTACGACGGGCACGGCGTGAGGTCCAGCTCATGTTCCAAGACCCGTACGCGTCGCTCGACCCGAGGATGCGGGTCGGCGGAATCGTGCGCGAGCCGCTCAAGGTCCAGCGCATCGGCTCGAAACAGGACCAGACGCGTCGGGTGGCGCAGTTGCTGGAGGAGGTCGGCCTTTCGCGCACCTCCGTGGACCGTTACCCGCACGAATTCTCCGGCGGCCAGCGCCAGCGCATCGGCCTCGCCCGCGCGCTGGCGCTGGGCCCGAAGCTGATCGTGGCCGACGAACCGGTCTCCGCTCTCGACGTCTCGATCCAGGCACAAATCCTGAACCTGATGAAGGACCTGCAGGCGCGGAGGAACCTCACGCTCGTGCTCATCTCCCACGACCTCGCCGTCGTGAGGTACATGGCCGACACCATCGGCGTGATGTACCTCGGCAAGCTCGTGGAGATCGGCCCGGCCAATGCCGTCTACGACCTCCCGGCGCACCACTACACGAGAGGCCTCCTCGACGCGGTGCCCGAAGCGGACCCGGCCAAGGCCCGCCTCAAGGCGAGGGCGAAAGGCGTGCGCGGCGAGCTCCCCTCGGCCGTTGATCCTCCCTCCGGTTGCCGGTTCCGGACGCGCTGCCCGCGAGCGGAGGACCGCTGTGCCGCAGAGGTGCCCCCGTGGCTGGACTTCGGCGACGGGCACATGGCGCTCTGCCACTTCCCCATCGAGACCCCTGTCTCGATCCGGGTGCCCGCGACGCCCGTCGCCACCACCCCGTCCTAGCCAGTCCTGGAACAAGCGTCGGAACACGTCCTCGCGGAACCAGACGTCGGTTCTCCTGCGACCGGCCGGCTCTTCCGGTCAGCGGCGCTGGGTCCGCACCTCGAGCGCATCCCGCAGCGCGTCACCGATGAAGTTGAACGCCACGACGACGAGGACGATGAGGATGCCGACCGGGTAGACCTCCCACCACCATCCGTTGCCGGCGGCGGTGACTCCGTTCGAGAGCATCGTGCCCCAGTCCGTCCCGGGCGGCGGGATGCCGAAGCCGAGGAAACCGAGCGCCGCGAGGATGAGGATGGATGTAGCCACCTGGAACGTGGCGAACACCACGATGGTCCCGACCGCGTTCGGGATGATGTGCCGGCCGATGATCCTGCCCCCGCTGCCACCCATCGCCCGCACGGCCTGGACGTACTCGCGCGTTCGGAGGGTCAACGTCTCACCGCGGATCAGGCGTGCGGGGATCAGCCAGCTGACGCCTGCGATGACGAAGATGAGCAGCGGCTCGGAGCTGTGGAAGATCGTCACCAGCGAGATCAGCAGGAAGAGGACGGGGATCGAGAGCACGATGTCGACGATGCGCATCATGAGGGCGTCCAGCCACCGGCCGAAGAAGCCGGCTGCGGCTCCGTAGATGACGCCGACGACCGTCGCCACCAGCGCTGAGAGGAGACCGACGGTGAGCGAGGTCTGGCCCCCGAACATGAGGCGACCGAGCACGTCGAACCCGGTCTGTGTCGTGCCGAGCGGGAACTTCCCTGTCGACCCCGGCGGAGCGTTCTCCGGGTTCAGCAGGGCCAGCTCCTGGTTCGTCTGGTTCGTGTGGTAGATGAGCGGCCCGACCCAGCAGAACAGGACGACGAGGATGACGAAGGCGAGGCTGGCCACCGCGAGCTTGTGCTCGACGAACACCCGGAGGATCTGCTTGGCGATGCCGCCGCTCGATCGTGCCTCGCCGCCCTCGGGGGCCTCGGGGGCCTCGACCACCTCTTCTGGGACGACGAGGTCCACACCGACGCGTACCGGGGCGAGCGGACCCGTCGCGGGTGTCCTGAGCCCCCGTGCTGCGCTGAAGTCCTGCGCCTCGGTCAAAACGACCCTCCGTAGCGGATCCGCGGGTCGATGATCACGTACAGGACGTCCGCCAGGAGCGAGCCGATCACCGTCGCCACGGTGATCACGAGCGTCGTGCCGAGCACCGTCGGGATGTCCGCGTTGATAGCGGCGTCGACCGTGAGCAGGCCCATGCCGGGGTAGTTGAACACGGTCTCGACGATCACCGCGCCGCTCACGATGCCCGGGATCGACAACCCGAGCAGCGTGATGATCGGGATCAGCGCATTGCGGAGCGCGTGGCCGTAGAGCACCCGACGGCTGCTCGCGCCCTTGGCCCTCGCCGTCCGGATGTAGTCCTCGGCCATCGCGTCGAGCAGCGAGGAGCGCATGTACCTGCTGAACCCTGCGACCGTGAGGGCAGCAAGGGTGACGACCGGAAGGATGAACCCCTTCGGATCGGTCCAGACTGCAAACGGCGACGCGTTGGAAGGCGGGGAGACCGGGAGCAGCCCTGCGTCGAAGGAGAACCAGATGATGAGCAGCGTTGCAAGGAAGAACGACGGCATCGCGTAGAGGACGAAGGAGAGCCCGGTGAGCGCGTAGTCGCTGGGCTTGTTCCTCTTCACGACTTGCAGGACGCCGAGGGGGACTGCGATCACCAGCGCCAGGACGGTCGAGGTCCCGACGAGGACCAGCGTCTTCGGCAGGCGGGTCGCGATGACGTCCCACACGGGCTCCGTGAACTTGTACGAGTACCCCAGGTGGAGCAGGGGGAGCCCGATCAGGTAGTGCCAGAACTGGACCCACAACGGCTGTGTGAGTCCGTTGGCGTGGTTGAACTGACGGATGAGCGGGGGGGTGGACTTCGCGCCGAGGACGGCACGCGCCTCTCCGCCAGGGATGAGGCGGGACAGGAGGAAGACGACCACGACGACGCCAAGGACGACGATGATCGCCTGAAGGAAACGGCGGATCAAGTACCCGATCATCGGTGCCTAATCTGTCACGATCCAACGTCCGATCGCGCTCGAGACCGGACGACCGGGCCCGGGCGTGCCTGGGGACCGGCCGCCGGGCCGGTGCCGGGACTCCCCTGCGATCGCACGCCGCCGAGCCACCCGTACACAGCCCGTCTGTCAGTCCCTCGGTCCGTCAACCTGCGCCACTGGTCAGGACCAGTGGTATGTGGCCGGTGTGGCGGAGTACAAGGGGTTCAGCGGAGCGACACCCTCGAGACCCTTGTGGACCTCCCAGACCGGGACCCTGAGGGGCTGGAAGATATAGGGAAGGTACCTCTCCTCGTAATTCTCGTACTTGATCAGCGTTGTCCTGCCGGTGATCGTCTTTTCCACGAGCGCTGTGCTCGTCTTTGTCGACCAGCTGCCGAAATTCGACCCAGCGCCCGCGGCCAGGATCTCTGTCCCGGCCGGGTAGATGTCGGGGACGAAGATCCATCCGGCGCCCCAGTCCTCGAACTCCCACTTGCAGCCCTTCGGACAAGGGGAGGCGTTCCCGATGACCGTGTTGAAGGTCGCGCCGCTGATGTTGATGCGGATGCCCGCCTGCCCCCAGCTGTCCTTCTCGGCGACGACCATGTGGCCGATCGACTTTGTCTGGGAGTTGTACTGGAGTGTGAAGTCCAGCTCCGCGCCCTCCTTGACGCCCTTCCCGCACTTGCCGGGACCGGTGCCCGGCTTCCGGCACGTGTCGATGCCGCCAGGGACCACCCTCCAGCCGTGCGACTTCAACAGCGATCTGGCTGCGGACAGGCTGTACGGGTAGGGGTTCTTCAGCTCTGTGCGCGACATGAAGGCGTTCTTCGGGAGATCCGGGACGGGTCCGTAGTCAGGCACCCCGTAGCCATGTGTGATCGTCTTTATGTACAGTGTCTGGTCCACAAGACGCTGCATCGCCTGGCGGAAGTAGAGCTGCGAGAAAATGGCCGCCGCCTGCCCTTTGTCGCCCGTCGACTTGAAGTTGTACGGGAAGAAGTCCACCTCCCACGGAAACTCCGGCACGAGTGTGTAGCCGGCAGCGAGCCTCGCGTTGTTGGGGCCGACCTCGGGCGCCACGCCCGGCTTTCCAGATTTCTTCGCGGGGGCGGTGATCTCTGTCGGCGGCAGCTGGCCGATGTCCAGTGTCCCCGAGACCATCGCGTTGTACGCGGCAGACGATGTCGTGTACACCTTGTCGACGTACTCCTTGTACTTGGGCTTGTTCGGCCCGGAGTACTTCCGGTTCGGGACCATGGTGTAGGGGCCTGTGGGCGTGAACGACTGGAGCTTCCATGGCCCGTCGACGACCGCCCAGAGCTTGTTGGTCGCGTAGCCCGGCAGCGCGTTGGGCACTGTCTTGGGGTTTGTCGGGTTGTACCCGGACTGCTGCGAGAGGAACGCGTAGACCTCCTTGCACTTCGCGTAATTCTTGCCGCCCTTGCCAGTCGTCGTGAAGGGCGCCTTCGCGCACCCCGCCGACCCCGGTGCCGCCGTGAGGGAAGTGCGTGTCCAGGCGATCGGCATCGGCGTGATCTCGGAAAGCTCGTTGTAGAGAAACCAGCGCTGGTTCACAGGAGTGGCGAGCGTCATCGTGAGCGTCGTCGGGCTTGTGATCTTGATCGACTTGACGTCTGTGGGAAGGGAGAGCCCGCCGGGGAACCACCCTGCGTAGCCTGTGGGCCTCTGGTGCCAGATGTTCATCCAGAAGAGCACGTCGGTCGCGGTCACCTTCTCTGCGTCCGACCACTTGTACGCCTTCAGGGTGATCCTGACGGTCTTGTCGCCGTCAGAGAAGACGGGGTACTTCGCAAGCGACAACCGCGTGTTCAGCTCCGTCGACGCATGGCCGCCGTACATGTAGAGAGGCCGGTAGAGGTAGTACTCGAAGTAGTCGATGTTCTGCACCGAGAACCTCGAGACTGTCATGAACGGGAAGATGTAGTTGGCTGCCACCCCGTTTGTCCCCTCGAAGGAGACGACTGTCTTTGTGGTCGCGCCGCTGGTCGCCGGCGTGACGGCGACGATCGCGAGCGACGTGAGGCCGGCGACCGCGAGCCCGCAGGCGAGCCTCCGCAGCGTCTTCATGTGTAGACGCATGTCCTCTTCGACTCCCTTCAAGACCTCACATTTCGACGATGCCTCGTGGACTCCTCCTGCGAGGCCTCCTCCGAGAGCTCCTCCGTGAGCGCTTGTCGGAACCGTAACACCGCCAGCGGAAGACGGCAGCGCAAATCGCGATCCCGGTGCCGGTCGGAGCAGGCCGCAGGCGGCGGCGCGGAAGGGCCCGGGCCCCGAAAGGCCCGGGCCGCTTCCTTCAACGTCTCGCCGCCGTCACGACCAGTGGAATGTGGCCGGTGTCAGCGTGTCCAACGGGTCCATCGGAGCGACGCCCTGGAGGCCCTTGTGGACCTCGTACAGCCGGACGCCGCTGTTCTCGAAGATGTAGGGAAGGTGCTTCTCTTCCCAGTTCTCGTACTTGTAGAGGGTTGTGGAGCCCGTCTCGGTCTTGATGATGAGCTCTGTGCTCGTCTTTGTCGCCCACTGACCGGAGTTCGAACCCGCGGTGGCGGCGAGGAGCTCTGTGCCCGCCGGGTAGATGTCCGGTGAGTACAGCCAGCCGCCCCAGTCGTTCAGCTCCCACTTGCAACCCTTCGGGCACGGCGTGGCCTCGCCGTACACCGTGTTGAAGGTCGCGCTCGAGAGGTTGAGGTGGATCCCCGCCGACGACGCGGATGCCGCGTAGGTCGTGTTGATGATCTTCAGGTTCGAGGGCTCCGTCGAGTAGACGAATGTGAAGTTGAGCTTCGCTCCCCTCTTGATGCCCTTCCCACAATGGCCCGGACCGGTGCCCGGCTTCTGGCAGGTGTCGACGCCGCCAGGAACCACCTTCCAGCCGTGCGCCTTCAGGAGCGCCTTCGCTGCCGACACGCTGTAGGGGAAGGGGTTCTTGAACGCTGTCTTCGAGAGGAACGGCGTCTTCACCGCGTCGGGGACCGGCGTGTAGTTGGGTGCCCCGTAGCTCTTGAGGATCCTGCTGACGATGAGTGTCTGGTTCATCAGGTGCTGCATGGCCTGCCGGAAGTACAGCTGGTTGAAGATCGGGCCCGCGTTCCCTGTGTCACCGGTCGACTTGAAGTTGTACGGGATGTATGTGAACTGCCATGTCGCCGAGTCGACCATGTTGTATGTCCCGGAGAGCCGCGGGTTGTTGGGCCCGAGCACCGGGAGCACGCCCGGCCTCCCGATCTTCTTGGCCGGCGCGGTGAGCTCTGTGGAGCCCAGGTGGCCGACGTCGAGTGTGCCGCTCGCCAGAGCGTTGAACATCGCCGATGTCGAGGTGTACGCCTTGTCGATGTACTCCTTGATCCTCGGCTTGTTCGGGCCCGAGTACTTCGGGTTCGGCACCATCGTGAAGCCGACTGTCGGGGTGAAGGACGAGAGCTTCCACGGCCCGTCCACGACGCTCCAGATCTTGCTGCTCGCGTAGGTCGGGAAGGCGTTGATGGTCTGCTTCGGCTTTGTGGGGTTGAAGCCTGACTGCTCCGACAAGAAATCGAGCACGGCCTTGCACTTGGAGGTGTTCGCGCCCTTCGGTGCGGTGGTGGAGAACGGTGCCCGCGCGCAACCCGCGGACCCAGGGGCCGCCGTGAGCGACGTCACTGTCCACGCGAGTGGCAGTGGCGTGATCGTCGAGAGCTCGTTGTAGAGGAACCAGTGCGGGTTCATCGACTTGTTCATCGTGAACGTGACCGTCTGCCCCGAGGCTTTGATCGACCGCACGCTTGTCGGAAGCGACAGCCCGCCCGAGAACCACGCGGCGTAGTATGTCGGCTTCTGGTGCCAGAGGTTCATCCAGAAGAGGACGTCTGCGGCATCGACCTTCTCTCCGTCAGACCACTTGTAGTTCTTGAGCGTGATCGTGATGGTCTTGTTCCCGTTGGAGAAGACGGGCGCCTTCGCAAGCGAGAGCCTGTTGTTGACTGTGATCGAACTGTGGCTTCCGAACATGTAGAGCGGCCTGTACATGTAGTACTGGAAGTAGTCGATGTTGTTCACGCCGAAGTGCGCAAGTGTCATGAACGGGAAGATGTAGTTCGGAGGCGAACCTGTCTGGCCGGCATCGGTGACGACTGTCTTTGTCACCGACGACGCCCCGGCGGACGTTGCCATCGATATCGACACCGCCCCCAAGGCGACCATGCCGACGCACGCCACCCCGGTGGCGAGCCATCGCGTGATGCTGAAGCGTTTCCGCATTCCCCCGGCTCCTGTCTCTCGTCTTCGTCACTGCACGGCGACACGCCGCGCACAGCGAAGAGGTCTCACTGACTGGTCATCGCACTGCCTCGAGGGACCGTCGGAGGGCGGTGGTCCGAAGCAGCTGTTGCGAAACTGTAACACAGACCGCGAAGAACCGCAACCGCTCCGAAGAGCCCCGCGTGGCTTCCTCGTCGGCATCGGCTGTCGCGGCAGGCCGGGGAGGCCGCTCATCTCATCGGGCAGCTTGGGGCGGCGCCTCCTCCCCGCCCTCGGGCGAGGAGCCGCGCGGCGGCGCCGGCCTCCACGTCGAGGCGCGTGAGCACGCCGGCCACGATGCGCCGTTCGGCCATCCCGCCCAAGACAGGGAGCGCGACCGTGAGCTCGCCCTCGAGCCGCCGCAGCGTGGCCACGCCCGTTGCATCCCCGTCGGGCCCGCCGTCCCGATCGCCTTCGTCGGGCTCGAGGAAGAAGTCGGCGCGGCCATGGAGGAGACGCGGCCTGGCCTCTGCCGCGAACCTGAGCCAGCCGCCAGAGGCGCCGCGCAGGTGGACCTCCTGGAGCCAGGTCGGGCGTTCGCCTCCGAGCAGACGCAGCGCCACCACGTCGAGGTCACCCGTGAACTCGTAGCGCAGAACGAGCCCACGGTCCTCTGCGAGCTCACGTGGCGCGCCGTCCGCCCGCGACGGGTCCCCGACGCCCGAGACCGGGACGGAGCGCACCTCGAGCAGCCGGAGGTCCGGGAGCTCGAGCTCCTGGTAGAAGCCGGGGTCGCCCAGCACGGCGACCACCGCGGCGGGCGGGCCGGGGAGCACGTGCTCGGCGTGGAACCGCACCCCCAGACAGTACGACGGGCACCGCGCGCTCGTCGGGTGGCCGGACAGGACCGCGAACCTGTCGACCGGCGGCGCGGGCGCGACGGGGCAGGGACGCCTGCGCCGGCACATGCCCAGGCGGCCGAGGCGCTGCGACAGGGGGGCGCGACGGGGCAGGGACGCCTGCGCCCGTATCGTCGGCTGGGTGACGACCGAGGAAGTCCCCGCAACCGGGGTCGGGAGCCGGAGACCACCGGAGGCAGCCCCCGCGCCCCGGGCTTCCGCGCCCGGGGCTTCCGCGCCCGGGGCTTCCGCGCCCCGGGGCCCCTCGGTGCCGCCTGCCGCACCTGCCGATCTCGAATGGGGGGCGTTCACGGACGACCCCCCGTGGATCGTCGATCCGACACGTCTCGACTGGCACCACGGTCTTGCGGCACTCCGGAGCGCCACGGCGGCGCGCACGCGGGCGCTCGCACGCCCGAGGGCACTGCCACCGGCGGCCGCCGCATGCAGGGTCGCCGGGGTCCTGGGCCCCGCGCTCGCCGCGTGGTACCTCACCGATCGCCGGCGCAGTCGTGAGCGGTCGCGCCGCGGGCTGTCTCGGAGGCTGCGGATCGCGTTCGAGCGCCTCGGTCCCACCTACATCAAACTGGGCCAGATTCTCTCGGCTGGCGAGGGGGTGTTCCCGGAGGAGCTCGTCGGAGAGTTCCGGCTCTGCCGTGACCAGGTCCCCGCAGAGAGCTTCGAGACGGTGAGAACGACGGTGGAAGCGGACCTCGAGCGACCGCTCGAAGCTGTGTTCTCGTCGTTCGACGAAGTCCCGATCGCGGCTGCGTCGATCGCGCAGGTGCACGCCGCCCGGCTGGTCAGTGGCGAAGAGGTCGTGGTCAAGGTCCAGCGCCCCCAGATCGACCGCCAGGTCCGGCGCGACCTCGCCGTGATGGCGTGGCTCGCCCCGCTGCTCGTCGGAAGGATCCCGGTTGCGGCGCTCGCCAACCCGCCCGCGCTGATCGAACTGTTCTCCGAGACGATCGGAGAGGAGCTCGACTTCCGCCTCGAGGCCGAGAACATGCTCGAGGTCGCACGCGTGCTCGCCCGCACGGCCCCTGCTGGCACCAAGCGTGAGCTGGTCGTCCCCCGGCCGCATCCGAGTCTCGTGACGCGTCGCGTGCTCGTGATGGAGAGGCTCCACGGTTACGCGTGGGGAGACGCCGAGACGATGCGCGCGGCAGGCATCGACAGCGCGCAGGTGCTCATGGCCGCGCTGATCGCCTTTCTCGAGGGGCTGGTGCTCTTCGGGGTGTTCCACGGCGACCTGCACGCGGGCAACCTCCTCGTCTGCCCGGACGGACGCGTGGCGCTGCTGGACTTCGGGATCACGGGCCGGCTCGATGAACGGGGCCGGCGTGGGCTCCTTCGGCTCGTCATGTCCACCGCCACCAACGACGTCAGATCCCAGGTCGCGGCGATGTGCGAGTTGGGCGCGCTGCCTGTCGACGTCGACGTCGACAGGGTCATCGCCGATCTCCGACTGGACCAGCCGGTGGTGGACCCGACCACCATGGACGCGGAGCAGCTCACCCGGGAAATTCGGGAGATGACCAAGTCGTTGCTCGCGTACGGCGCCCGCATGCCGAAGGCGCTGATGCTCTTCGTGAAGGACATGCTCTTCATCGACAACTCGATGGCGACGATGGCCCCCGACGTCGACGTCCTCGAGCAGACCGTCGCGATCCTCACGCACCTGCAGTCTCGCCACGGTGACCGCATCGCCCAGGACCTCGGCGTGGCGCCTGCCGCCCTCGGGAGCGTGGAGCTCGCGGGCATCCGCAGCTCGCTCGGTCTGAGCGAGGACGTGCAGCGCCTCACCCACCGCGAGCTCCAAGCGCGCAGGCGTCTCGTCAGGAAACGGCTGCAGCTCCGGCGCACGTCCGAGAGGCGCGACGACCGCTGAGATCGTGCGGC
>JAKATH010000032.1:21498-27094 GCA_021828055.1 Actinomycetes bacterium
CGCTTGCGTGTCCTCGTTGCGAGCGGGCGGCCCGCCCGGCAGCACGCTCGAGAAGCGCTACGACCCTGCGTTGGTGCCCGCGCCGCCGCCGCCGTCGCTCGGAGCGCCCGGCGACCCGGCCGAGTCGCCCGCGGCGAGCTCCCCGGGCCCGCCGACGCGGGCTTTGAGCGCGGCGAGCTCGGCGTCGACGTCCGACTTCGAGCTGAGCTCGTCCAGTTCCTTCTGGATGTCATCGGTGCCCCCCCCGATGTCCTCGAGGACGCCGGATTCGAGCAGCTCGTCGGTCGCCTGGGCACGCGACTGCATCGTCGCGATCTTGTCCTGCGCCCGCTGGAGGGCCGCGCCCGAGTCGCTGATGGACTTCGAGATCCCGGCGGCGCTCTCGTTGACAGACGTCACGGCCTTCGACGCGGTGTACTCCGCCTTGAGGGTCTCCTTCTGAGTGCGGAAGGCGTTCACCCGCGACTGGAGCTGGCTCAACGTCTGCTCGAGCTTCTCTTCCTGCTCGGTCAGCTGCTGGTGCTGCGGCTCCATCTGGTCGATCTGCTGCTGGGCCGCCGCCTTTCGAGCGAGCGCTTCCTTCGCGAGGTCGTCTCGGCCCTGCCCGATCGCAGCCTGCGCCTGGTCCTGGAGGTGCGCGACCGACTGCTGCAGCTGGACCTCCTGCAGCTCGATGCGTTTGCGTGACGCTGCGATTGTCACGAGGGCCCGCCGGACCTGGGTGAGCTGCTCGAGCATCTTCTCGTAGGAGAGATCGAGCATCTCCGACGGGTTCTCGGCTTGATCCAGTGCCTTGTTCGCCTTCGCCTCGACGATGTCGTGGGCGCGTTGGAAGAGTCCCATGACTCCATCTTGCCCCTTTCACGAGGAGCTCCGCGGTCGCTTTCGCCGCGGTCGCATCCACGCCGCTGCGCCGGCGGGCCTCCGGCCCTGGGTCCCGCCCTCCCGGTCGTCGACCTGCGGGCGCCGTCGCCCGAGCGCCTCGGTCCTTGCCGGCGCCCGCCCTCCCGGGTCAGCCCCCTTCGAAGGGGAACCCGAGGTCGGGTGCCGTGAGCACAGCGCGGAACGGGAGCCCTTCCACGGCCGCCATCGCGGCGACCGTCCCTCCCCGGTCCACGAGCGCCACCAGGACGACCGGCTCAGCGCCTGCCGCACGTACTGCGCGGGCCGCGTCGAGGAGCGACGTCCCGCGGGTGACGGCATCCTCGGTCACGGCCACCCGGTCGCCCGGGTCCAGTGCCCCCGCGATGCGGCCCCCGCCTCCATGGTCCTTGTGCTCCTTGCGAACGCTGAACGCCTTCAACGGGCGGCCGGTCATCGAGGCGACCGCCGCGGTCACGAACGCCACCGGGTCGGCCCCCATCGTCAACCCGCCGATCGCCGTCGTGTCGGCCGGCACGAGGTCGAGGATCGCCTCCGCGACGAGCAGCATCGCGTCCGGGCGGCAGACCGTCTGCTTCGCGTCGACGAACCAGCTGGCGGACTTCCCCGACTTGAGCACGAAGTCGCCACGACGGACGGCGTGGACCAGGAGGTGCTCGCGCAACGACTCCAGCGCGGGCGACGCGAGCGGGGGCAGCCCGTGCTGCGGCGGCGGTCCGCTCACAGGTGGACCGCTCACAGGTGGACCGCACCCGAGCCGGCCACGACCTCTCCGACGACGACCGGACAAGAGCCGACCTGTCCAACGGCGGAGCAGGCCGCTGCCGCTCCCACTGCCCGGACGACCGTCTCCACCGCGTCTGGCGCAACCACGAGGATCATGCCGAGCCCGAGGTTGAAGACACGCGTCATCTCGGCGTCGCTGACTCGCCCGAGCCGGGCGATCTCGGTGAAGATGCGCGGCACCTCCCAAGTGCTCGGGTCGAGCACGGCGTCGGTGTCCCGCGGAAGCACGCGGCGGAGGTTCCCCGGGATGCCGCCACCGGTCACATGGGCGCAGGCGTGGACCCCTGTCCGAGCCGCGGCCAGCGCCGCCAGCACCGCCGGCGCGTAGACGAGCGAGGGCTCCAGCAGCTCGTCGGCGAGGGAACGCGCGGCGCCCTCCCACGCCGGACCCTCGAGCGAGAGCCCCGCACGCTCGATCAGCACGTGGCGGGCGAGCGTGTAGCCGTTCGAGCGGAGGCCGGGCGAGGGAAGGCCGACGAGCACGTCGCCGGGGACGACGCGGTGTGGTCCGAGCTCTCGCCCCGCCTCGACCACGCCCAGTGCGAAACCCACCAGGTCGACGGCGTCTGGTCCCATCGCGCCAGGGTGCTCGGCGGTCTCCCCGCCCACCAGGGCGCAACCTGCGATCCGGCATCCCTCCGCGATCCCACCGACGATCGACTCGACGCGGGCGGGGAGGAGCTTTCCGACCGCGACGTAGTCGAGGAGGAACAGCGGCTCGGCGCCTGCGCAGACGACGTCGTCCACGCACATCGCGACGAGATCCACGCCGATCGTCTCGTAGCGACCCGTCGCCTGTGCGACGAGCATCTTGGTCCCGACGCCGTCGGTCGACGAGACGAGCACGGGGTGGGGGAAGCGGTCGCGGTCGAGGGCGAAGAGCCCGGCGAAAGCGCCGATCCCACCGAGCACCTCCGGACGTGCGGTGGACGCGACCGCATCCCTGATCCGTGCGACAGCCTCGTCACCGGCAGAGAGATCGACGCCAGCCCCCGCATAGGTGGCGGCGCCCGTTCCGCCTCTCGGCTCGACCCGATCGTCCCGCGTCACTGCCACGAGGTCACACCCCTGGGAGCGCGCCCTGAAGGAGCGGCTGCTCCCTCACGCCGTGCGCAGGGACGTCGCCAGCCCCGCCACCTTCCGCACCCGCGGCACCGAGGCCGCCGGAAGCCAGGTCGACAGGGACCGGCGTCGGGTAGCGGCCGGTGAGACACGCGTCGCACCAGCCGGCGCGACCTGCGCCGATCGCCGCCTTCAGCTCCTCGAGCCCGATGTACGCGAGCGAGTCGACGCCGAGGTAGCCCTCGATCTCTCCCAGCGTCAACGACGCTGCCAGGAGCTCACTGCGCGTCGGGGTGTCGATCCCGTAGAAGCAGGGCCACCGGAACGGCGGCGACGAGATGCGCAGGTGGACCTCCGTCGCACCGGCCTCCCGCAACATCCCCACGATCGCCCGCGTCGTGGTGCCGCGCACGATCGAGTCGTCCACCACGACCAGCCGCTTCCCTGCGATGTTCTCGCGCAGCGGGTTCAGCTTCCGGCGCACCGCGTCACGCCGCGCGTCCGGGCCCGGATCGATGAACGTCCGCCCGATGTATCGGTTCTTCACGAGCCCCTGGCCGTAAGGAATGCCGCTTCGACGTGAGAAGCCCTCCGCGGCCGGCACGCCGGAGTCCGGGACACCCATGACCAGCTCGGCGTCGGCGGGCGCCTGCTCGGCGAGCAGCTCGCCCATGCGGCGTCGCGCACCGTGCACCTCCCGCCCGTAGAGCCGGCTGTCCGGGCGGGCGAAGTACACGAGCTCGAAGATGCACAGGCGCGGGTCGACGTCGGCCGGGTGGAACAGCAGCTCACTGTGGACATCGTCCTCGCCCGGACCGTCGATCGTGACGAGCTCGCCAGGATCCAGCTCCCGCACGTACGTCGCCCCGACCACGTCGAGCGCGGGCGACTCCGACGCGAGCACCCAGCCCTCCGCGCGCTCCGCCGTCCCCAGCCGGCCGAGGCAGAGCGGGCGAAAGCCGTGGGAGTCGCGGGCCCCGTAGAGCCGTTGCGAGTCGACCAGCACCAAGGAGTAGGCCCCTTGCACGCCGGGGAGGACCTGCCGCAGGGCGGAGGTGAGGGTGCCGGGAGACGAGGTGCCCACCGGCAGCGTCCCAGCAGGCACGTCGCCCGACACCTCCTCTCCGGCGTCGAGCGCGCTGGCAAGGAGCTCAGCGACGATGTCGCTGTCCGTCGGCGCCATGCCTGGCAGCATCCCGCAGCGCCGAGCCAGCTCCGGCGTGTTCGTCAGATTGCCGTTGTGACCGAGCGCGAAGCCGGCGCCACCGGCAGGGCGGTAGACGGGTTGAGCAGCATGCCAGTCGGAGGCTCCGTGCGTCGAGTAGCGCGTGTGGCCCATCGCGATGTGACCGGTCAAGCCGGAGAGGGTCCGTTCGTCGAAGACTCGGGTGACGAGACCCATGTTCTTCACGACGGTGATCGTCCGACCGTCGCTCACGGCCATCCCTGCGGACTCCTGGCCCCGATGCTGGAGGGCGTAGAGGCCGTCGAAGGTGAGATGAGACGCCGGACGGCCCGGCGCGTACACCCCGAAGACCCCGCAGGCTTCCTTCACGATCTGGCGCTCCGCCCTCGTGGTCCGGAGGTCGGCGCGGCGGCGTACGTGCGCCGGGGAGCGACGACCGTTGGTTGGTTCCCAAGGCAGTGTACCGGTCGGACCCTCCAAGAGGGTCCGAGCGTGAACTGCCCGTGTCATCCCGGCGAAGGCGGGGTCGGCGACGAGGTCGAGCAGATCGTCGAGACGACGACCGAGGCCGTGGATGACCCATTGGTGCAGCTTGGTCTGGATCTTCAGTTCCCGGGACTCGGACTCGTCGAGGTCGGGCCACGGGGCGTCGGTGTTCACCGGCGTCCTCTTGATCTTCCAGCACTTCGTCTGCGATCACCTCGCGTGGTGACCGACGCCGATGCACCGAGACGAGACCTCTGTGTACGCGCTCACGCTCGACCATTCCACCGTCGACGATGCGACCGCTCTTTCGCCGCGAAGCACCACATTGGGCGGCTCCTCGATCGAGGCCCGCTCTCCGGCCGGGCCGCCGAGACAGCCACCGAGCTCGTGGCGCGCGGTGTTCTTCCTTCCGGTTGTGGCTGTCAACCCGGTCACGCGGGGAAAGCGCGCCAGGGTGCACGCCCGCGCACTCGTGTCGGCGGAGGTGAGCGCCACTCCGCTGTAGACGGCCGTCCTGGGACACCCCGTGGCAGAGACGCCGAGCTTGCGGGACGACAGGGCGGAGGGCCGCCAATGGCGCCGTGCCCCCTCCCCGTGTGACGTGGCCCGTCGATGCCGGAACCCGCGCGTGGAGATCGAGATCTTGCTTGCCGCTCCCCGCTCCCCGCTCCCCGCTCCCCGCTCCCCGCTCCCCGCTCCCCGCTCCCCGCTCCCCGCTCCGAGGACCGTTACGGACGCCGCGCCGGCGATCGAGCGGCGACGGCGACGCGTTGCGACTCTTTGAAGAGGACCTCCGGAGGCGATTGCGCTTCGTGTTCGGCAAGGACATCTGGCGCCGGGGGTCGCAGCAGGGTCATCTGTGCGCCTCAGCCGAGAGGGAGGCGGACTCGTACGAGCCTCGAGGGATAGCCCTCGTCGGCGAGGAAGGTGAACGCCGCGCGCTCCGCACTCGCCAAACCGGTCGTTCCGAGGCACGCCTCGTAGGGCGTGTGGACTGCGGCGAGGGGGGTCACCTTGGCGGTCGAGGCGGCGAGCTCCCAGATCCGCAGCGGGCCCTTGCAACTCCACCCTGACCGGAAAATACTTGCGTAAGTAGCGCAAGGACGTGGGCGCGCAGGACCAGGGTGCGGGGCGGAGCCCCGCTCGGGACGCAGTCCCGACTGTGTCGGGTCGGGAGCGCCCTGTGTGGTCGCC
>JAKATH010000120.1 GCA_021828055.1 Actinomycetes bacterium
TTCTACGCCCTGTGCATGTACCCGTACCCGTCGGGCCCGGCACACCAGGGCCACGTCCGCAACTACACGTTCGGCGACCTCGTCGTGCGCTACCAGACGATGCAGGGCAAGGCGGTGCTCTCGCCGCTCGGCTTCGACTCCTTCGGGCTGCCTGCGGAGAACGCGGCGATCCGCACCGGCACCCACCCCCGCGTCTTCACCGACGCACGCATCGCCGAGCTGAAGGAGTCGATCGTGAGGCTCGGCGCCGTCTACGACTGGCGCCGCGAGGTGCGCAGCCACGACCCGAGCTACATCCACTGGACGCAGCTCATCTTCCTCCGGCTTCTGAAGGCGGGTCTCGCCTACCGTGCGCACGCGCCCGTCAACTGGTGTCCGGGGTGCCAGACGGTGCTCGCGAACGAGCAGGTCCTTCCCGACGGCCGCTGCGAGCGGTCCGGCGACGTCGTGGAGACGCGCGACCTCGAGCAGTGGTTCTTCAAGATCACCACCTACGCCGACGAGCTCCTCGCCGGGCTCGAGGGCCTCGAGTGGCCAGAGCGTGTGAAGGTGATGCAGCGCAATTGGATCGGCCGGTCCGAGGGCGCAGAGATCGCCCTCGAGGTGGTGGGGCGTCCCGACCTCACGCTCACGGTCTTCACGACCCGGCCGGACACCGCCTTCGGCATGACCTACGCGGTGATGGCGCCCGAGCACCCGCTCGCCGACGAGCTGACGACGGCGGAGCAGCGTGAAGCAGTCGCGGAGCTGCGTGCACGTGCCGCCTCGGAGTCGGAGATCCAGCGGACGGCGGCGGCCGAAGGGGCGTCGCTCGAGAAACGCGGCGTCTTCACCGGGAGCTGGGTGGTCAACCCGATGAACGGCGAGCGCATCCCGCTCTACGTCGCGGACTACGTCCTCATGGGCTACGGCACCGGAGCGATCATGGCCGTCCCGGCCGAGGACCAACGTGACTGGGCATTTGCTCAGCTCCACGGGCTGCCCGTCGTGCGCACCGTCGCCCCTCCCGAAAGATGGGAGGAGCAGGGTGGCGAGGCGTACTCAGGGGACGGCGTGAAGGTGAACAGCGGGTTCCTCGACGGCCTTCGGGTGGCCGAGGCGAAGGAGGCCGCGATCGAGTTCCTCGAACGCGAAGGGCGCGGCTGCCGGAAGGTCAACTACCGCCTGCGCGACTGGCTCATCTCGCGCCAGCGGTTCTGGGGCTGCCCGATCCCTGTCGTGCACTGCTCGGTGCACGGCGCGGTCCCGGTCCCCGAAGACCAGCTGCCGGTCCTCGCGCCCGACGACGTGGAGTTCCTCCCGAGCGGGCAGTCGCCGCTCGCGCTGCACGAGGGGTTCAAGCGTGCCACCTGCCCGGTCGGGGGCGAGCCCGCGGTCCGGGAGACCGACACGATGGACACGTTCGTCGACTCGAGCTGGTACTTCCTCAGGTTCTGCGACCCCTTCGACGCACAGGCCCCGTTCAGTCCGGCGGCCGTCGTCCGCTGGATGCCGGTCGACCAGTACATCGGGGGCATCGAGCACGCCATCTTGCACCTCATGTACGCGCGGTTCTTCACGCGCGCGCTCGTCGACGTGGGGCTCGCGCCGCCGGACCTCCCCCGAGAGCCCTTCCGCCGCCTGTTCACCCAAGGGATGATCAGGATGGACGGCTCGAAGATGTCGAAGTCCAAGGGCAACCTGATCGCGCCCGCCCGCTACTACGAGAGCGTCGGAGCAGACGCGCTCCGGCTCTTCCACCTCTTCGTCGGGCCACCGACGGACGACTTCGACTGGAGCGACCAGACCGACGACGTGATCGAGGGTTGCGGCCGCTTCCTCGACCGTCTGTGGCGGCTCGCCGAACGTGCTCCATCGCCCGACGGCCGGTCGGGCGTCCTCAGCGGCACGGACGTCCGTGTGCGCCGTGCGACGCACCGGACGATCCAGCAGGTCACCGGGGACATCGAGCGTTGGTCCTACAACACGGCGGTCGCGCACTGCATGGAGCAGGTCAACCTCCTCCAGCGCTACGCGCAAGACGATCCCCACGCGGAGGTGCTCGGAGAGGCCCTGGACGCGCTGCTGCACCTGCTCGCGCCGATGGCTCCGCACGTGACCGCCGAGCTGTGGGAGCGCCGGCACGCCGACCGGCTCCACGGGCGCCCGTGGCCGCAGTTCGACGACGCGCTGGTGATCGAAGAGACCGTCACGATGGTCGTCCAGGTCAACGGCAAGGTGCGTGACCGGATCGGAGTGCCCGCCGCCATCGGCGAGGAGGAGGCACGAGCCGCGGCGCTCGCGTCCGCCCGCGTGGCCGACGCGCTCGGCGGCGCGACCCCCGTTCGGGTGGTCGTGCGCGCGCCCCGGCTCGTGAACGTCGTGACCGCGGACGGCTGACCTCGTCCCGCAGGAGGCTGGTGCCCCGCTGCCGCGACGCGCCCGGCGCCTACTGGTGCCCCGCTGCCGTGACGGCCAGGCGCCTGCTGGTGCCCCGATGCAGGGGGCGGCCTCCCCGGCGCCTACTGGTGCCCCGCTGGCGTGACGGCCCGGCGCCTACTGGTGCCCCGATGCAGGGGGCGGCCTCCCCGGCGCCTCGTGGAATTGGGCGATGACCGGGGCCGCCTCGGCGTCTGGGAGGGCACCGTAGAGGCTGAACCGGTCGACGAGGCCTCCCCAGCGCTCGAGCACCGCAGCGGCGAGGCGGTCAGGGGGTGCGACCACCGAGAACGTCTCGAGGACCTCGTCGTCCACGAGCTCGGCCATCGCCTCCCACGCGCCGCGCTTGGAACGCGCGTGGAGCTCGCCCTGGAGGTCGCCCCAGCCGTGCAGCTCGAGGACGGGACGGTAGGCGGGCGTCGAGCCGTAGAAGGCGATCTGCGCCCTGGCCGCGCGGGCGCTCGCCTCCATCTGGTCCGCGGTGGACCCGGTCACGACGAACCCGGGCAGCGCCACGACCAGGTCGTCCCGGGCCTTTCCCACCTTGGCCGCGCCGCGCTCGAGGGCCGGCAGGCCGACCTCCGTCAGGTAGCGTGCGGTGGTGAACGGGTGGACGAGGAGCCCGTCGCCCACCTCCCCGGCGACCTCTGCCATGCGGGCGCCGACCGCCGCGAGGACGATCTTCGGGTTGCCGAAGGGATTCGGTCCGGGGTTGAAGAACGGCGTCATGAGCGTGTGCGTGTAGAACTCGCCCCGGAAGTCCAGCGGCTCGCCGGTCCTCCACGAGTCCCAGATCGCGCGGATCGCCAGGACGAGCTCGCGCATCCGAGGCGCCGGATGCGACCACGGCATCGAGAACCGCTTCGTGATGTGGGGCTTGATCTGCGAGCCGAGCCCGAGGGTGAAGCGGCCCTTCGAGAGCTGGTGCAGGTCGTTGGCCGCCATGGCGAGCGTCATCGGGTTGCGCGCGAAGGCCACCGCGATGCCCGTGGCGAGCTCCAGGTGCTCGGTCGCCTCCGCCGCGACGGCGAGCGGGAGGAAGGGGTCGCGACCGGTCTCTGCCGCCGATGCGCCGTCGTACCCGATCTCTTCGAGACGTCGCGCCGCGCCGGCGATCCCCGACGGGTCGAACCCGATGGCACCATCGATCTTCATCCCGGCTCCTCTCGACTGGTTCACTCGCGCCGACCTGCCGCCCCGCGCCGACCTGCCGCCCCGCGCCGACCTGCTGCCCCGCGCCGACCTGCCGCCCCGCGCCGACCTGCCGCCCCGCGCCGACCTGCCGCCCCGCGCCGACCTGCCGCCCCGCGCCGACCTGCCGCCCCGCTCGGCGGCCTGCGCCGACGGCGCTCATCCTCAATGGTCCTCGCCGCGCAGGAAGCGCTCGAGCTCGGCGGCGAGCTCGTCGGCGGAGGGGACCTCTTGGAGCCCGAACGCGTTGCCCTCGGAGGAGTCGATCTCCTCTTCGAGCTTGGCGACCATTGCGACGTGCTCGGGATTGCCTGCGATCAGCTCGTCCACCTGGCTCCGTACGCGGTCCCCGGCCGCCCGGAGCGCCGCGGTGTCGAGCTGGAGACCGGACATCGCCGCGAGCCCGTCCACCAGCGCCACGCTCGCCATGGGGAACGGCATGGCCGAGACGTAGTGAGGGACCCGTGCCCACAGGCTGATCGTCGGGACGGCCGCGTCGCCGAGCGCGATCTCGAGCGCGGACAGCACCCCCGCGGGCACCTCCAGCTCCCCTTGCACGACGCCGACCTGCGCGAGGAGCTCCGCGGAGCCCGGGGGCGCGGTCGCGGCGAGCCGGACGGGACGGGTGTGGGGCGCGGCAGCGGGGAACGCGCCGAGGCCGACCACCAGCCGGACGCCGTAGCGGAGGGAGAGCTGGACGACGGCGTCGACGAACTCCCGCCAGTGGTAGTCGGGCTCGGGCCCGACGAGGAACAGCATGTCGGCGCCGGCTTGGTCGTGCCCGTGCCGGAGCTGGGTCCGGGGCCACTCGAGCTCCGTCGTGACGCCGTCGACGATGCGGACTATCGGACGCCGGGCGCGCAGGTCGAGGAAGTGGTCGCTGTCGAAGGTCACCAGGTCCATGGCCTGCGGGTGCTCGAGGAGCGACGCCACGGCGTTGGCCGCGCCGAGGCCGGCGTCGACCCACCCCTCCATCGCGACGACGAGGACCGGCGCGTTCAGCACCGGCGAGGTGTGCACCGCGAAGAGCTCGCTCACGACTCACCGAGGGTAGCGGCGGCCAGCTCGGCGAGCCGGGCCACGGTGGCGGGCAGGTGCTCGACGTCGTCGGGGTCGCCCGCCGGTGCGCCTCCGACGTAGCGGGCGTACACGCCCTGGAGGATGCAGGCGACTCGCCAGTAGCCGAACGCCATGAAGTACCCCACGTCGGAGACGTCGGCTCCCGCGCTCGACGCGTACCGGTCGCGCAGCTCGTCTGCAGCGGGGAACCCGTCGAGGGCGCTCGCCGGCACCGTGCCGAGGAGCGGTTGCCCGTCGGGGGGAAGTCCCCAGTAGACGAGGAACGTGCCGAGGTCCGCCATCGGGTCGCCGAGCGTGCAGAGCTCCCAGTCGAGCACGGCCGCGACGGCGCCGTCGGGCCGGAGCACCGCGTTGTCGATCCGGAAGTCCCCGTGGACGATCGCCGTCCGGCGCTGCGGCGGCTCGCG
>JAKATH010000033.1 GCA_021828055.1 Actinomycetes bacterium
GTAGCTCATCTGCGAGGAGCTGTAGTCGCGGCCGAGGAGTCCGGCCACCTGCCCGCGAAGGCTTTTGTTGGTGAAGCCGGTGACGGCGTGGACCACCAGGCACAAAGAGCCGGCCAGGGCCATGGCGCGTTGATCCCCGAAGCGGAACGCTCCGGTTCGTTGGCCCTCCCATACGTAGGGCTGGTGGATGCGCTCGAAGAGCGCAGAGCCGATGGCACAGCCCTGACCGGCACGTTCGATCATTAGCACACGGGCGTTGACGGCGCGGGCGCGGGCGATCAGCTCGGGCAGGTGCTCGAGCCGGGCCAGGATCCCGATGTCAGCCGGCTTGTTGACGACGGTTTCGATGCGAAGCGCTCTCCCTTCCTTGAGGTATTGCTTGACTCGGCTGTGCTTGAAGGTGAAGTCCATCTTCACCTCGGTGCCTGGCGAGAAGACCCGGGTCTGGGACGGCATCTTCGTCCTGACACCTCGGTTGGTCGGGACGAACACGGCCCGGATCTCCTCGGGCCGGCCGACCCCGATGTTGTCGGCGACCAGGGCCTCGAAGAATCCGCGGGCCCGACGGGGGTCGTCGAAGACGATCGTGCGTGACACTTCGACCTGGCGCATCGACAGCTCGAAGAAGTAGCCAGCCGCACGGTCCGCTTCGGTGAACGGGGTGGGGATGACCCTCGTCCAGCGGTCGAAGAACCCCTGGACGTCGTGCGACGCGAAGTGGTCGCAGATGGCCTGGAGCCGGTCGGGGTCGGCGCAGTCGGCGAAACCGTTGGCCAGCTCGGAGAAGGCCACACCCTGCTTTCGGGCCTGGTGCTTGGCCCGCTCGTGGCCGTTCAGCCAGACCTTGGCCGGATAGGGGAAGTAGGTGCAGATCTTGATGAAGCCGGGCCCGAAGTCGGCGTCGAGCACGTAGAAGTAGTACGTCCCGACCCGGCGCTCCTCCTTCACGAAGTCGTAGCTCACGACCCCGGGCTTGGGGGAGCGGTTCTTGGCGCTGAAGACCCAGGCGAACTCTTGGGCCGCGACGATGGCAACCACCCCGGTGCGGCCCGCACGTTCGGCAGCGTCGAGATAGGGCCGGACATGGTCGAGCTTTCGGTCGTCCCAGCGGGTGCGGTCGGGCTTCTTCAGCTGCAGGATCGGGATCTGCTGGTCGGCAGCGAACGCCTTCACCTCACACCGGAAGCGGTTGCCGATCTTCTCCAACAGGGCCGGCGAGGGGATCGGGAAGCCGAGATGCTCGGTCAGGAAGGTCACCACCTGGCCGGCCACCTGCAGCTTCGGAACGTAGGCGTTCAGGTAGAGGCGGTCGACGCAGGAGAGGTCGAGGCCGACGTGGCCGTCGAGCACGTCATTGATGTTGGTCACGCTCATCACCACACCAGCGTGGCCGCCCGAGGGCCGGCTCTGCCGGGCCGACGCGTGAAAGGTTCGCCGACGGCGCCGGGGGGAGGAGGCCGGGAGGGGGGCCTGCCCCCCTCCCGCTAACGTCCTGAGGCAGAGATCCGGGGACTGGCATCATGCGTCCTGGGACGCGCGATCTCCTTGCAGGCCACCGGGCAGCTCGCGCGCCGTCGTGCACTCGCGCGCCCTCGCCGCCACCGCTGGCCGCGTCCTCGGTCGGGACGCCGGTCCCGGCCGAGGAGCTCACGGGTGCCGGACGATCGCGACCACGCCCATCGCCAGGAACAGCGTCGTGAGGTAGGTGATCGAGTAGCCGAACAGGCGCATCGCCTGCCGCTGGCTCGGCTCTCGCCGGAGCGCCACGGCGTAGCGGAAGAGCCCCGCGTCGAGGACGAGCGCGATCCCGAGGAACACCCAGCCCAGGTGGGCCACGAAGACGAGGAGGACCGACAGCGCCGCGACGAGCGCCGTGTAGGCGAGGATCTCGCGCACGACGCGCCCGGCGTCGGCGACCGAGGGGAGCATCGGGACCGAGGCTCGTGAATAGTCGTCCTTGTGACGGATGGCGAGCGCCCAGAAGTGGGGGGGCGTCCACGCCACCACGATGCCGAACATCACCCACGCGGGCGTCCCGACGTGGCCGGTGGCCGCGCTCCACCCGACGAGGACCGGCACGGCGCCAGCTGCGCCGCCGATCACGATGTTGGAGGGGTGGCGCCGCTTCAGCCACACGGTGTAGACGCCCACGTAGAAGAGCGCCGCGCCGAGCGCGAGCAGCGCGGAGAGCAGGTTGACCTCGAGCCAGAGGAGGAGGAACGCCGCCGCCTCGAGCCCGATGGACAGTGCGAGCGCCTCGGCTGGCCTCACGACGCCTGAGACGAGCGGCCGGCGCCTGGTCCGGTCCATGATCGCGTCGATGTCGCGGTCGTAGTACATGTTGAACGCGTTCGCGCCGCCTGCGGCGAACGTGCCGCCGATGACCGTCAGGGCGACGAGCCGGAACGGCGGTACCGTCCGCGAGGCGACGAACATGGCCGGCACCGTCGTGATCAAGAGCAGCTCGATGATCCGAGGCTTGGTGAGGGCCACCAGGCCGGCGATGCGCGAGGGGAGGGACCACGAGGCGCGACTTCGAGTCGGCGCGCTCGAGACTTGCTGCACGTGCAGACGTTAGCTGGTCCGACCGGCGGTGCTTGTCTCGGGCAATTCACGTGCAGGTTGCGCTCACGCATGGCGATCCCGACGGCGGGTACGCTCGTGGGATGAGCGCCGCCGACGCCGTCGTGGTGGTCGCGGCCGCGGTGAGCACCCTGGGAGCGATCGTGTCCCTCACGGCCGCGTTCGTGCTCGTGAGCCAGGTTCGCCGGCTCGAGCGGGGCATCGAGGCGCTCCGGCACGAAGCCCTCCCCTTGGTCGAGGAGGCGCGTGCCGCCGCCGGCCACGCCGCGGCCGAGATCGCCCGCGTCGACGCGGTCCTCGCCGACACCGAGGCTGTCACGGCCGCCGTGGACCACGCGGCGCAGCTGGCTCGGCGGGCGTTCGCCAACCCGGTCGTGAAGGTGCTCGCGTGGCGCGCCGGGGTCCGCGGAGGGCTGAAGCGGCTCCGTGGGACAGACGGCGTGCGCCCGACGCAGGCCGTGTCTGGCCGGCACCGGCACCAGGACCGCAACGGCGCCGAGGCCAGGCGCCTCGCGGCCGGCCGCCGCACGCTCGCGGCCCCCCGCCGGTGATGCGGCGCCCGATCTGGCTCGGCGCAGGGATCGCGCTGGGCGTCGGAGGCACCCTGTGGGCCGAGAAGCGGGTGCGCAGGCGGGTGCGCCGCGCGGTGGAGGTGCTCTCGCCGTCCGTGGCCGGCAACGAGGCGGCACGGGCGGCACGAGAGCTGGGCGGCAGGGTCCGAGAAGCGGTGGACGCCGCGCGCTCGGAGCGCCGCGACCACGAAGCGGAGCTGTGGCGGCGGATGGGCGAGGTGCCGCCGGCCCGCAGCCACGCCAGGACGGCCCGGCCACAGGGGGCTCGCCGGCAGCACCGGTAGTGTTCGGCGTCGTGGACGCCAACGAGCTTCGGGCCGCCTTCACCGGGTTCTTCGCCGCGCGGGACCACGAAGTGGTTCCGTCCGCGAGCCTCATCCCGCACGACCCCACCGTGCTCTTCACGATCGCAGGGATGGTGCCGTTCAAGCCGTACTTCCTCGGCGACGAGCCCGCGCCCTGGCCGCGGGCCACCACGGTGCAGAAGTGCTTCCGGACGAACGACATCGACGTGGTGGGCCACACCGCCAGGCACTGCACGTTCTTCGAGATGCTCGGCAACTTCAGCTTCGGCGACTACTTCAAGGAGCGGGCCATCCCCCTCGCCTGGGAGCTCGTCACCGACGTCCTGGGGGTCGACGGCGAGCGGCTGTGGATCACCGTCCACCACAGCGACGACGAGGCGGCGGCGATCTGGGCCGACGGGGTGGGCGTCTTGCCCGGACGGATCCAGCGCATGGGCGAGGACAACTTCTGGCGGATGGGCGACACGGGTCCATGCGGGCCCTGCTCGGAGATCTACTTCGACAAGGGGGAGCCCCACGGCGAGGCCGGCGGGCCCGCGCACGGCGGCGCGGAGCGCTACGTGGAGATCTGGAACCTGGTCTTCATGCAGTACAACCGGTCGGCCGACGGCTCCATGACCGAGCTGCCGAGGAAGAACATCGACACTGGCGCAGGGCTCGAGCGCATCCTGCCCGTGCTCACGGGGACCGACTCCATCTTCGACACCGACGTGCTCGCGCCGCTCGTCGAGACCGCCGAAAAGCTGACGGGCGCGCGCTACGGCCGGGAGGAAGCCCACGACGTCGCGCTGCGGATCATGGCGGACCACGGAAGGGCGATGACCATGCTCGTCGCCGACGGGGTCATGCCCTCGAACGACGGTCGGGGCTACGTGCTCCGGAGGATCGTCCGGCGAGCGGTGCTCGCCGCCCGCCGAGCAGGGGCCCGCGGCCTCGTGACTCCGTCCCTCGCGGAGACGACCGCCCGCATCATGGGCGCGGCGTACCCGAACGTCCGCGAGGAGATCGAGATCGTGACCGACGTCCTCGAGCGCGAGGAGTCGGGGTTCGACCGCACGCTTCGGACCGGGCTCTCGATGCTCGAGGACGCGCTCGCGCAACTGCGCGCCGAGCGCGTCGAGGTGCTCCCCGGGGAGACGGCCTTCCGGCTCCACGACACCCACGGGTTCCCGATCGAGCTCACCGAGGAGCTCGCGCTCGAGGCCGGGGTGACCGTCGACCGGGCCGCGTACGACGAGCACATGGCGGCGCAACGTCGCCGCGCTCGCCAGGCGGCGAAGGCCCCCGCAGGCGCGGACGAGACCGCCTACCGGGAGCTGTTGGACACGAGCGGCCCCACCGTCTTCGTCGGGCGCAGCCCCGAGCACTACGCGGTTCCCGTGCAGGTGGTGGGCGTGCTGGCCGGCACCGAGCCGGGAACCGTCGAGCTCTTCTTGGACCGGACGCCCTTCTACGCGGAGGGTGGTGGGCAGGTGGGCGACATCGGCACGATCGTCACCGAGACGGGCTCGGCCTCGGTGTTCGACACGGTCGCCGCGCTCCCCGGGCTCAGCGCGCACCGGGCGAGGGTGTCGGGGGAGATCTACGCGGGCCAGGACGCGCTGGCAGCGATCGACGGCCCGCGTCGCGAGGCCACGCGGCGGAACCACACGGGGACGCACCTGCTGCACGCCGCGCTCCGGGAGGTCCTCGGCGAGCACGTTCGACAGCAGGGCTCCCTCGTCGCGCCCGACCGGCTCAGGTTCGACTTCAGCCACCGGGGCGCCCCCGCGCCCGAGGAGCTCGACGCGGTCACCGATCTGGTGAACCAGGACGTGCTGACCGACGAGCGGGTGCTCACCGTGGAGGTCGCCAGGTCGGAGGCGGAGAAGATGGGGGCTGTCGCGTTCTTCGGGGACAAGTACGGCGACGTGGTGCGCGTCGTGCGCGCCGGGCCGCACTCGCTCGAGCTCTGCGGCGGCACTCACGTCGACGCGCTCGGGATGGTCGGCCCCGTCGCCGTCGTGTCCGAGGGGTCCATCGGGTCGAACACCCGGCGGATCGAGGCGGTGAGCGCGGCGGCGACGTTCGCGCGGCTGCGCGAGCGCGATCGCCAGGTGGCCGAGGCCGCCGCGCTCTTGAAGGTCGAGCCGGCCGGGCTGGTGGACGCGCTCGGGCGCCTCGTCGAGCGCGAAAGGGCGGCAGCACGCGAGCTGTCGCGACTGCGGGCCTCCGCTCTCGAGAAGGAGGCGGCAGACCTGGCCGCGGCCGCGGAGCGAGGCGTCGTCGTCTCCAGGCTCGACGGCCGGAGCCCCGACGAGCTGCGCAGCCTGGCGCAGGCGGCGCGCGGCCACGGCGTGCGGGCCGCCGCGATCGGGGGGTCGCCCGACGGCGAGCGGGTGGCGATCGCCGTCGCGACCGGGGGGGAGCCGGACGCGACCGCGGTCGTGCGCCAGGTCGCGGCCATCGTCGCCGGGGGAGGGGGAGGGTCGCCCGCGCTGGCGCTCGCCGGCGGGCGTGACGCATCGCGCCTCGACGAAGCGCTCGGCGAGGCGCGCCGCCTGCTCGTCTCCCGGTGACGAGATGCCGGCGGCCCCGATGACCAAGGCGGTCGCCGTCGACCTCGGCTCGCGCCGCATCGGGGTCGCGGTGAGCGACGCGGCTGGATCGCTGGCCTTTCCCCGGCCCTGCATCGCCCGCCACGACGATCGGGCACTCGACCATCGAGCCATCGCAGAGGTGATCGAAGAGGTCGGCGCCGCCGTGGTCGTCGTCGGTCTCCCGCTCTCCTTGGACGGCAACCGCGGGCCTGCCGCCCGTGCCGCCGAGGAAGAGGCGGCAGAGCTCGCGAGGTCGCTCGAGGGCCGGGGGGTGAAAGTCGAGACCTTCGACGAGCGGTTCACGACGGTCGCTGCGCAGACCGCGCTCGCCTCGGCGGGCACGCGCGGTCGCCACCGCCGGATGCGGGTCGACAGCGCGGCGGCGACGGTGCTGCTCCAGTCATGGCTCGAAGCCAGGTGAGCCGGTCGGCCTCGAGGGGCCCGCATGACGACCCGACCGGCGACGGCACGCGGAGCCGCCTCACGCGGCGAGGGCGGTGGGCGGTCGCGCTCGTCGCCGTGGCGCTGGTGCTGGCCGGCACCCTTGCGTGGTACGAGGTGGAGGCGCACCCCTTCGGTCGGCCGGGCGAGCCGGTGCAGCTCGACGTGCGTGCGGGCGAGCCGCTCGGCGCGATCGAGACAGCGCTCGCGACCGACGATGTGGTCGGCACAGCCGTCGCCTTCCGCATCTGGTCGTTCGTCCACGGCGGCCCGCTCGTCCGCCCCGGCGTCTACCAGCTCCACCGGAACCTCTCGTTCGCCGCGGCGAAGGCGGCCCTCGATGCCGGCCCGAACGTCTACGAGCTCACGGTCGCGCCGGGCATGACCATCTCTGAGATCGACCACGAGCTCGAGTCCCTGCCGGGCAACCTCGTGCGCGCGTTGTCGGACGCAGGCGCCGGAGGCCACGTCCGCTCGCCCTTCCAGCCGAGGCGCCGCGGCTCTCTCGAGGGATTGATCGGCGCGGGGACCTACAAGATCCTGCCGGGAGAGACGGGCCACCAGCTCCTGGAGCAGATGGTCGCACGGTTCGACGCCGAGGCGGCGGCCGCGGGGCTCTCCCCCACGACGAAGGTGGACGGACTGGACGCCTACGAGCTCGTCACGGTCGCCTCGATCGCGCAGAAGGAGGGGTACTACACCCGTTACATGGGAGACGTGGCGAGGGTGGTCTTGAACCGCCTCGCGGCAGGGATGCGGCTCGACATGACATCGACGGTCCTGTACTCGCTGGGCAAGGATGGCGGGCCGGTCACGCCGAAGGAGGAGCGGATCACAACGCCGTACAACACCTACTTGCACGCAGGGCTCACCCCGACGCCGATCTGCACGCCGTCGGTGCCGGCGCTGCGCGCCGCGGTCGAGCCGCCTGCCGGCTCGTGGCTCTACTTCGACCTCGTGACAGCCAGGTCGGGCACCATGAAGTTCGCGTCCACCTACACGGGCCAGCTCGCGCTCGAGCGGGAGGCTGCCGCCAGCGCGGCGAGGCAGCCGAAGCAGGGCGGGCGTCCGTCGTCCCGCGCGTCCCCTGGGCCGCGCGCATGACGGGTTCTGCTGCAAAGGGCGGGCCGTCGTGGCCGTCTGGGACCTCGGTGGTCGTCGGCGTGATCGGCGACCCCGTCCGCCACTCTCGGTCGCCGACGTTGCACAACGCCGCCTTCGCCGCGCTCGGCCTCGACTGGGTCTCGGTCGCCTTCCCGGTCGCATCCGGCGCGCTCGACGTGGCGCTGCCGGGCGCGCGTGCGCTCGGACTGCGCGGGCTCTCCGTGACGATGCCGTTCAAAGAGCCCGTCGCCGCCGCTGTGGATCGCACCAGCCCGACGGCGGATCTCCTGGGAGCGGCGAACTGCGTGGTCGTCGAGCCCGACGGCCTCGTCGGGCACAACACCGACGGAGAGGGGTTCCTCGCCGCGCTGCGGCGAGGTGCGGGATTCGACCCGTCGGGACGACGCTGCCTGGTCGCGGGCGCAGGAGCGGCGGCACGAGCGGTGGTGCTCGCGCTCGCGAACGCCGGCGCTGCCGAGGTGATCGTGGTCGGCCGCGCCCCGGCCCGTGCCGCCGCCGCCGCCGCCCTCGCGGGCGCCGCGGGACGGACCGGATCGCCGTCGGACGCGCGCTGCGCCGACCTGGTGGTGAACGCGACGCCGGCAGGCATGTCCGGCACCGCGTCGGCCGAGGAGCTCCCGCCGGTCGACCCGGCCCTCCTGGGCCGCGGCCAGCTCGTCGTGGATCTCGTGTACGCCCCGCGCCCGACTCGCTGGCTGCAGCTCGCGGCGGGGCAGGGGGCGATGACGCTCGACGGTCTCGGGATGCTCGTCCACCAGGCGGCGCTGCAGATCGAGCTGTGGACGGGGATCCCCGCGCCGGTCGGGGCCATGTGGCACGCGGTGGCAGCCCGCCGGGAGCGGGGGGCTCAGGCTCCCAGGAGCTGAACAGCAGGCGGGAGCCGGCCGCCGGGCGGGGTGCGGGCGGCGGCCGGCTTCGGGGGTGCCGGCGGCGACCGCCTTCGGCACGTGCGCGGGCGGCGGCCGGCTTCGGCACCACGGAGGCGGCCGGTAGCCTGGCGTTCGTGCAGACGCAGTACCGCATGGGGTGGCAGGCGCGTGCGGCGTCCGCACGGCGGCCGCTGATGGTGCGCCGCCCGTCCTGGGTGGTGGACCCGTTCCTCATCGCCGGCTCCGTGGCCGCCGCGATGATCGGCGTGGTCATGGTGTACACCGCGACCCGCGGGCCCCTCCTCCTCGCGGGCACAAGCCCGACCTACTACCTGAAGCGCCAGGCGATCTTCGTCTTGCTCGGGATCGTCGTGATGGGCGCCGTCGGTTTCTTCGACTACCGCAAGCTCGAGGCGTTCGGCATGGCGATCTACGGCCTGTCCGTGTTCGTCCTTCTCGCGGTGATGGTGCCGCACGTCGGCGCGCACTCGCCGCTCGGCTCCGCACGATGGTTCAACCTCGGCCCCATCCAGATCCAGCCTTCGGAGTTCGCGGTCCTCGGTCTGGTCATCGCGGTCGCCACCTACTGCGCGAGGCGCCCGGAGGGTCTCACCTGGCGAGACGTCGTGAAAGTCCTCGTCATGGGGGCGGTCCCGACCACGCTGGTCATGGTCCAGCCCGATCTCGGCACGGGGATCATCATGTCCGTCGTCCTCTTCGTGATGCTCTCCGTCGCAGGGCTGCCCACCCGTGTGCTGATCGTGCTGATCGTCGGAGCGGTCGCCATGGTCGCGCTCGTGCTCGGAGCGGGCATCCTGCACCATTACCAGATCCTGCGGATCACGAGCTTCCTCCACCAGTCGACAGCGCACCCGACGGGGACACTCGCCGGCGCGGTGTACAACCTTCAGCAGGCGAAGGACGCGATCGGCGCCGGCGGCCTCTTCGGCACGGGGATCGGGCACGGCGCCGCCACGAACCTCGGCTACGTGCCGGAGCAGCAGACCGACTTCATCTTCACGGCGGTGGGAGAGCAGCTCGGGTTCGTCGGCGCGGTGGGCGTGCTGGGCCTCCTCTTCTTCCTGGCGTGGCGGGTGCTGCATGTGGGGCAGCTCGCCCGCGACGACTTCGGGCGGCTGGTCTGCGTCGGGGTCTTCACGTTCGTGGCGTTCAGCACCTTCCAGAACGCGGGCATGACCATGGGCATCATGCCGATCACCGGCATCCCGCTCCCCTTCATCAGCTACGGGGGGACCGCGGTGATCGCGTTCTTCGTGGGGATCGGTCTGGCGTTGAGCGTGTACGCCCGGAGAGGGGGGTAGGAGGCGTGGAGGGGCTCGCTGGGGCGGAGGTCGAAAAAGCGGGAGGGGAGGCCGAGCCGCAGCGTTCCCCCGGCGGCGCTCGGAAGCCGCCACCGGGGGCGGCGACTGCATCGGGGGCACGCGCCGCCTCCCAGGCGCATCCGGCCTACCGCCTGGTGTGCGACGTGTCGGTCGACGTCGCACTGCCCGACCAGTTCCCGACGGTGACCCTCAAGGACGCGGAGGACGCCGAGGGACGCCATGATCCGCTTGCGTTCCGGATCGGCATGGCAGAGGGCGTGGCGCTGGCCCACGCGCTCGCTGGGACGGCGGCGCCGCGCCCCTTGACCCATGATCTCTTCGCCCTCGCGCTGGAGCGCCTCGGCGTCGAGATCCTGGCGGTCCGGCTCACCGGGCGCATCGGGGCGACGTATCTCGCCGAGCTCGACCTCAAGGGCCCGGCCGGCCGTGAGGTGCTCTCCTGCCGCCCGAGCGACGGGATCTGCCTCGCCCTCCGACAGCGGGTCCCGGCGCCGGTGCTGTGCGACGAGCGGTTGTTCGAGATCGCAGGCGACGTGCCGCCCGACGAGCTCGAGGGTGCGCCCCAGCCCGCCAACAGCGAGCCTGCCGCCGCCTCGAGCGGGCCGGCGCACTCGAGCCCACCGAGTCCGATGCCCGAGGGCGCGCGCTCGGCGTTCAGTTCGCGACGCGGAACTCCGCGTCGCCCGGCAGGCTGACGCCCGTCTCGCGCTCGCGCTCCGTGGAGGAGCCCTCCTGGGAGATGCGGATCAACACCGCGATCAGCGCGTAGTTCGCGATCAGCGAGGACCCGCCGTAGGCGACGAACGGCAACGTGATCCCGGAGAAGGGAAGCAGCCGAGTCACGCCGGCCATGATGAAGAACGCCTGGAACCCGAGCACAGCGGTGAGGCCGACCGCCACGAGCCGGGAGAAGTCCGAGCGCGCCGCCTGGGCGATCCGGAGGCCCGAGCCTACGAGGAGCACGAACGCCATCACCACGGCTGCGGCGCCGATGAACCCGAGCTGGTCGCCGATCGCCGCGAACACCATGTCGGTCGTGATGTGCATCCAGGAGTACGCGCCGGCGAGCGGGTCGGTGCCGAGGCCCGAGCCGCCGATGCCGCCGTGCGCGAAGTCGAAGAAACCGTACCCGAGCTGGGTGTTGGGCGCTGCGTGGAGCCAGAGTTCGACGCGTGTGCTCACCTGGCGGAACAGATGCGCGGCTGCGAAGGCCCCTGCCGCGAAGAGCACGATGGAGAAGACGATGTACGCCAGCCGCCCGGTGGTGACCCAAAGCAGGACCACGAACATCGTGAAGATGAGCATCGCGAAGCCCACGTCGTCCTCGAGAGCGATCACTGCCATCGCGAAGGCCCAGAAGAGGAGGATCGGGACCAGCGGCCGCGGGTCGAGCACGAGGCGGTTGCCGACACGCGCCGTCGGGATCGAGAGGAGCTCCTTGTTCTCAGCGAAATATGAGGCAAAGAAGACGACGAGGAGGAGCTTCGCGAACTCGACCGGCTGGAACACGATCGGTCCGATGCCGATCCACAGCCGCGTTGTTGTGATCGGCTTCCCGATATGGGGGACGAGCGGAGCGATGAGCATCGCGATCGCGGCCGCGAGCAGCAGGTAGCGGTAGCGGTCCATGTCGCGGGTATGCCGCACCGCGAGGAGAATTGCGATGTAGCAGACGATGCCGACCACCGCCCACGTCGCCTGGGCCTTCGCGGCGGGAGGTGTGAAGCGGACGATGACGACGTAGCCGATTCCGTTGAGGAGGGCGGCGAGGGGGAGGACCACCGCGTTCGCGTCGGGAGCCAGCCAGCGGTTGGCCATGTGGGCGACGAGCGCGATGCCGAGGATGACGGCGAGGATCGGGCCGATGTGAGGCGGGAGCTTCCCCTTCGCCCCGACCTCGGCGATCACGTAGAGGGCGACGGTGATGAGCGCGGCGAAGACGAGGAGCCCGAGCTCGGTCCGGCGTCTCGGCTTGGGGCCCCGCCGCCACGCAGGGATCTGCCAGACCGGGCTCACACGTGCCGGCAGCAATGTGGTGGTCGCCACGGCCGGAAGCGTAGCGGTGCGTATAGTCTGGGAGGGTCTCATGGCACTGCAGAGCACGCCCTACGAGCAGGCCGGGGGCGTGCCGGTGACCTCGGACCTGGCGTCCGGCAGTCAGACCCCGGAAGCCCATCCGCCCACCGGCCTCGCCTCTACCTCGCCGACGCCGTCCCGACTCGGGACGGTGTCCACCCTGGCGCGCGACGACTCGCTGGCGGGGGAGCGCCGCACGGTCCGGGTGCAGGACGAGATCGCCGCGTTCGGTCATCAGCGCTTCACGAACAAGGAGCTGTCGCGGCTCGACTTCTTGGCGCGGCTGTTGGACCTCGCAGAGGACACGAAACGGCCGCTCCTCGAGCAGGTGAAGTTCATGGCCATCTTCGCGGAGGCGTTGGACGAGTTCTTCCAGGTCCGCGTGGCAGGTCTCCAGGACAAGCTCGTCGCCGGCGTGCGGACCCGCTCGGTGGACGGGCTCCGCCCGGGTGAGCAGCTCGCAGCGATCCGGACGCGTGTGGAGCAGCTCGTCGCTCGTCAGGATTCGATCTTTCTCGACGTGCTCGTGCCCGCGCTCGCCGACGCGGGGATCCGCTGGTCAGACTGGACGTCTCTCGACGACGACGACAGGTCGTACCTGGTCGACGTCTTCGAACGGGAGATCTATCCCGTGCTCACGCCTCTGGCGGTCGATCCGGGGCACCCATTCCCCTACATCTCGAACTTGTCGCTCAACCTGCTGGTGGAGGTGGCAGATCCGGCGACGGGGGATCAGCGGATCGCCCGGGTCAAGGTCCCCCCCGTGCTGCCGCGCTTCGTCGTGATGCCCGACGGCGAACGGTTCGTCCCCCTCGAGCAGGTCATCGCAGCGCACCTCGACACGTTGTTCCCGGGCATGGTCATCGGCGAACGCGACACGTTCCGGGTGACGAGGAACGCCGACCTCGCGCTGGAAGAGGACGAGGCGGACGACCTGCTCGTCGCCGTCGAGATGGAGCTGCGCCGCCGGCGCTTCGGCAGCGCGGTCCGGCTCGAGGTCACCTCCGCCGCGGACTCGACCCTGATCGAGCGGCTGCGGGCGGAGCTGGAGGTCCCGGCCGACGGCGTCTACACGCTGGACGCCCCCATCGACCTGTCTGGTCTGTGGGCCGTCTACGGGCTCGATCGTCCGGAGCTGCACGCCGAGACGTGGACGCCGATGACGCCGCCGCACCTCGCGACCGCCGGCAACGAGCCGACGAACCTCTTCGGCGTCCTCGCCGAGCGCGACGTGCTCGTCCACCACCCTTACGACTCCTTCGCGACGTCGGTGGAAGCCTTCGTGGCGCAGGCCGCCGACGACCCGCGCGTCCTCGGGATCAAGCAGACCCTCTACCGGACGTCGGGCGACAGCCCGATCGTGGCGTCGCTGATCAATGCGGCGGAGGCCGGGAAGCAGGTGGCCGCGATCGTCGAGCTGATGGCCCGGTTCGACGAACAGGCCAACATCGCGTGGGCGAGGGCGCTCGAAGAGGCCGGCGTTCACGTCGTCTATGGGCTCGTAGGCCTGAAGACGCACTCGAAGACCGTGCTGGTGCTTCGGCGCGAGGACGACGGCATCCGCCGGTACTGCCACGTGGGCACGGGGAACTACAATTCACGCACGGCCGCGACCTACGAGGATCTCGGCCTGCTCACGTCTGACGAGGACATCGGCGCGGACGTCGGCGACCTGTTCAACTACCTGACCGGGTACAGCCGCCAGTCGAAGTACCGCGAGATCCTGGTGGCGCCGGTCACGCTGCGCGAGCGCGTGCTCGAGCTCATCGCGCACCAGGCTGAGGCGGGGCCGGCAGGCCGGATCGTATTGAAGGTCAACGGGCTCACCGATCCCGAGGTGATCGATGCGCTGTACGCGGCGTCTCGTGCAGGCGTGCCCATCGACCTCGCAGTGCGCGGCATGTGCAGCCTGCGACCGGGCGTGCCGGGCCTCTCGGAGACGATCGAGGTCCGGTCGATCGTGGGCGAGTTCCTCGAGCACTCCCGGATCTACCGCTTCGGCGGCTCGCCGGACGACGCGCCGCACCGGGACTCCCTCAGCGCCGCACCGCCGCTCCCCCTGCAGCTGTACATCGGCTCGGCCGACCTCATGGAGCGCAACCTCGACCGGCGCATCGAGGTGCTCACGCCGGTACGCGACCTGGAGCTGCAGGGGCGACTCCTCGAGATCCTCGACCTCGTGTTCGCCGACGACGTGAACGCCTGGGAGCTCCGCGCCTCCGGCAGCTGGGAGAGGCTGCGCCCGGTGAAGGGCGTGGACTCCCAACGAAGGCTGAAGGACCTGGCGGTCGAGCGCGCGCGGCGTCGGCGCGACGTCGACTCCCGCCTGGACGGGTAGTCGCCGCTGCCCCGGGACCGGGGTCAGGCCCCGTCGCCGCCCTGTGGCGGCCCTGTGGCGGCCGGTCACTGCTTGTCGGTCGCGACCTTGTCGGCCGCGACCCCCTCGCCGCTTCTCTTGGCGTGGGCTGCGTCCGCCCGGCGGAAGGGCATGCGCAGCCTGCGGCGGGGCTTCCCGTTCCGCCCGGACTTGAGTGACAGGTAGGCGGCCCCCCCTGCAGGGATGGGAAGCCAGAAGTTGACGAGGCGGTAGGAGAGGACGCCCAGGGTGGCGATCGTCTTGGGGACGCCGAAGCCGATGAAGGTGGGGATGAGGACGCCTTCGACGACTCCGAGGCCGCTCGGCGTGATGGGGATGACCGCGAGGATGTTGGCGAGGCCGTAGGCGACGAGGAGGTCGATGGGTGAGACGACGTGGTGGAAGGCGAGGATGAACACCCACAGCGACGACGCGTCGAACAGCCAGTTGGCGGCAGCCCAGACCGTAGCGTGACGGACGAGCGCCCGGTCGAGCAGCAGGATCTGAAGACGGTCCGCGATCGTCTGGACGAGCGCCGTCACCTTGTCGGCGTTGACCAACGGGACCTTGTCGGCCCAGCGGTGGAGCCGCTCGAGCGCCTGGCGCTGTCCCCGGGTGAGGAGCAGGACGGTCCCGGCGAACAGCGCGAAGAGAATGATGCCGGCGATCGCGGCGAACCCGTAGAGCGGGTTGTAGCCGGTGAGCGGGATCGAGATGAGGAGCGCGAGCCAGAAAACGGCGTTCAGCACCACCGCCGACCCCACGCCCTGGGTCGCGAGCCCGAAGGCCGCGGTGCCGCTCGGGACGCCGAGCTGGGTGAGGAGCCGGTAGCCGACAGCGGTCCCAGGTGCCGTGCCGCCAGGCAGCACGTGGCTCACGGCGAGGCTGGACATGTTCACGCGGAAGAGCACGGAGCGCCGCGGCGATCCCGGCGAGAAGACCGTGTGGCTGAGCTCGGCATAGGAGAGCAGCGACAGGACCTCGAGCACGGCGCCTATGAGCAGGCCGAGGATGTTCACGTGGGCGAGCTCCCTCAGGGAGCTGCGGGCGTTGGCGATGTCGGGCAGCAGGACGTATTCGAGGATGAAGAGGAACACGATGACCGCGATGGCCCATCGGAGCGGCGGTGAGTGCCACCATCGCAGCAACCTGGCGCGCCGTGCCGAGCCCCTCGGGCGGGATGCGTGGGGGGCGGCCGGCGGCGCGGACACGCGGTCGGGCGGTGCGGGAGCGTCGCGTTGGGAGCCCGACGCGCCCTGCGCAGGCCCGCCCTCCGCCGACGCGCGCTCCGGGGTCGCCGGCGAGGCACGAGGGGGCTCGGCCCCGGGCCCGCACTGCCCGACCGGCAGACCCTCGGCCCCGGGTGGCACGGGATCCTGGAGCGGCTCCTCCACGGCCTTATGCTTCCATGCCCGACCCGGTCCTGGACCGAACTCGAGCGGACGGGGCGACAACGGGCGGTGCGGCGGCCTGCGGCCGGTGCGACCACCTGCCGTCGTAAGCTCGCACGGCGTGCGGATCCTGGTCGTGGTACCGACCTACAACGAGGCGGCCAACATCGAGGCGCTCCTGCGCGAGGTGCACGCCGCGCTGCCGGACGCGGGGATCCTGGTGGTCGACGACGGCAGCCCCGACGGCACCGCCGAGCTGGCCGAGAAGGCCGCCGTCGAGATCGACGACGTCCACGTCTTGCGGCGCACGGAGAAGTCCGGCCTCGGCAGCGCCTACCGTGCCGGCTTCCACTGGGGCTTGGCTGCCGGGTACGACGCCTGCGTCGAGATGGACGCCGACTTCTCTCACGACCCTGCCGCGCTCCCCGGGCTCGTCGGCCCGCTCGAGGACGGCTACGAGCTGGTGGTCGGCTCCCGGTACGTGCCGGGCGGCTCGATCCCGAACTGGTCCTGGTCCCGGCACCTGCTGTCGTGGGGCGGCAACCGCTACGCCGACGCCGTCCTCGGCCTCGGGGTGAGGGACTCGACGGCCGGGTTCCGGGCGTACGCCGCGTCCGTGCTCGAGCGGCTGGACCTCGACCGGATCCGGGCCGAAGGGTACGGGTTCCAGATCGAGATGACCTACCGCGTGAAACAGGCAGGTGCGCCCATCACCGAGGTGCCGATCAGCTTCGTCGACCGCGTCGCCGGCGAGTCCAAGATGTCCTCGGCCATCGTCGTGGAGGCGTTCCTCCTGGTCGCGTGGTGGGGGTTGGGACGTCTGGCGAGGTGCTTGACGAGCGGCTCTCTCGGCGGCGGCATGCGCCCCCGACGCGGGGCGTCTGCGATCATGGAGCGGTGAGCCCGGAAGGGGAGCGGATCCTCGTCGTCGACGACGAGCCCTTCATCGCGGACCTCCTCGCGGCTGCGCTCCGGTTCGAAGGCTTCCAGGTCGAGGTCTCGGGGTCCGGAAGAGAGGCCCTGCAGGTCGCGACCCGTGGTCGCTACGACCTCGTGATGCTCGACGTCATGATGCCGGACCTCGAGGGGACCGAGGTCTGCCGCCGCCTCCGGGAGAGCGGCGTGGCGGTGCCGGTGGTGTTCCTCACGGCGCGCGACAGCACCGAGGACAAGGTGCTCGGCCTCGGGATGGCCGACGACTACGTCACGAAGCCGTTCAGCCTCGAAGAGCTGGTCGCGCGCGTGCGGGCGGTGCTGCGGCGTGCTGGCCACGAGGGCCCCGACGCCGCGGAGCTGCGCTACGCGGATCTCGTGATGAGCGTCGACACGCACGAGGTCTGGCGCGACGGCCGCTCGATCGAGCTCACGGCGACCGAGTTCCGGGTCCTCCAGTACCTGCTCGAGCACCCCCGGCGGGTCGTGCCGAAGTCCGAGATCCTCGACCATGTGTGGGACTACTCCTTCGAGGGCGACGCCAACATCGTCGAGACCTACATCAGCTACGTCCGCAAGAAGCTCGACGAGAGCGGGGGCCCTTCCCTGATCCACACGGTGCGCGGCGTGGGGTACAGCCTGCGCCTGCCCAAGGATCCCAAGGATTAGGGGGCGACGTGCGCCTCCGTCGCAGGCTCATGGTCGCGATGGCGGCCCTGCTCGTCATCGGGTTGGCGATCTGCGACGTCGTGACGTACACGTCGCTCCGGTCCTTCCTCTACGGGCGGCTCGACTCGCAGCTGGTCGGGGCCCGCGACAGCGCGGTCCGTCACCTCGCAGACAGCTCCCACCAGGGGGCGGCAGGCACACCACGGCTGCTGGTCCGTCGGATCAACCCGGACGTCTACGTGATCGTCCTCACGCCCGCGGGCGCCGTGCTCGTGACACGCCCGACACGGACATCGCCCGGGGCCGGTTCCCGCCCGGCTCTTCCCCGCTCGGTGCGCCTCTCGAGGGGACTCAGCCCGAGCGCCGGCCCGTACCGGCCGAACCCTTCCAACTTCACACTCGCAGCGCCGGACGGGATCGCCTACCGAGCGGCAGCCACGCGAGTCCCGCAGGGCACGGTGATCGTCGCCGTCTCCCTCGCGCAGACTGACGCGACGCTCACATCGCTCATCCGCATCGAGGTCGGCGTCTCCGCGGCGGTGATCCTCGCGCTCTGCGTTCTCGGGCTGTGGACGGTGCGCCGTGGGTTGCGTCCGCTGGACGACATGGCGAAGTCGGCGGGGGAGATCGCATCCGGCGGCGACCTCGGCCGTCGGATCGAGCCGGCGGACACCGAGACGGAGGTCGGTCGGCTCGGCGCCGCGCTGAACACGATGCTCGCGCGCATCGAAGGCGCGTTCGCAGAGAAGTCCGAATCCGAGGCGAGGCTCCGGCAGTTCGTCGCCGACGCGTCCCACGAGCTGCGCACCCCGCTCACGTCGATCCGGGGGTACGCGGAGCTGCTCCGAAAGGGGGCGTTCGTCGACGACGAGGACCGCACGCGGGCGCTGCAGAGAGTCGAGCGGGAGGCGGGCCGGATGAGCGGTCTCGTGGACGACCTGCTCCTGCTCGCGCGCCTCGACCAGGGACGGCCGCTCGAGCGGGCACCCGTGGACTTGCGGCGCATCTGCCGCGACGCGGTCGACGACGCGCGGTTGACCGACCCCGACCGCGCGGTTGAGCTCGTGGCGCCGGTCCCGGTGACGGTCGCAGGGGACCGGGACCGCCTCGCCCAGGTGGCGCACAACCTCGTCCAGAACGCGCTCGTGCACACCACGCCGGGAACGCCGGTGCAGGTGGAGGTGTCCTCAGAGGGCGGCATGGGCGTCCTGCGCGTCGTCGACGAGGGCCCCGGCCTCACACCCATCCGGCGCGCTCGGGTCTTCGACCGCTTCTACAGAGGCGACCGCGCCCGCACCGGTGCGGGCACCGGGCTCGGGCTCTCGATCGTCCGCGCGACCGCGCAGGCGTTGGGCGGGCGGGCGTGGGTGCAGTCACGGCGAGACCGCGAGGGCTCCGTCTTCGGCGTCGAGGTGCCGCTGGACCCCCGCTTCCAAGTGCGGCCCCAGCCCGCGGCCCCTGGGTCCCAGCCCGCGGCCCCTGGGTCCCAGCCCGCGGCCCCTGGGTCCCAGCCCGCGGCCCCTGGGTCCCAGCCCGCGGCCCCTGGGTCCCAGCCCGCCGCCCCCCAGCCCGCCGCCCCTGGGTCCCAGCTCGCCGCCCCCCAGGTCCCGGCCCCGGCCGCCCCCCAGGTCCCGGCCCCTGCCGCTCCCCAGCCCGGGGCCCCTGGGCCCCCTGGAGCGCCGTCTCCTCCGCCCGGCGGAGGACGCGACGGGCCGGCCGGGGCGGGGCACGAGCCGGAGCCCGCGATCAGAGGAGCTTCGAGGCGCCGGGCCACAGCGCATCGAGGACGGGACGAAGCTTGACGGTCGTCTCGGCCAGCTCGGCCCGGGGATCCGACTCCGCCACGACTCCGGCTCCCGCCCGGACCAGCGCGCGCCGGCCGTCCAGCTCCACGGACCGGATGCCGAGCACCCACTCCCCGTCGCCGGCGCCGTCGGTCCACCCGACCGCACCGGCCCAGTAGCCGCGCGGGGCGGGCTCGAGCGCCGAGATCCGCTCGAGTGCTGCCGCTCGCGCGACCCCTCCCACCGCAGGGGTGGGGTGCAGGAGCGCGAGGAGCTCGAGCGCGGTGTCGCCGTCCGACAGGGTTGTCGTCAATGTGCCTCGGATGAGGGTCCCCAGCCGCGCGTCGGACCTCAGGCGCACGACGGTCGGCTCCGCCGGCACCGTCAGCCCGACGCAACGCCGTTCGAGCGCGTGGACGATCTCGTCCACGGCCAATCGGTGCTCGGCGCGGTCCTTCTCGGAGTCGAAGAGCCGCTGGGCGTCGTCGTCGTCGGGCTCCGAGAGGGGCACGGTCCCTGCGAAAACGTGGGAGGTGACCCTTCGCCCGCGCCGGCTGACCACGAGCTCGGGGGACGCCCCGACCAGCCGCCCGGCGGGAGTCGGCACCGAGAATGGCGAGAAGACCCTGTCGCCGCCCCACAGGGTCGCGAGCAGCCGCGACGGCACCGCCGGGGTGGGGAGCCGGACCTCGACCGTGCGCGCGAGGACGACCTTCATGAGCCGTCCCCCGCGGATGTCGGAGACCGCGATCGCGACGGCCTCCGCGTACTCGTCGGGGGAAGGCACCTGGCGGAACCGGACCGCGTCGAGCGCGGTGCCCGGGTCCGCGCCGGCGGCCGCGCGTGCGGCGGCGCCGTCGGGGAGGCGGCGCACGCGCGACGCTCTTCGGGTGCCGGTCGCGTCACGCGGTCGGACCTCGACCACCCAGGTGCGGCCGTCGACGTCCCGGCACCACGTCACCGCCGGGACGACGAGGAGGGCAGGCGCCCCGCGGTCGAACGCGAAGGCCCCGAGCGCGATCGGGCCGGGCGCACGCTCGGCGTCCGGGGCCGCGTGGGGGGTCTGGTGCTCGACGGCGGCGAGCCAGGCGCGCACAGCGGAGAGGGCGTGCACGTCCTCGAGCCCTTCCGGGAGCGAGAACGCGGCCGCGGCTCCCGTCGCCGCGAGGAGCCTCTCCCTCCCGGCGACGAGCGCGCCGCGGTCGGCGGCCTCCGCGAGCCGTCCCTCCGCCCCCGCCGACCAGGTCGAGGGGTCGACGGATCTCGAGATCGCCACGAGCTCGGCGGCATCCGGGAGTCCCGGTGCGTCCACCGCCGCCGCCCCTGGGAGAATGGCGCTCACGGGGTGCCGGGCTCGCCGGCGCGCGTGCCGGTCAGGATCTGGCTGAGCCCTCCCTGGAGGAGCTGGCGACCGACGGCGGCGAAGCCCGACCTCCGGAGCAGCGCACGGAGCTCTCCCTCCTCGGGCAGGTACGCGACGGAGTCGGGGAGCCACCGGTATGCGTCGGCGTCGGAGAGCGCTGCGCCGATGGCGGGCACGACGTGCTGGAACCAGATGGCGTGGCCCGCGCGCACGAGCCGGCAAGACGGGCTCGCCACCTCGAGGAGCGCGACGCGTCCGCCGGGTCGCAGGACGCGGGCCACCTCCGTGAGCGACGCGTCGAGGTCGGCGAAGTTGCGGAGCGCGTAGGCGCAGAGCACCCCGTCGAACGACGCGGTCGCGAACGGCAACGTTGCTGCGTCGCCAAGCGCGGCGGGGAGCCGCTCCGCGCGACGCGCGAGCATCCCCGCGCTCAGGTCGGCTCCCACCACTCGGTAGCCGCGGCGCTGCGCGATGTGGCCGAGCGCACCCGTCCCGCAGGCGAGGTCGAGCACCAGCGACCCCGGAGCGAGCGCGAGCGCACGCACCGTGCGATGACGCCAGTGCTGGTCCATGCCGAGGGAGATGATCCGATTGACGCGGTCGTAACGCGGCGCGATCGCGTCGAACATCGTCCGGACACGGACGGTCTTCTCCCTCCCTGAAGGAAGCTTCGCCGTGGTCACGCCCGGTAGTAGCGGACGACCACCTGCGCGGCGCAGCAGGGCTTCGCTGCGCCGCGGACCTCGACCGTGACGTCGAGGACGACCTGCACGCCGCCGTCGACAGACTCGGCGGACGCGACGCTGGCTCCGGCCCGGACCTCCGAGCCGACCGGCACGGGGGCCGGGAACCTCACCTTGTTGCACCCGTAATTCACGGCGAGCCCGATGTTCTCGACGCGCACGACCTGCGCGAGCAGGAACGGCACGAGCGAGAGCGTGAGGTAGCCGTGGGCGATCGTCGTCCCGAATGGCCCCTTCGCCGCGCGCTCGGGGTCGACGTGGATCCACTGGTGGTCCCCGGTCGCGTCGGCGAAGCGGTGGATGCGCTCCTGGTCGACCACCACCCAGTCGCTGTAACCCAAGTGGTGGCCGACCAGGGTCTGGACCTTGTCGACGCCGTCGATGGTCGTGGTCAATGGTGGATCCTCGCCCGTCGCCGCCGCTGGCCCGGGTAGCGGCCTACTTGAACCAGATGCGCTGGTAGTGCCGGCTTTCCGGATGGAGCAGCAGCGCGACGAGAACGCCCGCGAACAGCAGGTACAGGATCGCGCCGAACCCGCCGCCGGTGACCATGAGGCCCAGGACGGCGAGCAGGAAGGCGCCCGCGAGGGCGACTGCCGCCCAGTACGCGATGCGCTTCTCGTTGGCGATGCCGAACGCAGCGGCCGCGAGCAGGATGAAGACGAAGAGGATGGGTGACTCGCCCATCGCGATGGTGAAGATCAGCGCCAGCGCTGCGTTCAGGTAGGAGAAGACGACGGCACCCTGGAGCGTCTGGGGCTGGCTGTGGTCGATCCATCGGGGCTGCACTCGAACATTCTGCCAGTCCCCGTCCCCCGGCGGTACATCGGTACGCTGAGGCCCGTGTTGCGTCCTGGAAGCTGGACCAAGCGAGCGGGTGGAGGTCCCGTCCGGGTAATCGCAGGAGAGCCCGCTAGAAGGCCCCGGTTCGTCGTCGAGATGCGGCGGGCTGGACAACGGGGGTGTCGAAAGCCTCTTTGGACGGAGCAAGCGGGCGGGCCAGGCGACTCGATGGACGCGCACCCGGTTCTACGACCAGGGCCCGCACAAGCTCGTGGCCACCATCCGACACCCGAAGGCAGCGTAGCCATGTCCACAAGACCGTCGGCGAGCCGAACGCGGGAAGGTGGCACGTACGGCACGCACGGCACGTACGGCACACACGGCACGTACGGCACGTACGGATTGAAGGGGGACGGGGAACCGGGCTCGCACGAGCACCGCGCTCCTGACCGCCAATGACGACCACCTCCCGACGCCGTCGTCGCCGCAGGTCCCCGTTCAACGCCCACGGCGAGCGGCATCACCGGAACGTCAAGTCCGGAGGCGCCAGGGCGGCCGTCTTCGGGATCAGCGACGGGCTGGTGACCAACGTGTCGCTGATCCTCGGCGTGGCGGGCGCGCACCCCGCCGGCGGGATCGTCCGGCTCTCCGGGCTCGCCGGTCTGGTCGCAGGCGCCTTCTCGATGGCGGCAGGGGAGTTCGTGTCCATGCAAGCCCAGCGGGAGCTCTTCGAACGTGAGCTCGCCGTGGAACGGGAGGCGCTCGCGCACAGCCCGGTCGCCGAGCGAGGGGAGCTCGTCGCGATCTACGAACGCCGGGGGCTCACGCCGTCCTTCGCCAGGGAGCTCGCCGAGCTGATGATGCGCGACCCGCAGACCGCGCTGGAGACTCATGCCCGCGAGGAGCTCGGCATCGATCCGACATCGCTCGGCTCGCCGCTCGTCGCCGCCGTGAGCTCGTTCGCGACGTTCGCGGTGGGCGCGCTCCTGCCGCTGATCCCGTGGCTCCTCGCGCACGGCAACGGCGCGCTCCTCGCCTCCGTCTCGATCGGCGGGGTCGCGGCGATCGGGGTCGGGGTGATGCTCGGGGTCCTCACGGGGAGGTCGGTGACGAAGAGCGCCGCGCGCCAGCTCGCCGTGGCAGCCGTGGCGGCCGCGGTGACCTACGGCATCGGCCGCGCGGTCGGTGCGTCCGGCTGATCCCCCGCCGGCACCGTCCCTCTGAACTCCACCTCCCGGTGGTCCTCGGTGAAGCCGAGCGAGCGGTAGAGGACCAGTGCCGGCGTGTTGGTGGTCTCGACGTAGAGCATCGCGGTGGGCACCGCGCGGGTGGCGAGATGGCCGAGTCCCGCGCGGGCGAGGGCGCGTCCGAGGCCCCTTCCCTGGAAGTCCGGATCGACGCCGATCACGTAGATCTCTCCGAGCACAGGGCTGCGGTGCACCTTGGTCCAGCAGAAGCCCGCGAGGCGGTCGCCCACGTCGTGCAGCAGGAACCCGCCCGGGTCGAACCAGGGCTCCTGCTCGCGGCGCCGGAGGTCTGCGAGCGTCCAGGACCCCTGCTCGGGATGACCGGCGAACGCGCGCGCGTTCACCTCCAGCCATGCGCTCTCGTCGCGGCCGGGCCGGAACGGCCGGACCGGGACCGGCGGCGAGGCGGCGTCGCGCACGGCCTCGGGGGGGAGGGCCGCGCGCAGCTGGAGCAGTTCCCGGCTGGGCCGAAGCCCGCGGGAGACGAAGACCTCTGCCAGCCTTCCAGCGTCCGTCCGGAGCCACGCGCCGACGGCCCCGCCGCCGCGCGCTGCGACCTCTGCGAGCGCGGCGTCGAGCAGCGTGGTGCGCACGCCCGCGTCGTCGCGCCGGTCAGGGTGGACCGCGCTCTCGATCGTCCAGGCACCGCCGAGCTCCCTCAGGGAGGCGACGCCTGCGAGCCCGCCGGAGGGGCCGACACGCGCGAGGAGGACGAGCGCACCGGGAGGCGGGTCCTCGCCGACGACGAAACGTGCGTCGTCGCTCAGCTCGAGGAACCCGTCGGCCTGCTGGGCCTCCTCGAGAAGGGCCCGGACCTCCGCGCGCCGGGTCGAGTCGAGCGACCGGACCACGTCGACGCGGACCAGGGGACCCGGGGCGGACGCCACGGAGGCAGGCTACCGGCGGAGCGGCTCCGGGCCGTGCGTCGCTACGCTCGCCAGGCGATGGCGGTGCCGCGCACGGTGAGGGCTCGAGCGACGATCGTGACGGCTCGTCTCGCCGCCGAGTACCCGGGCACTGCGAGGGAGCTCTGCGCGCTGCGCCACGAGAACGCGTTCCAGTTGCTCGTCGCGACCATCCTCTCGGCCCAGACGACCGATGTCAGGGTCAACCTGGTGACGCCCACGCTGTTCGCGACGTTCCCGGACGCCGTGTCGCTGGCGCGCGCGGACCCCGAGAGGCTCGAAGAGCTGGTCCGCTCGACGGGGTTCTTCCGCGCGAAGGCGAAGAGCCTGATCGGGATGTCGCAGGTGCTCGTGGAGCGCTTCGGGGGCGAGGTGCCCTCGGCGATGGGGGACCTCGTCACCCTTCCCGGAGTCGGCCGCAAGACGGCGAACGTCGTGCTGAGCGTCGCGTTCGGCAAGCCGGGGCTCGCCGTCGACACGCACGTCGGGCGCCTCTCGCGCCGTCTCGGGTTCACGACGTCCTCGGATCCCGACGTGGTGGAGCGCGACGTCGACGCGCTCGTCGCTCCCGAGGAGCTGGGGACGCTCAGCCTGCGGCTCATCCTCCACGGGCGCGCCGTCTGTTCGGCGCGCAACCAGCGCTGCGGCACATGCGTGCTCGCCGACGTGTGCCCGTCGGCACTCCTGCCGGCCTGACGGGCGGACCCGCCCCTGCAGGCTGCCCCTGCAGGCTGCCCCCTGGACCCGCCCCTGGACCCGTCTCCTCAGCCCACCCCTGGACCCGCCCGTGCAGGACCCGGCTCGAGCTTCGGGCAGGTCCAGGGTGGAACTCTGGGCAGGTCCCGGCTCGAGCTTCGGGCAGGTCCCGGGTGGAGCTCTGGGTAGTTCCACGGTGGAGCTCCGGTGGCAGGCAGGTGGCAGAAAGGTGGCAGGCGGCGTGTGCACAGCTCCTAGAAAAGTTGTGAGGCGCAATTGCGCGAGGGGGAATACGTTGTAAGATGAACGTGGAACCGGTTCCCGCCACCTGGTTCCAGATGAGCGATGTGCCGGGATCCGCCGCCTGGCCCCGCTCCGACGACGGCGCCCTCGGGGCGCCGTCGTCGCGCGTTCGGGGCGCCGTCGTCGCGCGTTCGGGGCGCCAAGGGTTGCGCCTGCGGACCCTGCCCGCTCTCACGGGCCGGGTGCGGGGCCGTCAGGCGTGCGCGGGCGGTCACGGGCCGGGTGCGGGGCCGCCGTATGGGCATGGTGGCACCTACGGTGTTACCCTTGTGCCCATGGTCACCAAGCGGTCGGTCTCGCTGTCGGACGAGGTCGCGAAGGCGGTGGAGGCGGCCTCCAAGGAGGACGGCGTCTCGTTCAGCGCGTGGCTCTCGGGAGCGGCGGAGCGTCAGCTCCGGGTCCGCCAGGGGTTGCGCGGCGTCGCGGCGTGGGAGTCGGAGTCCGGGCCCCTCACCGCGGAGGAGATCGCGGCGGGCGAGGCCCTCCTCGGCCGTCTCCTCTCGGGGGTGTCCGGCATGGCGTCACGGGTCCGTCGCCGGCCGTGAGCGTCCGCGACGGCGTCGTGTACGGCGTGGGCGCGCTGCGAGCGGCGGCCCACGGCGACCGGATGATGTGGGCCTTGCACCGAGCGGCGCTCACCTACGGCGTCGTCCCCGTCGTCACGGTGGGCGCGGTCGCCGAGGCGTACCGCACGGTGGCGCGCGGGGACCGGCTGGACGCGCTGCTGGCCGGCGCCGAGGTCGAGCCCCTCGGCCGTGAGGGCGCGCAACGCACCGGGGAGCTCGCGTCGCGCGCCGGCACCGCCGATCTCGTGGCCGTGTCGACCGCAGAGGCCGCAGCGCGCCGCAACGCGGCGATCGTCAACACGCGGCAGGCGGCGCTGCGCGCCGCCACCTCGGTGCTCGGTCACGACCTCGTCCAGTACGGGGTTTGAATCCTCCCCACGGCTAAAGCCGGGGGATTCCTGGCTCAGGCAGCCAGAACCGGAAGCTCCGGCTCTGGTCTTGCGCCCTCAGCACCAGCAGGGACGAAACCGGCCCTGACGACCATGACGGCCGCTGAGCTCTTGTCCCTCGGCTGCACCGCGCCGCAGGCGTCGCAGGCATAGGTGCGTTCCGAGAGGTCCAGGCGGTGCTTGGCTCTTGCACCGCACTTCGAGCAATCCATCGTCGTGTAGGAAGGATCGACGAGGCGAAGGTCGCGACCGTGCTTGGCGGCCATGTGGGCGAG
>JAKATH010000034.1 GCA_021828055.1 Actinomycetes bacterium
GTCCACGGGGCGTCCTCCGCCTGAGCTGGCAGGGCGACGGCGGGGTCGGACTGCCGGCTGACCGGCCGTCGACCGCAAGCCCGAGAACGGTCGGTGCGGGACCAGGGGCCGGGCCGCCGCCGATCACGACCGGGCCGGGATGCTTCCGGGCACGCGCGGCGCAGGGACCCTGGAGCCCCCTGCGCCGCGCCGCCGCGAGCTGGCGCGCTCGCGGCGGCGCGGCGTCAGTGGTCAGTGCAGAGAGGTCGACGCAAGCAGGCGCGTGGGGCGGCCCGAGTCGCCCGGGTCGACCTTCGCTCGGGGGAAGACGAAGACGGCGGTGGCCGAGAACGCCCCCGACACGGCGACGCCCCTGGCGAGGACCGACTCGCCGACGCACACGCCGGCGAAGGTGTCAATCGGCCCAATCGGCCTCCTCGGCCCCCTCGGCCCGAAGAACCTGGTCGTGGCGGTCACGTCGACCGTGGTGGAGGCGGTCGACCTCGGGTTTGCGACGGCGAAGGACCCCGGTGCGCCCGCGACCCCGCAGGCCGTCGCCTTCGCTGTGCCGTCGACCGCGGTCACGATGCCGGCGGCGTGGAGCGTCGGCCGCCGGGGGAAGACGAAGACGGCGGTGGCCGAGAACGCCCCCGACACGGCGACGCCCCTGGCGAGGACCGACTCGCCGACGCACACGCCGGCGAAGGTGTCGATCGGCCCCCTCGGCCCCCTCGGCCCGAAGAACCTGGTCGTGGCGGTCACGTCGACCGTGGTGGAGGCGGTCGACCTCGGGTTTGCGACGGCGAAGGACCCCGGTGCGCCCGCGACCCCGCAGGCCGTCGGATTCGCTGTGCCGTCGACCGCGGTCACGATGCCGGCGGCGTGGATCGTCGGCCGCCGGGGGTAGACGAAGACGGCGGTGGCCGAGAACGCCCCCGACACGGCGACGCCCCTGGCGAGGACCGACTCGCCGACGCACACACCGGCGAAGGTGTCGATCGGCCCACCGGGCCCCTTCGGCCCCCTCGGCCCGAAGAACCTGGTCGCGGCGGTCACGTCGACCGTGGTGGAGGCGGTCGACCTCGGGTTGGCGACGGCGAAGGACCCCGGCGCGCCCGCGACCCCGCAGGCCGTCGGCTTCGCTGTGCCGTCGACCGCGGTCACGATGCCGGCGGCGTGGACCACCACGGCACGTGACCTGTGCGAGGACGACGTCGATGCCCCGGCTGCGGCCGCGCCGCCTCCGACGACTGCGACGCTGACCGCGACGGCACAAGACAACCACCTATAGACAAAGCGTCGTGCAGCCATGTGCACTGCCCCCTTTCGAGCCCTGCTCACTCCGGCTGTGCGCCCCTCACGAGCCGGCCGGATCTCCTGGATCGGTCCATTGGTGCCGACACCTGCCTCGGCTGTCCCGACCTGGGCCCGCTCTACCCCCCGGGGCCGCCGATCAAACCAGCCGATCAAGCCAACGGTGATGCCGCGCCGACTTGCCCGGCGCCGGTGCCCGGGCCCTCCGTGCCGGCCCTCGGCCCGCGCGGGCCCCAGGCGCTGCGCCCGGCCCGGTAACCTGGGCAGGTGCCCGTGGAGCGCGTGATCCTGGCGGAGCCTCGGGGCTTCTGCGCAGGAGTCGAGAAGGCGATCAAGGCCCTGGCCTGGATGGTCAGGGTCTTCGAGCCCCCCGTCTACTGCTACCACGAGATCGTCCACAACCAGCTCGTGGTCGACCAGTTCCGAGCCCTCGGCGTCGTGTTCGTCGACGACGTGGCCGCGGTGCCCCCGGGGTCGCCGCTCATGCTGAGCGCCCACGGGACCGCCCCCGAGGTCGTGGAGGAGGCCCGGCGGCGCGGCGGGGTCGTCGTCGACGCGGTGTGCCCGCTCGTCACCAAGGTCCACCACGAGGTGGAGGTCCGGACCCGCAAGGGCTTCACGATCTTGTACATCGGCCACGCCGGCCACGAAGAGGCGATCGGGACGATGGCGGTCGCGCCGGGCGCCGTGCGCCTCATCGAGAGCGAGAAGGACCTGGACGCGCTCGCAGACCTGGACGACGCGCCTGTTGCGCTGCTCGCGCAGACCACGCTGAGCCACGACGAGTGGCAAGGGCTGATGGAGGAGGCGAAGCGCCGGTTCCCCGACCTGTGGCTCCCGGGCCGCAACGACCTGTGCTTCGCCACGACGAACCGTCAGGCCGCCTTGAAGGCGATCGCGGGCGAGTCCGACGCGATCGTCGTCATCGGATCGGCCAACTCGTCGAACACCGTCGCCCTGGAGAAGGTCGCCAGGGCCTCGGGCTGCGACCGGGTCGTGCGCATCAACCGGCCCGAAGAGCTCCCCGACGATCTCTGCGGCACCGTCGGGGTGACGGCCGGCGCCTCTGCGCCCGAGGCGGTCGTCTCGGCCGTCGTCGCGCGCCTCGCCCCGCCCAAGGGCACCACCGTCGTCTCCGTCACCACCGAGCACGAGTACTTCCCGCCGCCCCCAGAGCTGCGGGGGCTCCTTCGCGCGCTCGCCGCCGCGCTCGCCGTGACGACCGCGGCGCCGACGGGGTCGATGCTCGATCCGGTCGGCGAAGACCGCGGCACCTCGGCCGCCCGCCTTCTTGCCGACGTGCCCCCAGCCGCCTGATCCAGGCCCCATCCAGGAGGGAACCCGACATGTCCAGCGTCTCGGACGGCCGACGTACGCGCCTCATGGCGCTCCAGCGCCTCGCGATCGAGACGGGGCGTCGGGACTTCGACGCGCGCCACCCGGACCTCGCCTTCTCGCCGGTCGTGGCGCTGATCTGCGCCTACGAGGAAGAGGCCAACCTCGGGGCGGTCCTGGCGCGCGTCCCCGAGAGGGTATGCGGGCTCGCGGTCACCTCGCTGGTCGTGGTCGACGGCGGCGACGACGCGACCGACCAGGTGGCGAAGGAGGCGGGGGCGGTCACCTTCGTCTTCCCGACCAACCTCGGCCACGGGGTGGCGCTGCGCGTCGGCTACGACCTGTGCGTGACGAACGGCGCACGCTACGTCGTCACCCTGGACGCGGACGGGCAGAACGACCCCGCGGAGATCGAGACGATGCTCCAGCCGCTCGTGGACGACGAAGCCGACTTCGTCGTGGCGTCCCGCCGCCTCGGCATGGACGAGACCGCTGACAGCTACCGCAAGCTCGGCGTCAAGTGGTTCTCGTGGCTCATGAACCTCCTCATGGGGTCGCACCTCACGGACACGTCGAACGGCTACCGCGCGTTGCGGGTGAGCATGCTGTCCGACGTGGCCCCGAGGCTCGAGCAGGACCAGTACCAGACCGCCGAGCTCCTGATCACCGCCTTGAGCCGAGGCTGGCGCGTCACCGAGCGGCCCACCGTCTGGCACGAGCGTGCGTCGGGGCGGTCGAAGAAGGGAGGCAACCTCGTGTACGGCTTCCGCTACGCCGCCGTCGTCCTGGCGACCTGGCGGCGCGAGCGGAGCCTCGGAGGTGGGCTCGGCTTCGGGCTCGGGCGCGGCCGGGGCTTCAGCGCGCGGGGCTGAGGGCGGCCCGGGCGGGCGGCGGGATGCCGAAGGGCTTCCGGACAACGTGTTAGCGTCGCGGGCGTCGGATGGTTCCGCCAACCGTCGGAGTGATCGGCATCGGGGTATCCGGCAAATCGGGACGACTACCGGGCACTGGGGGATGGTCATGAAGAGATGGCAGATCGACCTGCGCGTCTCCGGGAGCTCGGTCACCGCGCTCCCGGTGGTGTCGCCGGTGGACTGAAAGCGGGGCAGCCGACGGGGCCCGGCGAGTCCCGCTCGGTCACAGACGGACCACTCGGGGGGCGGGCGTGCCCCGAGGCCGATCTCACCTCTCGCCCACATGGAGCACCGCCGACACCTGCGCTTTCACGACCGCCGGCACAAGGTCTATTCCTTCGCGGTCTACGTGGCCGGCGCGGCGGCGTTGCTCACCGTCGCTCACAGCGCCCGCGTGCCGCAGCTGACTGCCCGCGAGACGGCGATCGTGTCGCTGCTCGCCCTCTTCGTCGTGCTCGGGGAGCTCCTGCCGATCACGATCCGCAGGGGAGACACCGTCGAGCTGTACACGTTCTCGAGCACGGCGGCCCTCGGGCTCGTCGTCATCGGACCGGTCTGGATCGCCGTCGCGGCGCTGCTGCCCGCAGCCTTCCTGCGCGACGAGTTCCGCCGCAGCAGGCCCATGTTCAGGACCCTGTTCAATCTCGCACGGTGCGCGATCAGCCTCGTGGCCGCCCGGGCGGTGTACGACACCCTCTCGCACCACGGGCTCCTCGGCTCCTTCACGCCGCACTTCGCGCCCAGAGATCTCGCTCCTGCTCTGGTTGCCGGCCTCGTGTACTTCACGATCAACGTCTGTCTCGTCGCGTGCGTCTTCGCGTTGCACCAAGGTGCGCCCGCATTCAGCCTTCTGCCGGAATTCCTGAGGAGCGAAGCTCCGATGGGTCTGACGCTGCTCGCCGTCGGGCCCATCGTCCTCGTCGCGCTCGAGTTCTCGCCCTTGACCGCTCCGCTGTGCCTGATCCCCGTGCTCGCGGTCCGCGCCGGAGCGCTCAGCGCCTCCAAGCGCGAGAACCAGGCGCTGCACGACCAGCTCACCGGCCTGCCGAACCGCACCCTGCTGCTGCAGCGCGCCAGGCGAGCGGTCGCCTCGTCCGCCGGCGAAGCCGCGGTGGCCGTGGTCTTCATCGACCTCGACCGCTTCAAGGAGATCAACGACGCAATGGGCCATCAGGTCGGGGACCAGCTCTTGGCGCAGGTCGCGGCGAAGCTCCGCGAGACCGCCCGGCCCGGGGACACGATCGCCCGCCTCGGTGGCGACGAATTCGCAGTCCTCTGCCCGGAGGTCACCGACAGCGCCTCCGCTCTCGAGATCGGCAACGGTGTCGTCACCGCGCTCACCGGAGTGATCGACATGCAGGGCGTCAGCCTGCGCGTCGAGGCGAGCGCCGGAGTGGCTCTCAGCCCGCTCCACGCCCGAGACGTCGACTCGCTGCTGCAGCGCGCCGAGATCGCTCTCTACCGGGCCAAGGGGTCGAGGCGCGGCAGCGTGCTCCTCTACGACGAGCGCTTCGACGAGTCGTCGGTGGAGCGGCTGACCCTCATGGGGCAGCTGTCCAAGGGTCTTGACGACGAGCTCGTCGTGTCCTACCAACCGAAGTGCCGCCTCTCGGACGGCGCCATCGTTGGGGCCGAGGCCCTCGTCAGGTGGCAGCACCCGACATTGGGGCTGCTCTCCCCCGCCAGGTTCCTCGACTCCGCCGAGAAGACCGGGCTCATCCTTCCCCTGACGGAGCAGGTGTTCCGCCAGGTCGTCGAGCAGTGGCGACGCTGGCGGGACGCCGGCTTGGACCTGTCGATCTCGGTCAACGTCTCGGCTGCGAACATCTGCGACCCCATGCTGCCCGCCGTGCTCGGCCGGGTCTTGGAGGAGCACCCGGCGCCGAGGCGGCGCTTCCTGGTCGAAGTCACCGAGACCTCCGCGGTGACCGACCTCGAGTCGGCGACCCGGGTGCTGGAGCAGCTTCGGGAGCTCGGCCTCGGCATCTCCATCGACGACTTCGGCACCGGTCACGCGTCGCTCGCCCACATCAGGGACCTCGGCCCGGTCGAGGTGAAGATCGACCGCTCCTTCGTGGCGTCCTCGACAACGAACGACCGAGACCTCGCGATCATCCGTGCCGCAACCGAGCTGGGCCACGGTCTCGGCCTGGCGGTGGTCGCCGAGGGCGTCGAGACGGCGGAGCAGCTCGAGCTCGTCGCCGAGGTGGGCTGCGACCTCGCGCAGGGCTTCTTCATCCTGCCTCCCGTCACGGCGGACGAGCTCGCATCCTGGGTCAGCCGCCCGCACGTCTGGCCCCGGCACATCCACCCGGCGTCGCCGGCGGCCGCAAGCCAGCTGGTGGAGACCTGACGCCGGCCGACGGGGCCTCGCCGTCACAGACCTCGTTGACGGCGGGCCGACGAGCGCGCTAGAACGCTTCCCCGACGCGAGCGCGGGCCCCGCACGGCCCGTTTGGGGGGCCACAGTGAGCGAGCACGCACCAGCAGTCCAGCACGAGCCGGTCCGCCGCATCGCCACCGAGGAAGCCTTCGTGATCCCAGAGGTGGCCGCCGCGCACAAGGTGATCGCCGAGGCGCCCGGCACCAGCCTGGACATCCCCCTCCTCCGAGCCATCTACGCGAGCCCGCCGGGCCGATCGGTCTTCCTCGACCGCCTCCTCGACCTCGACGGGCTGCGGATCGCCGACATGGACGCCAACGGCGTCGACGTCGAGCTCCTCTCGCTCACCGCGCCCGGGGTCCAGATGTTCGACGCCGACACGGCGACCGGGCTCGCCGCGCTCGCCAATGACCGCCTCGCCGAGGCGATCGCCCGGCACCCCGGCCGCTACGCGGGGCTCGCGAGCTTCGCGCCCCAGTCGCCCAGGCGTGCGGCCGAGGAGATGCGCAGGGCGATCGAGGACCTCGGGCTGCACGGTTTCGTGGTGAACTCGCACACGAATGACGAGTACCTCGACCACCCGAAGTACTGGCCGGTGCTCGAGGCCGCCGAGGCGCTCGGCGCCTGCATCTACATCCATCCCCGCGGCGCCTCTGCCGGGCTGGCCGACCCCCTGCGCGACTACGGGCTGTGGGCGGCGATGTGGGGCTACGGCGTCGAGACGTCGACCCACGCGGTCCGCCTCATCGCGAGCGGCGTCCTCGACCGCTTTCCCCGCCTGCAGCTCTGCCTCGGGCACATGGGCGAGGCGGTCCACTTCTGGGCCTGGCGCCTCGACTTCATGCAGCGCCGCAACGAAGACCTCGGCTGGGGGCCGCGCCTCGAGCTCAGGCCCAGCGAGTACCTGCAGCGCAACTTCGTGATCACGACGAGCGGCCTCGAGTCCCATCTGGCCCTCGATTTCTCGATCAAGGCCCTCGGCGCCGAGCGCGTGCTGTGGGCGATCGACTACCCGTACCAGCCGACGGCACCTGCGGTCGCATTCTTGGACTCCGCGCCCATCAGCGACGAGGAGCGAGCCCTCGTCTCTCACCGGAACGCCGAGCGGGTCTTCCACATCGCGTGACCCAGGGCCGGCGTCCCGAGCCACGGCCTGCCGGCCGGGGCGTGGGCTATGGGAACGGCGGCGTCGGCGGGCCGCCGGCCGGGGCGTGGGCTATGGGAACGGCGGCGCCGGCGGGCCGCCGGCGACGACCTCCTCGCCGCGACGGCGCACGGCGTCGTCGCGGTTGGAAGAGGTGAGCAGGTAGAAGCGGGAGCTGCGGATCCCCTCGACGACGATGTCCGCGACCTCGGCCGGCTCCAGGCCCGCGGCCGCCAGACGGTCGAAGCGCTCCATCGACGCCGCAGCGAGCTCGCGAGCGCGCGTGCGCACGGGCGGCGGCAGGTCGGCAGGGCGGTTCCGGTCCGAGCTCCCGAAGTTGGTCTTGACCGCCCCAGGGCAGAGCACCGACACTCCGACCGTCGCCCCCACCTCGCGAAGGTTGAAGTGGAGCGTCTCGGACAACGCCGTGACCGCGTGCTTCGAGATGCCGTAGGGGCCGAGCGCCCCGGCGAACACCCCGAAGATCGACGAGGTGTTGACGACATGGGCGGCGGGCTGGTCGAGCAGCACGGGCATGAACGCGCGCAGACAGTGGATGACGCCCCACAGGTTCACGCCGAGCACCCACTCCCAGTCGCCCTCGGGAATGGTCCAGAGCGGATCGTGCGGGCCGCCGACGCCCGCGTTGTTGCACAGGAGGTGCACGGCGCCGTAGGCGCGCAGCGCCTCGTCGCGCAGGGCGTCGACCTCTTCGGCATGAGAGACGTCGGTCGGGACGGCGAGGACCTTCCCGCCGGAGGCGCCGACCTTCGCCGCTGCCCCCTCGAGCGCCCGCCGCTCGACGTCGGCCATCACGACCGCCATGCCCTCTGCCGCGAGCCGCTCGCTGAGGCCGAGGCCGATGCCGCTGGCGGCGCCCGTGACGACGGCCACGTTCCCCGGCGAGATGACACCTCCAGACGGTCCTGCCGCTGGTGGCGCTGCGCTCACGGGTCCTCACCCTCTCCGTCGGTCGCCCCTCGCCGGGCGCCCCGGCGCCACCGGACCGGCGAGCGTGGGGACGACAGGGGGCGCCGGTCTCCCGGCGCCCCCTGGCAGCTCGCTGACGAGCAGGTCAACGAGCGCGCCCGCTCCCTGCCCTCCGCGACGACGCTCTCGTGTCGATCAGGAGTTGTTGTTGTAGGCGTACTGCCACAGGATCCCCGGCACCACGTCCACCGCGTCCAGCGGGGTCGAGAGCCCCGGCCCGCCCGCGCCGTGGATCACGGTGTCGTAGCCGTTGATCGGGAAGAGGAACGGACCCCACGCCTTCTTGGCGATGAGCGCCGCCGCCTTCTTGTAGTACCCGTCCCGGACCGCTGTTGTGGTGGTCCCCGACGCCTCCTCGAGCAGCGTGTCGAGCTGCGCGGAGTGGACGCCCGAGAACGGAGAGTGCGATGTGAAGCGGAAGGCCACGCCGACACCGGTCGCCGGTGTGTACGCGCCCGCCGTCTGCAGCGCGATCTGCCACTTCCCGCCCAGGAACTCAGCGACGAGCGCGGAGAGTGTGTACTCCTTCAGCGTCACCTTCATCCCCGCGTCCTGGTACATCGTCTGCAGGGCTTCGTCCATGTTCTGGGCTTGGACGTTCTGGATCGTGAAGAGTGTGAAGGACAGACCACCCAGCTTCTTCACGATCGCCGAAGCCTTGCTCAGTGTGTAGCCGATGTAGCCCGGGACCTTCTGCTCGTAGAATTTGCCGGCTGGCGCCTCGAACGACTCGCCCACCGGGGTCTTCCCGCCGAACAGCTTGTCGTCGAGGACCTTGGCTGTGGTGGCGTAGTAGATGGCCCGGCGCGCTGTGATGTTGTTGAAGGGCGGGATCGCCGTGTTGAGCTGGATGTCGTAGGGCGACGTCGACGGCTCGCTCGTCAGCGTGAAGTGCGATCCGAACGCCCTGGCCAGCGTGGGCGAGGAGACGTCCTCGAATGCCTGACCGGTCCCTGCGAGCATCGCCTCGTAGGCCGCCTCTGTGTTGGCCACCGACTTGAAGGTGAGCCTGTTCAGGTAGGGAAGCCCCTTCTGCCAGTAGAGCGGGTTCTTCTTCAGCTCGAGGACCGAGCTCGGGGTGTCGCTCACCACCTTGAACGGGCCCGCGCCGACGGGGTCGATGGCGTACTTGGCAGCGCCCTCCTTGGCGAGCGCCCCCGGCGCCACGATCCAGTTGAAGATGCTCCCCTGCAACGCGGGGATGAACGAGGCGTCCACGTAGTCGAGCGTGATCGAGACGCCGCCCGGGATCACCTTGATGATCGGAGGGGTCTTCTGGGCGAAGACCGGCTTGCACGAGCAGTTGGTCGTGACGTCGACCTTCCAGTCGGCGGCCACCGCCTGTGGCGTGAACGGCTCGCCGTCGGAGAACTTCACGCCCTTGCGGATGAAGACGTCGATCGTCTTTGTGTGGTTCGTGTACTTGTAGCCGGTGGCGAGGTCGCCGATCGTCTTGCCCTTCGGGCCGAGCTCGAACAGCTCGCCGAAGATGGCGTTGAGGTAGCTGATGTCCGCGCCGCCGTTCGTGTCGGTCTCGGGGTCGAGGCCGGGCCAGCTTCCCTCGTAGCCGGTCCACTCGAGCACCGTCAGCGAGCCGCCCTCCTTCGGCTTGACGCCGCCGCAGTACGGGCAGGGCGGCGCAGCGGGGTGCGCGGCCGCACGGTGCGCGGCCGCACGGTGCGCGGCCGCGTGCGAGCGCGTCGCAGCCGAGGCGAGCGCGCCTGCGCTGATCAGCGCGAGCACCATCGCCACCACGATCGACGCGGTGCCGGCACCGACGAGTGCCCGCCTGCGACGCCGGGCCGGCGGCCCCTCGCGTCCCGTCATCCAGTGCTCTCTCACTCCACTACCCCTCCCTGTTGGCTGGCTTTGCAGCTCTTCGTGTACCTGTTGCTCCCCCGGTGACCCGGCCGAAGACGTGTGCCCGTGCGGGCGTGCCCGCCCGTCCCCTCTGCTGCGGCGTACGCCGCGTGCTCAGTCGTCGTAGACGATGACCCCCCGGACGTTCTTCCCGTCCAGCATGTCCTGGTACCCCTCGTTCACCTCCTCCAGCTTGTAGCGTCGCGTGATCAGCTCGTTCAGCATCAAGTCGCCGTTCTCCCACAGCGAGAGCAGGCGCGGGATGTCGTAGAGCGGGTTGGACGAGCCGAAGATGGTGCCCTGGATCCGCTTCTGCCAGCCGGTGATGGCGGCGCTGTTCTGGACGATGGTCATCTCACCCTGCTTCGGGATTCCCGTGATGGTGATGGTGCCGCCCTTCCCGACGATCTTGATGCCCCGGTCGACCACGTCGGCCGTCATCACGCCGACGGTCAAGATCGCGTGGTCCGCCCCTTGGCCCCAGGTGACCTCGGTGACGTAGTCCTGCGCCTCGTCGGGGTCAGTGAACGTCCGGGTGGCGCCGACCTTCTCCGCCATCTCCAGCTTGAACGGGACCGGGTCGACCGCGACGAGGTGCTTCGCCCCGGCGAAACGGGCGCCCTGCACCGCGTTGATGCCCACCCCGCCGATGCCGAAGACGACGACCACGTCTCCCGCCCGCACCTGCGAGGCGTAGACGGCCGAGCCCCACCCGGTGGTGACCCCGCAGCCGACCAGCGCCGCCACGTCGAAGGGGAGCCAGTCGTGGATCTTGGTGACCGACCACTCAGAGACCACCGCGTACTCGGAGAAGGTGCCCAGCACGCACAGCCCGCCGACGTCCTCGCCGTTCTCGTGGAAGCGGAACGTCTGGTCCGGCAGGCACCCGACGCCGGCGAACAGGCCGCGGTCGCACAGGCTGGACCGCCCGGTCTGGCAGTAGCGACAGGTGCCGCAGACCGGGATGAACGAGCAGACGATGTGGTCGCCCACGGCGACCCGGGTGACCTTGGCGCCCGTCGCCACGACCACGCCGGACCCCTCGTGGCCGCCCACCATGGGAAGCCGGGCGCGGCTGTCGCCGGCCCGGACGTGCTCGTCGGAGTGGCACAGGCCGGCAGCCTTGAGCTCGACGAGGACCTCGGTCTCCTTCGGGGGGTCGAGGTCGAGCTCGACGATGTCCCAGGGCTTTCCGGCCTCGTGCAGCACCGCGGCTCGGGTCCTGCTCACCCCTTCGGCCATGGCCGGCACCTCCCGTCTCGAAGCCGAGGCGCCCTCGGGACTGGTGCCCGCTCCTGCGAACGACCGCTCCAACATGAGCTTCCCCCTCGCGCTCTCCGCCGAGGGACGAGTGACGCGGTCTCCCCCGGCCGGCACGCTGCATGGCTCTGCACCGTCGACACCCGATCGTAGCGAAGCCTGTGGACCGTCACAATGCCGTCATCGTGCGGTGACCGGCCAGCGCTCCCTTCACGCGCCGAGGGAGCGCCGCAGCGCCGTGCAGCACTCGTCCATCAGCGCCTGGGCGGCCGGGACGAGGGAGCCCATGCCGAGCACCCCGTGGACAAGCCCGGGGTAGGCGCGGTGCGCGACGGGCACGCCCGCGGCCTCGAGGCGCTGCGCGTACTCGTCGCCCTCGGCGCGCAGCAGGTCGTACTCACAGGTGAGCACGACCGCCGGTGCCACCCCGGCGAGGTCCTCGGCGAGCAGCGGCGAGGCCCTCCAGTCGCCGCGATCGGCCCCGTAGTGGCCCTCGAACCAGTCCATCGCCGCGGTGGTCAAGAAGATGCCCGCGTCGTCGCCCGCTCGGGCTGCACGGCGCTCCTCGGTCTCGTCCGTGACGGGGTACACGAGGACCTGGAGCCGAAGGGGGACACCCGCGTCGCGGGCCATGAGGGCGACGACCGCCGCGAAGTTGCCGCCCGCGCTGTCACCACCGACGGCCAGGTTGCCCGGTGCGGCGCCGAGCTCGCCGGCGTGCTCGTGCGCCCAGGCGAGCGCCGCCCACGCGTCCTCGACCCCCGCGGGGAAGGGGTGCTCGGGAGCGAGGCGATAGTCGACGGCAAGCACCGCGACGCCCGAGCCGGCCGCGAGGTCGCGGCAGATCCCGTCGTGGCTGTCGAGGTCACCGAGGACGAACCCGCCACCGTGGTAGTAGACGAGCGCCCCCCGGCTGGGGTTCCCATCCGACGCGACGTAGTGGCGGGCAGGGATCGCTCCCGCTGGGCCGGGGATGGAGAGGTCGACCGCCTGCACGCGCTGGTCGCCAGGTCTGAGCGCCTGCCGTGCGCGGCCGGCCACCCGCGCCGCCCCGGGGGACAGGCTCGGGTCGAACGGCGGCAACTGCTCCAACATGGCGACGACGTCCGGATCCAGCGGCACGGGTCTCCCCTCTGCTCGGCGAACGGCGTCGCGGCGGCAACGCCCTTCGGCGGTCGTGCGCAGGCCTCGGCCGGCCACGCGGCCCGAGGCACGGCACGGCACGGCACAATAGGCGCAGGGCCACCGCAGGGCAGGCGCAGGGCAGGCGCAGGGTCGCCGCAGGGCAGGCGCAGGGCCGCGGATCGACGCAGCCCTCCCGGTCGTCGCCGCGCCGGGCGCGCGGCCGTCAGCCGTGCTCGAAGTCGCGGCGTGCCGTGTCGTAGGCGGACTGGATCGCCCGTCGCAGCTCCTCGGTCGCCGCGTGGAGCTGGCGGCGCGGCACGCGGCCGCTCTCGCCCCTCTCCGGCGGCCTGACGGGGTCGCCCACCACCACCCGGATCTGCAACGGCTTGGGGATCCGCCGGCCCTTCGGCATCGAGACGTCCGACCCGCCGATGCCGACGGGGAGGATCGGGGCGCCGGTGCGCGCCGCGAGAAAGGCGACGCCCTCGTGGAGGGGGCCGATCGACGGGCCCCATCCCCGCGTCCCTTCCGGGAACATCACGAGGAGCTCGCCGCGTTCCAGCACCTCCTGCGCGAGCCGCAGCGCTTCGCGGTCCGTGCCCTCTCGATGCACGGGGAACACGCCGAGCGCGCTCAGCAGCCACCCGAGCGCGCGGCTCTTCCAGAGCTCCTCCTTGGCCATGAAGAAGAGCTTGCGGCGCGTCAGGAACGCCGAGAAGGCGAAGTCGGCGAACGACCGATGGACCGGCGCGATGATCCCCGGGCCCTCGGTCGGGACGCGGCCGCGGCCGGTCACCACGGGGCGGAACCACGCGCCGACGACAGAGGTGAAGACCAGGCGCGCCAGGAGGTACCAGACGGTGCGCCGCGTGTCGAGGTGGAACGGCCCGGGCGGCCCGGCCTTCGAGCGGCCGGCGCCGGTGGCTCGCTCGGCCGCGTTCCCTGCGGCGCCCTCGCCGCCGCTCACCGCAGCCACGAGAGGACCTCTTCGATCACGTCTTCGACGCTGCGCCCGGTCGTGTCGACGAGCTTCGCGTCGTCGGCCCGCGCGAGCGGCGACGCGGCGCGGGTGGCATCGAGCTCGTCGCGCCGTGAGATGCCGTCGGCCGCCTCGTCGTGGCGGCGCCGGACGCGCTCTTCGGGCGCGGCGGTGAGGAAGACCTTCAGGTCCGCCGTCGGGAAGACCACGGTCCCGATGTCCCGGCCCTCCACGACGCCGCCTCCGTGCGCAGCCGCCCACGCCCGCTGGCGCTCGACGAGCACCGCGCGCACCGCGGGGTTGGCGGCGACCGTCGAGACCGCGGCATTGACCCCAGCGCCGCGGATCGCGCCCGTCACGTCGACGCCGTCGATCACGACGTCGGGGGGACCCGGGTCGATGACCGCGTCGCGCGCGAGCTCGGCCACCGCCGCCGCGTCCGAAGGGTCGACCCCGCGCTCGAGCGCAGCCCACGCGACGGCTCGGTACATGGCGCCGGTGTCCAGCCGTGCCACGCCGAGGCGCGCCGCGAGCTCTCTCGACACGGTCGACTTCCCCGAGCCGGCCGGCCCGTCGATCGCCACCAGCTGCACGCGCGCACTGCCGCCAAGGTGGCGCAGGTGCTGGAGGAACGCGGGGTAGCTGGTGGCGACGCCGGAGAACCCGTCGACCCGGCTCTCCCCCGGGCCTGCGGCGAGCGCGGCGACGGCGGCCGCCATCGCCATGCGATGGTCTCCCCCGCTGTCGAAGCGGAAGTGCCGCAGCCTGCCGCCGCGGCGCACGCCTTCGACCACGAGGTCGTCGCCCTCGACCCGCGCCGCGGCGCCCATCGCCCCCACGAGCCGCGCGGCGCCCTCGAGCCGGTCGCTCTCCTTCACCCGCAGCTCACCCATGCCGACGAAGCGCGTCGTCCCCTCGGCGCACGCCGCGGCCACCGCGAGGGCCGGCACCTCGTCCAGCGACGGGATCTCCGACGCGTGGACGACCGTGCCGGTGAGGAGCGCCGGGCGTGCGGCCACGTCCGCGCTCGGCGCGACGCCGTCTTCGGTCCGGGTGGCGACGTCCAAGGACGCGCCCATGCGCGCGAGCACGCCGAGGAAGCCCGCGCGGGTCTCCCCCGCGTAGATCCCGCGCACGCGGATCGCGCTCTTCGGCACGACGCAGCCCGCCACGACCCAGAACGCGGCCTGCGACGGGTCGCCCGGCACGATCAGGTCGAACGGCCTCAGTGACGACGCGCGCACGCGCACGGTGCGGCCCGCGCCGTCGTCGACCACGTCGATGTCGGCGCCCGCCAACGCGAGGAGCTCCTCGGTGTGCGTGCGCGTGCGCACCGGCTCGTGGACGACGGTCACCCCGCTGGCGGCGAGCCCGGCCAGCAGCACCGCCGACTTCACCTGCGCGCTGGCCACCTCCGGCGTCCACTCGACCCCCCGCAGCTCGCCTCCTCTCACCGTGAGGGGCGGGCGGCAGCGAGCCCCGCGGCCCGTCACCGTGGCGCCCATGGCGGTGAGCGGCGCGGCGACGCGGTCCATCGGGCGCGACGACAACGACGCGTCGCCCACGAGCACGGTCTCTCCGTCCAGCCCGGCCACCAGGCCCGCGAGTAGCCGCATGCCGGTCCCTGAGTTCCCGCAGTCGAGCGGTGCGCCAGGGGCGTGCAGCACGCCGCGGCCGCCCGTGACCGTCACGACGTCGCCGTCGTGGTGCACCTCCGCTCCGCACGCGGCGAGTGCCTCCCGGGTCCGCCGCACGTCGTCGCCGTCGGAGAGGCCGCGCACGACCGACGTGCCCTCCCCGAGGGCACCGATCAGCAGCGCGCGGTGCGAGATCGACTTGTCCCCGGGCACCCGCACCTCGCCCCCGAGCGGCGCGCCGCCGGCGACCATCACCGTGACCGGCATCGCCGGCGGGCCCCCCGGCCCGGCGCTCACGAGATCGCCTGCGCCGTCGCGCGGTAGCCGCGGGCGGCCACCGCGTCTTGGAGCTTCGCGGCCTCGCTCGCGTCGACCACGAGCAGCAGCACGCCCCGCGGGCCCTCCGGGGAGTGGGCGATCTCGATGTCGTAGATGTTGACTCCGAGGTCCCCCGCCACGCTCGTGAGCTCTGCGAGGACGCCCTCTTTGTCGGGCACCGGCACCCGGACCTCCGTCAGCTGGTCAGGCCTCGCCCCGCGGGCCGGGAGGTGCCGGCGCGCTCGGCTGGCGCGCTCGAGGAGCTCCAAGACGCCCTGGCGGTCAGCCTCGCGCACGCGGTCGCGGATCTCCGCCAGGTCCTCGATCACCCGGTCGAGCGACGCGGTGATCGCCTCGGCGTTGGCCGCGCACACGTCGGGCCAGATCCCCGGGTGCCCCGCGGCGACGCGGGTCATGTCCCGGAACCCTCCCGCGGCGAGCCGCAGCAGGACCGCGTCGTGCGCGGCGCCGTCCGCCGCCGCGTTCATCAGGGTGGCCGCCACGAGGTGCGGGACGTGGGAGACCACCGCGACCAGCCGGTCGTGGTCGGAGGGGCTCAGCGCGACCACGTCGGCGCCGAGCGACGAGACGACGCCCCGCACCTTGGAGAAGGCGGCGAGGTCCGTGCCCGGCGTCGGGGTGAGGACCCACAACGCCCCGGTGAAGAGCCCGGGGTCGGCGCCGGCGAGCCCCACCTGCTCGGAGCCGGCCATCGGGTGGCCGCCGACGAAGCGGGGGCGCGACACCGCCGCGACCACCGCCGCCTTCACCCCGCTCACGTCGGTCACCACCAGATCGGGACGGCGCGCCGGGTCGTCCAGGAGCGCCCGGGCCACGCCCTCGACGGCGGAGGAGGGCGTCGCCACGAAGGCGATCTCTGCGTCCGGGTCGTCCCCCACCTCCCGCAGCGCTCCCCGCTCGAGGGCCGCCTGGCTCCGAACGGGGTCGGTGTCGTAGCCGCGCACCTCCCAGCCCCGGGCCGCCAGCGCGAGCCCGACCGATCCTCCGATCAGCCCCGTCCCGACGACGAGGGCGCGCCCCGGGCGCTCGGGGGGGCCGGGGGGGGCCGGGCGCTCGGGGCGGCCGGGGGGGCCTGAAGCTCCCGCCGGCTCAGACCGGGAGGTCATCGCGCAGCACCTGTGCGCCGTGCAGGTAGACGTGGCGGAGCTCGGCGGGCAGTCGCTCGGTCGTCACGTGCACGAGCACCCGGACGACCCGGGCCATCGCGCCGGGCACCGGGATCTCCGACGCGCACAGGAGGGGGACGGTCCCGAAGCCGATCCCGCGTGCCGCGGCGGCGGGGAACATCGAGACGAGGTCGGGCGTCGCCGTGAAGATCACGCTGATCACGTCGTCGAGCACGAGGCCGTTGCGGGCCAGCATCTCGGTGAGCAGCTCCTGCACCCGCTCGGTGATCTGCGCCTTCGTGTCCTCGGCGACGACGGTCGCGCCTCGCAGCGCACGCACGGACCCGGGCATGGGGCCGAATGCTACCGGCCGCCTCCCGTTCTCCTGGGAGCCGCCCCCACGGGCGCCGCCGCGCGGGCCTGGCGCCTGCCACCCCCGGCCCCCTCTGCGCTCGCGGCGTAGAGGGCGCCCACCTCCTCCCCGCTGAGCGGCCGCCACCGACCGGGCGCCAGCGCGGTGTCGGAGACGGGGCCGATGCGCGTGCGCACGAGCCGCCGGGCAGGATGGCCGACCGCCTCCAGCATGCGCCGCACCTGGCGGTTGCGGCCCTCGTGGACCACGATGCGCAACGCGCCGGGCGCCACCTGCCTCACCACCGCCGATGCCGTCCAGCCGTCGTCGAGCTCGACCCCCTCCCGCAGCCGACGCAGGGCTCCGGGCCCCGGCGTGCCCTCCACCTCGACCAGGTACTCCTTGGCGACCCCGTGGGAGGGGTGGGCGAGCCGGTGGGCGAGCTCGCCGTCGTTGGTGAGGACGAGCAGCCCCTCGGTGTCGTAGTCCAGCCGCCCGACGGAGAAGACCCTCGGCGTGGCCGGCACGAGGTCGAGCACGGTCCGGCGGCGCCCCGGGTCCGACGCAGTCGTCACCACCCCGGCCGGCTTGTTCAAGAGGTAGTAGACGAGACCCGGGGCCACCGGGACGGGCACCCCGTCGACGGCCACCAGGTCGTGGCGGGGGTCGACGCGCTGGCCGGCCACCGCCCCGACGCCGTTCACCGTGACCCTGCCCGAGGCGACCAGGTCGTCGCAGGCTCGCCGGCTGCCGATGCCGGCGCGTGCGAGCACCTTCTGGAGCCGCTCGCCCTCGGGCGGCGGGCTCGCTGCCTGGCGGTCAGTCTCCCGCGCCATCGGCGCCGCCGGCCCCTGGGGATCCCGGCGCGCCGGCCGGCCGCAGGCCGTCCTCGAGCTCTGCCACGACGTCGACGCCCGGAAGGAAGTCCTCGACCGGGGGGAGCTGCGAGAGGTCGTCCAGGCCGAGCCGCTCCAAGAAGAGGTCCGTCGTCCCGTAGAGGACGGGCTGGCCGGGGCCTTGGGCGCGTCCCACGGCCACGACGTAGCCCCGCTGCTCGAGCAGGCGCACCACGCCGTCCGCGTTCACGCCGCGCAGCGCAGCGATCTGCGCGCGGGAGACCGGCTGGCGGTACGCGACGATCGCCAGGGTCTCGAGCGCCGCCGTGGACAGCCGGTGCGAGACGTCGCGGTTCGCGAACCGCTCGACGTAGGGGGCGAGGTCGGGATGCGTCTGGTAGCGGTACCCGCCCGCCACTCGGGCGAGGACGAAGCCCCGCGCCTCCTCGCGGTACGACGCCGCGAGCCGCTCGCACGCCGACTCGACCCGCTCGGCCGGCTCCTCGACCAGCTCCGCCAGGAGCCCCGGGGCGACAGGCTCCACCGCGACCAGCACGACCGCCTCGATCGCGCGGACGAGCTCGTCGTCGGTCACCGCGCGACCCTCATCCCTCGTACTCGTCGCTGCCCACCAGCGCCTCGGCGAGCGGGTGCTCCTCACCCACCCACTCGACCTCGAGGTCGCCGAAGCGCTCGGCCTGGCCGACGACCACCTTGCCGAGCTTGCAGAGCTCGAGCACCGCGAGGAAGTGCACGATGACCTCGATCCGGGCGGTGAGGTGCGCGGTCATCTCGCGGAACGACACGCGGCCAGCCGCAGGGAGGGTCCTGGCGAGGGCCCGGACCGTCTCGGACACGGTGACCGTGTCCACGGTGACGTGGGAGAGGTCGACCCTGGGCACGACGCGTTCGGCCGTCGCCCGCAGGTAGGCCTGAGCCAGCCGCTCGGGCGTCACCCCCCCCAACAGGTCCGGCAACTCGACGACGAAGCCGTCGTCGAGCCCGACCTCCCGGGCGACGGAGCGGGCCGCGCGCTCCGAGAGCTCCACGAACGCGTCGGCCGCAGCCGCGTAGGCGCGGCATTCGAGCAGGCGCGCCAGGAGGAGGTCGCGCTCCTCCCAGCCGCCGAGCTCCTCGTCCTCGTCGACGTCGTCGGGCCCTGGGAGGAGCCGCTGCGACTTGATCTCGACGAGGACCGCCGCCATGAGCAGGAACTGCGAGCGCGCGTCGAGCGGCACCGTCTCGGGACGCCGGCGCAGCGTCTCGACGAAGGCGTCGGCCATCGGGGCGAGCGGGACCTCGAGGACGTCCACCTGGTGGCTGGCGACGAGGTGCACCAGCAGGTCGATCGGCCCCTCGAAGACGGGCGTGACGACGTGCGGCGCGCCCCCCGACAGCACGTGGATAGGTGCGGCCTCGAACGACGAGGTGACGCCGGAGGTCACGTGCCCGACGTTAGCGCCAGGCTTTGACGGATCGGCGCATGGCCGGGCTGGTCGCGGGCACGCCGACCGTGACGGGCACGATCGCCCGGACGCGCGCCGCGAGCGGCGGTCAGCCGGGCCGCCGCGCGATCTCAGCGACCTCGTCCAGCAGCTCCGGCGCGCCGACTCGGCGAGGGCCGCCGCGCGGGTCCCGGCGCGCCGACTCGGCCCGCCTACCATGGCGCCCAATGCAGCGCGTGTTCTCGGGCGTGCAGCCCTCCGGCGACTTCCACCTCGGCAACTACATCGGCGCGTTCCGCCAGTGGGTCGCAGACCAGGAGCACCACGACGCGTTGTACTGCGTGGTCGACCTCCACGCCCTCACCGAGGAGATCGACCCGGCGTACCTCCGAGGAAAGACCTTCGAGGCGGCGCGGAACCTGCTCGCCGCGGGCCTCGACCCGAAGGTGTCGACGATCTTCGTCCAGAGCCACGTCCCCGACCACCCGCGCCTCACCTGGCTCCTCGAGTGCACCGCGTCCATGGGCGAGCTGCGCCGCATGACCCAGTTCAAGGCGAAGGGCCGCGGCCAGGAGACCGTCCGGGTCGGCCTCTTCACGTACCCCGTGCTCATGGCCGCCGACATCCTGCTCTACGACGCCGACAGGGTCCCGGTCGGCGAGGACCAGCGCCAGCACCTGGAGCTCGCCCGCGAGGTCGCCCAGCGCTTCAACTCCCGGTACGGCAAGACCTTCGTGGTGCCCGAGGCCGCCGTCCCCGAGGTCGGGGCCCGGGTGCTCGACCTCCAGCACCCCGACCGCAAGATGTCCAAGAGCGTCGAGTCCCCGCTCGGCACGATCGCCATGCTCGACGCCCCGGCGGACATCGAGCGCAAGGTGAGGAAGGCCGTGACCGACACCGACGGCGAGATGCGCTACGCGCCCGAGGAGAAACCCGGGCTCGCCAACCTGCTCGCGCTGCTCGCGGTGGCGACCGGGCGCAGGCCCGACGAGGTCGCCGCCGGCTACACCCGCTACGGGGACCTGAAGCGGGACGTGGCCGAAGCGCTGGCCGAGATGCTCCGCCCGGTGCGCGAGCGTGCCGCCGAGCTCACTGCCGACCCGGGCGCGGTGGACGAGGTGCTCAGCGCGGGGGCGGCGCGGGCGCACGAGATCGCGTCGACCACCTACGCGCGGGCGGCGTGGGCCGTGGGCCTGCTCCCACCGAGGACGTGAGGGAGCCGACGTCCGGGGGCTCGACGGAGCCGACGTCCGGGGGCTCGACGGAGCCGACGTCCGGGGGCTCGACGGAGCCGACGTCCGGGGGCTCGAGGAGCCGACGTCCGGGCTGCTCAGTACGCGTGGATGATGTGGGCCCACCATGTCAGCAGGTGTGTCACCACCCACTGCAAGGGGCTCGTGTGGGAGAACGACATCAGCACCAGCGCGCCGAGGACGATCAGCATCCCGTACATGCGGAACCGCAGGTACCCGGGCCACCATGACCTCGGGATGAGCCGCTCCACGATCGCCGACCCGTCGAGGGGCGGGATCGGGATCATGTTGAAGCAGGCGACCCACAAATTGATGAAGCCTGCGTAGAAGAGGATCCGCGCGCCGAGCGATGTCGGCACCCCGCCCGGGTGTCCGAGCGCGAACACGAGGTAGAAGGCGCCGCCGAAGATCGCCGCGAGGAGGACGTTGGTCGCCGGCCCCGCGAGCGCGACCAGCACGGACTCGTTGCGGGGATGACGGAGCCTGCGGACGTCGACGGGCACGGGCTTCGCCCAGCCGAACCAGCCCAACCCCGCGATCACGGTGATGATCGGCACGATGATCGTGCCGAGCAGTGTCACGTGACGCATCGGGTTCAGCGTGATGCGCCCCGCGCGCTTCGCCGTGTCGTCCCCGAAGGCCAGCGCGACGACGCCGTGCGCGATCTCATGGAGGATGACCGACGGGATCAGGACGCAGAAGAGGATGACGTCTGTCGAGCTGATGTGGTGGGTGCGCAGCAGGATCGCCACGAGGGCGACGACCGCGATGACCCAGACGAGCGACCACTGGCCGCCTGGGCGGGCCGCGCCGGGAGGGGCGCCGCCGCCGTCCTGCGGCGGCCGGGGGGTCCGGCGCGCGTACGGTGTGCGCCACGCGTGCTGGCGCGTCCCGGCACGCCCGTTGGACGGCTTCCCGTTTGGCGCGTACCCGGGCGCCGGGGGGTACCCGGGCGGCGGGTAGGCATCCGGGTTGAACGGGGGTTGCTCGGCAGGGCTCGGCAGGAACGGCTCCCCCGGCGCCGGCGGCAGCTCGCTGCTCACCGGGCTAGGGCTTCGACGTGCATTCGATGCAGCGGCGTGCGGCAGGCTTCGCCTCGAGGCGCGCCGCAGAGATGGGCTGGCCGCAGCGCACGCACAGGCCGTAGGTCCCCTTCGCCAGGCGGTCGATGGCCGCCTCCACCTCGGCGAGCGCGTCCCTGAGCTGGCCCGCGAGGGCCTCCGCCTCCCCGCGCTCGGCGGTCACCTGGCTGGTGTCGGCGAAATTCGGGTCGTACTCGAGGCCGCCGGCCTCGCCGAACCCCAGCTCGGCGAGCTGGGCCCGAAGGTCCGCCCGCTCGGCTTCCAGCAGCTCGCGGTAGTCGACGCCCGTGCCGGCTGGTGCGTCGCTGGCCATGGAGGAGAAGCCTAGACGTCCAGCGGGGCGGCGGCGCCCCGCCTTCGGCCCTTGTGCGGGCGCCCGCGCGAGCGGCTCCCCCGCCAGCGCGCGGCCGCCCTATCCCGCCCTACCCCGTCCGCCGTTACCCGCGCGCCCTACCCCGTCCGCCGTTACCCGCGCGCCCTACCCCGTCCGCCGGGCAGCGGCCGCCCTACCCCGTCCGCCGGGCAGCGGCCGCCCTACCCCGTCCGCCGGGCAGCGGCCGGCAGGCCCGCACGCGGGTGCGCCTTCTCGTAGGCGGCGCGCAGGTGGTCGCTCGTGACCTTCGTGTAGAGCTGCGTGGTCGTCACCGACGCGTGGCCGAGCAGCTCCTGCACCACCCGGACGTCCGCGCCGTGGAAGAGCAGGTGGGTCGCGCACGAGTGGCGCAACGCGTGCGGCGCGAGCTCGACGCCGGCCTCGGCGCCCCGTGCGTGCACCACGGCGAAGGCGCCCTGGCGCGAGAGGCGACCGCCCCGCGTGTTGAGGAACACGGCCTCCGCATCTCCCTTTCGCCGCCACCGCTCCGGAGCGAGCTCGCCCCGGCCGCCCTCGTCGAGCCAGCGGGTGAGGGCGCGCGCGGCGTAGCTCCCGAGCGGCACGAGGCGCTCCTTCGAGCCTTTCCCGTAGAGGCGGACGAGACCGTCGCCCCCGGCGAGATCTGCGAGGTCCAGGCCGACGGCCTCCGAGACCCGAGCGCCGGTGCCGTAGAGGAGCTCGAGCAGCGCACGGTCGCGGCGGGACACCGGGTCGTCGCCGGCGACTCCCTCGATCACGCGCGCGACGTCGCGCTCACTCAGGGCCTTGGGGAGGCGCGCGGGCAGCCGCCCGGTCTCGATGTCGGCGGTCGGGTCGTGGTCCGCGCTCCCTTCGTCCACGAGGAACCGGTGGAGGCCGCGGAGCGCGGACACCGCCCGTGCCACGCTCGCCGCGCTCTGCCCTTCGGCGCGCAGCCCTGCGACGTAGCGCTCGACGTCCTCTGCGCGCACGTCGAGCGGCGTGCGACCGCACGCGGCGAGCGCGGCCTCGTAGTGGACGAGGTCCCGGCGATAGGCGGCGAGCGTATTGGCCGCGCGCCCTCGTTCGACCGCGAGCCACGAGAGGTACTCCTCCGCATCGCGTCCGAGCGGGGCCCCGAGAGCGCTCACGGCCCCGTCTGCCCGGACGGCCCCGGCTCGCGGCACGCCTGCCCCGGCTCGCGGCACGCCCGGGCGTCCAGCGCGCGCCGGGCGAGCAGGAGGCCGACGATCGTCGTCGCGTCGAGGAGGCGGCCCTCCGCCACGAGCCGCTCCACGTCGTCCAGCGCGACCCGCTCCGTCGACATCCACCGCTCCTCCACCCCGGACGGGCTGGTCGCGCACGGCGACACGTCCGACGCGAGGTACACGATCGTGCGCTGGTCCGTGTAGCCGGGGGAGTTGTAGACGGCGCCGAGGCGCTCGACGCGGCCCGCGCGCAGGCCCGCCTCCTCCTCGAGCTCCCGCCGTGCCGTCGACTCGGGATCCTCGCCGTCCACGTCGCAGGTGCCCGCGGGCGCCTCGAGCACGGTCGTGCCGACCGCGACACGCAGCTGGCGGACGAGCGTCACCGTGCCGTCCCCGTGGGAGGGCACCACCGACACCGCACCTGGGTGGCGCACGACGTCGCGCTCGAACTCGTGACCCTCGGGGTCCGCGAACGCGACCGTGCGGACCTTGAAGACGCGCCCGTCGAAGCGGGGCCGTTCGGCGAGCTGGCGAAAGCCCTGCGGCGGCCCGTCGCCGGCCACGGGCTCAGGCGACTGGTTCGAGGTCGCCGACGTCGATGAGCCGAGGCTCACGCCCTTCGGCCCGCTCGACCGCGGCGGCGACGAGCGCCCGGAAGAGCGGATGCGGCCGGTCCGGCCGGCTCTTGAACTCGGGATGCGCCTGCGTCCCGATCCAGTAGGGATGGCCGGGAAGCTCGACGAACTCCACGAGCCGGTCGTCGGGCGACGTCCCCGAGCTGCGGAGCCCGGCCTCCTCGAGCCGAGCGCGGTAGCGGGGGTTCACCTCGTAGCGATGGCGGTGCCGCTCGGTCACCGCGCTCGCGCCGTAGATCTCGGCGACCTGGGAGCCGGCCACGAGCATCGCCGGATAAGAGCCGAGCCGCATGGTCCCGCCCTTCTCGACGACGTCCGCCTGGTCTGGCATGAGGTCGATCACCGGATGCGGCGTCCGGGAGTCGAACTCGCGGGAGTTGGCCCCGTCCAGCCCTGCGAGGTGGCGCGCGACCTCCACCACCATCACCTGCAGGCCGAGGCACAGGCCCAGGCACGGGATGGCGTGCTCGCGTGCGTACGTCGCAGCGGCGACCATCCCTTCGATCCCGCGCTCGCCGAACCCCCCGGGGATCACGATGCCGTCGAGGTCGTGGAGCCGCTCTCCGGGGACGAGGTCCGGCACCATCTCCGCGTCGATCCACTCGAGCTCCACCTGGACGCCGTGGTGGAAGCCGGCGTGGTGGAGCGCCTCGACCACGGAGAGGTAGGCGTCGGGAAGGTTGACGTACTTGCCCACGACGCCGATGCGCGCGCGGCGGTCCGCCGTCCGCACGCGGTGGACGAGCTGCTCCCAGTCGCCCAGCGTGATCGGGCGCTCCGCGGGGTCCAGCCCGAGCGTCCGGCAGACCACGGCGTCGAGCCCCTCCTCGTGGAGCACGAGGGGGATCTCGTAGATGCTCTCAGCATCCACCGCGGAGATCACGGCCTCGATCGGCACGTCGCACAGGAGCGAGATCTTGCGCTTCAGGCCGTCGGAGATGTCCTTGTCGCTGCGGCACACGATCACGTCCGGCTGGACCCCTCGGCTCCGCAGCTCGGTGACCGAGTGCTGCGTGGGCTTGGTCTTCTGCTCGCCGGACGGGGCGAGGTAGGGCACGAGCGTGAGGTGGACGTAGCAGACGTTCTGGCGGCCGACGTCGCGGCGGAACTGGCGGATCGCCTCCACGAACGGCACGATCTCGATGTCGCCGACGGTGCCCCCGATCTCCACGATCACCACGTCGACGTCCTCGCGGGCGAGCCGGAGCACGCGGTCCTTGATCTCGTCGGTGACGTGCGGGATGACCTGCACCGTCTTTCCGAGGTAGTCCCCCCGGCGCTCCTTGGAGATGACCGCCGAGTAGATGGACCCCGTCGTGGTGTTCGAGTTCCGGCTCAGGCTCTCGTCGATGAACCGCTCGTAGTGGCCCAGGTCGAGGTCCGTCTCACCCCCGTCGTCGGTGACGAAGACCTCGCCGTGCTCGCCTGGGTTCATCGTGCCGGGGTCGACGTTGATGTACGGGTCCAGCTTGCACATGTTGACCTTGAGGCCCCGGCACTTGAGGAGGCGACCCAGGGACGACGCGGTGAGGCCCTTGCCGAGGGAGCTCGAGACGCCGCCGGTCACGAAGACGAACTTGCTCATCCGTCCGTCCTCCGGAGCTTCCCGCTCCGGGCGCGCCCGCACGGCCCAACATGGAGGTGCACCACCACACGCTACTCGCCGGGCTCGGCTCCCGTGTGGGACGGTCAGGCGACCGCGGCGCCCTGGCGCTCGGGGTTCCGCCGACGGCGACGGTCGCGGGCCGCGGGCCGCGGCAACCGCGTCGCCCGGGCGCTCAGGGTTCCGCCGCTGCAGCTGGCGCCGGGTCGGCGGCCCTCTCGGCACCGGGCGCTGCATCCCGCCCGAAGAACAGGTGGCCCAGGTCCACCTTGTCGCGGAGCGGAGCGGCCGGCCCGCTGTGGCGCGGCAGGCCGTCGACGAGGACGAGCACGGTGCTCGCCCGCTGCAGCGCCACGGCCACACGCTGCTCGATCAGCAGCACCCCCCGCCCCTGCGCGCACAGGGCGCTCACCGCTTCGTCGAGGACGGTCGAGGCGATCCGGGGCGAGAGGTTGGACGTGGGCTCGTCGAGGATGACGAGCTCCGGCTGGGGAACCAGGGCGCGCGCCACGCCCAGGAGCTTTCGCTGCCCGCCGCTCAGGTGGGCGGCGCGGCGGCGGAGCAGCGGCTTCAGCGTCGGGAACGTGTCGACCACCTGGTCGATGTGGTCCCGCAGCAGGCGCCGGGGCAGCCGGTAGCCGCCCATCTCGAGGTTTTCCTCGACGGTGAGCCCCGAGAACACGTCGCGCACCTGCGGGACGTAGCCGACCCCCGCGGCGGTGCGCCGCTCCTCGGGCCAGCGCGAGACGTCCACGCCGCGCAGGCGCACCGAGCCCGCAAGGAGGGGGAGCTCGCCCGTGACAGCCTTCACGAACGTGCTCTTGCCCGCCCCGTTCGGGCCGATCACGAGGGCCGCCGAGCCGTGCTCGACGCACAGGCTGATCCCGCGGATCACCGCCTCGCGGCGGTAGCCGGCTGCGACGTCGGTCACCTCCAGGAGCGAGGGCTCCCCCTTGCCTGCGTCCGGCCCGAAGCCGGGGAGGGCTCCCTCCCGGCCGGCGGTGGCACTGTCCACGGGCTCCCTCACCTCCTACCCGAGATACGCATCGTGGACGGCCTGCGACTGCATCACCTCGTCGTAGGTCCCCTCCGCGATCACCGAGCCGTTGTCCATCACGACCACCCGGTCGCAGACCTCCTCC
>JAKATH010000121.1 GCA_021828055.1 Actinomycetes bacterium
GAGACAGGCTGCATCGTCCGGGAACCAGGCGAGCAGGTCACCGTAAGAGGCCGGGTAGTCCGACCCCGCCCTGGGCGAACCTCTTGACACACTCAGAGGCTACAGCACTGAGATGGAGAACCATTCCGGTCTAAAAGCCGCGGGACGGGGGCTCCTGGTTGGTGATGTTACGCCGCTGCTGTGACAGCGTTCGGACGCGTGGTCGCGCTGTCGTGGTTGGCCGTGTCGTCGACGTGCGAGCGATCGGGTGGACCGAGGAGCTCGTGTCGTCGTTCCTGGAGATGGCGAACGACCTTGGGCGACATCTCGACACCGCGCCAGCCGCGGCTCGCGCGGTCGAGCACCACCCAAACGAGCGACAGGCATGAGCGCTCGCCGGGGGGCCGGCCGATCACCTTCACCCGCCGGCGCGTCTCGCCGAAGGCACCCTCGATGAAATTGGGGTACCGGATGCGAGCCCAGTGCTACACGCCCACTGTCAACGCCGATACAACACCGGCGACAACTCTGGGCTCAGCGCCCCACTTCTGCACACCCATGATCCTTCAGGGCCTGCTTGAGCCGGATGCGGTGAGAATCGCACGTCCGGTTCTGAGGGGGCCCCGGCGCAGCAATGCGCCGGGGCTATCCGACAACTCGTCTGACGTGCGGAAACGCCTCTCGGCGCTGCCGCAGTGCACCCCCGGAACTCGTGCGCTACAGCCACCCTCGCTCGTCCGCGGTCCGGAGTGCATCCAGTCGGTTGCGAGCCGAGGTCTTGGCGATCGCAGCTGACAGGTAGTTCCGCACGGTTCCCTCCGAGAGGTAGAGCTTGGTGGCGATCTCTGCCACCGTGGCACCTGAGCGTGCGACCGTGAGCACGTCGCGCTCGCGGGCGGTGAGGGGGGACTCACCCGCCGCCAGCGTCGAGGCCGCCAGAGCCGGGTCGACGACTCGTTCTCCCCTCATCACCCGCCGGATGGCCGACGCCAGCACCTCGGACGGGGCGTCCTTCACGACGAAGCCTGCGACGCCGGCCTCCATGGCCCGGCGTAAGTAGCCGGCTCTGCCGAAGGTGGTGAGAACGACCACCCGACAGGCTGGCACCTGGACCTTGAGCACGGCCGCTGCGGCCAGCCCGTCCAGCCCCGGCATCTCGATGTCGAGCAATGCGACGTCCGGCTGATGGGATCGAGCGGCGTCGACCACCTCGTCCCCCCGACCCACCGAGGCGACGACTTCGAAGTCCTCTTCCAGCTCCAAGAGAGCGCATAGCGCGCTGCGCACCAGTTCCTGGTCGTCGGCGAGCAACAGACGGACGGTCATGCTGGCGCGCTATCCGCTGGGCCGAGAGCCACACGGAGCCGCCAGCCCCGGGGGTTGAGCGGTCCGGCCACGACGATGCCGCCGGCTGCGGCGGCTCGCTCATGAAGGCCGGCAAGACCGTTGCCGCACGAGGGGTGACCGCCGACGCCGTTGTCGCGGATCTCCACCTCCGAGACCGTCAGCGTAACCGTGCAGGTGGTGGCGCGAGCGTGGCGAGCGACGTTGGTGAGGCCCTCACGGACGGCCCAGCCGAACAGCTCTTGGTGGGCCGCGTCGGCCACTTCGGCGGCGGTGGGAAAGTCGGCCGCCACACCCGACGCCCGCAAGAGCTCCCGACCTCGGGCGAGCTCGCCGGCCAGGGTGACTTCCCGATAGCTCGACACCGCGGCGCGCACCTCCACGAGCGCCTGGCGCGACAGCTCTTCGACCGCAGCGATCTCCTCGGCCGATCGTCGAGGATCGGTTGCGCCTAGGCGGCGAGCGAGGCCTGCCTTCAGCGTGATCGACGTAAGGGAATGCCCGAGCAGGTCATGGAGGTCGCGGGCGATCCGGGAGCGCTCGCTCTCCGCTGAGAGCCGAGCTACCTCGGCTCTCGCTTCGGCCAGTGCCCGGTTGCCTCGCTGCACCCGGACGACGCCGTACGTCACGATGGCGACGACCGGGATGGCAAGGGGTACCACGTTGTCGAAGGCCATCGAGAGGCTGTCGTGCCAAGATGGGATGGCGACAGGGATGAACAGCGCGCCGAGAGCAAGGGCAACGACGATCGGCGCGGCCCGGCTCCCGAGCCGGGACACGGTGATGACCGTGACGTACAGGCACATGACGAACCCCGTAGCCCGTGCGAAAGGCAGTTCGGCCACGAACGACGCGACCAGCAGGCCGTACAGAGTCCAAAACCTCCATGAGGTCCAGAACGGCGAGGTGCTCGACCCCGAGGCCTGTAAGAAAATCCCGAGATAGGTGGCGACGAAGACGCCGAGGATGACGTAGCCGGCGACCGCCGGCGCGCCGTGCTCGAGTTGTGCCACTGCCTCGCCCACGTAGACCAGGTAGGCGAGGAACACCACCGGCAGGACGAGCCGGCGCCAGCCCCGGGTCCATCCTCGCTGGATCGCTACCCAGTTGGCTTCGTCCGGGCTGGTGGGTGCGATGTTCGAGTTCACGTTTCCCCAGGGTACTGCTCGCCGATCGCTCAGACCCGACCGGTGTCGCGCCGGTAGGCGAGCGCTGCGAGGAAGGCGAGGACGACCGTCCACACGGCAACGAGGATCCATCCCTCCGCCGGCCAGTCGCCCAACACGAGCGCGGCCTTCCCCGCGTGTGCGAGCCAGTACGAGGGGAGCAGCTTGGTGAAGGCGAGCATCGCCCCGTTGAAGAACGAGCCGAAGACGCCGCCCAAGAGCGCGAAGACCACGACGAGCCCGCCTACCGCCGGCACCAGGGCGTCGCCTGGGACGAGATGGCCGAGGATGAGGCCCATCAGAATGAACGGCGCCAGCCCGGCGAGGAGCAGGCCGGTCATCTCGAACCACTGCGCCGCGTCGAGGTGGACCCCGAGGGTGACGCCAGCGAGAAAGAGCAGCGCGAGGGCGGGCAGCGCGACGAGATAGGCGGCGAGGACCTTGGCGACCATCTCGGTGCGGGCTCGCAGCGGGGTGATGCGCAGCTGGCGGGTCCAACCCCGGGAACGGTCGACGGCGAGGTGCCCGCCGGTCGAGACGGTGGCGAACATCGCGCCGTAGGCGGCCATGCCGGTCATGAAGTAGAGCGGGAAGGAGATGCCAGCGCTGGTGGCGTGGCGGTTTCCTCCGGCGATCGAGTAGTAGAGGACGAGCGGGAGCGCCAAGGTGACCACGAGGGAGCGGTGGTTGCGGAAGGTGCGAAGAATTTCGTAGCGCACGTGGGTGGCGCCGCTCATCTGCCTGTCTCCTCAGCTCGAGGTCCGTTCTCGTCTCCGGTCAGTTCGAGGAACGCTTCTTCGAGCGTTCCTCCCCGTGCCTCCACGTCGCGCACCTCGGGGAACGTGGCAAACAGGGAGGCGAGCGCGGCATCCGCGTCGGAGCAGGACAAGACCACCGCGTCACCATGCCGCTCGACGGCGACGACGCCCGGCAGAGCGCGGAGGGACTCGACGTCGACGTGGGGAAGCGTCGCTCGGATCGAGCGTGACCCGGCCTTGGCCTTGATCTCGGTGGCCGGGCCGTCGGCGACGATCCGGCCACGAGCGATGAGCACGATCCGGTCGGCGAAGGCATCCGCCTCCTCCAGGTAATGGGTGGCGAAGATGACCGTCTTGCCCTGCGCGGCGACCCCGCGCATCACCTCCCAGAACTCGTGACGGCCCTCGACGTCGATGCCGGCGGTCGGCTCGTCCAACACGACCAGGTCGGGGTTGCCAACGAGTGCGGCGGCGACCCGGGCACGCTGGGCCTGACCGCCGGAGAGCTTCTTGGTCCACCGATCGGCGAACTCCTGCGCTCCGGTCAGGCGAAGCACGTCGTCGACGCGAAGAGGGTGCGGGTAGTACGACGCCATCAAGGTAACGAACTCGCGCACCTTCAGTAAGTCGGGTGGGAACCCGCTCTGGAGCATCCCTCCCACCCAGCCAGAGCGAACCGCCGACGCCGGTGGTACACCGAACACCGACACGCTACCCCGATCCGGGCGAGAGAGCCCGAGGATAATGTCGATCGTCGTCGACTTGCCCGCGCCGTTCGGCCCGAGGAGGGCCACCGTCTCCCCGGGAGCGATCGAAAGATCGATGCCGCTGACGGCCTGGACGGAACCGTAGGACTTGGTCAGATCGATCGCCTTGACTCCAACCATCTCCACATCGACAGCGCTCATGACGCCATCATGAACACGGCTGCCGGTACGCGGTAGTGAGATCGTGCACAACTCACCCATGACAGATGTCACGGGTGAGTTGTGGGTCCGAGCGCAAGAGCGATTCGGTGGCGGACCACGGCTTCTGGGCTGAGCGGACAGCAAGCAACGGGTGGGCGGACGACGAAGTGGACGTTGGTCCGCTCGCTCTCGGCCAGGAGACGCGCATCACGCTCTGCTGTGGCGCCGCTGAGGACCTGCCGGAGTTCCGAATACGCATCGAGTGCCGGGCCGAGGCCGACTCGTGGACGTTGCTCGAAGCGCTCCCGCCACCGCGTCCGCCGAGCGGAGTGAACCTCTCGTGACGATGCCGGCCATGGACGGCCAGAGCGTGGAAATCATCGGGCGTAATTTTCTGGTATCGCAGCTCGTTGCCGACGGGTTGGAAGTCGCCAGGCCCGAACGGGACCGTGGAGTAGACCTGATCGCCTATCTCGACCTGAACGAGGCAGGTCGGTTCGTGGCCTGTCCGATTCAAATGAAGGCTGCCACGACCGCGTCCTTCAGTCTGTTCCGCAAGTACGGGCGCATTGCTCAGCTCCTACTCGTCTACGTCTGGAATGCGCAGGAACCGGGCGATGCACGCGCATATGCCCTCAGGTACAGCGAGGCGAAGGCCGTCGCTGACGAGATGGGCTGGACGAGGACCGAATCCTGGCGACGCAGAAGCTATTCGACGACGCGGCCTTCCCGCCGGCTGCAGGGGCTGCTGGACCCGTGTTGGCGGCAACGCTGTCTGGGCATGGATCGGCATCGCTTGACGACCATCGGTTGGCAGCGCTGCATGAGGACGCGCGCCGGGCCATGCAAGGCAGCGAGGAGGGGCCTCTCGGCGCGGGAGTGT
>JAKATH010000035.1 GCA_021828055.1 Actinomycetes bacterium
GGGGCAAGAGAGTCACCATCTGTTGTGACGAGGCTCAGCTCTACGACGCGGAGACCCTCGAAGGCCTGCGCTGCCTGCAAAACGCCGGCATGGACGCACAGAGCCCCTTCGGGCTCATCCTGCTCGCTGAACCCGACGTCAGCTCCCGCCGGCCGCCCGGCCCCGGGCCCGTTGTCCGTCCACGTGGAATTCTGCTGTCCGCCGATCAGGAGAACTGCTGTCCGCCTCTAAGGAGAACTGCTGTCCGCCTATAAGGAATTCCCGCTGACCATTGACAGCCGACGACCGAACTGGTGCCCGACCGGCGTCAAGGTGACCAACGCCGAGTTCGCTGCCGTTCCGCTCGTCCCACACGACTGGCTCGGTGACTGAAACTGCACCATCACCGCGCACCGAGGCGCGGCGTGAGCACTGAGTGCCCTTGCTGGTGGAACGGCAACCAGCTTCCAAAGTCGCTCTCATCGGGGTGAACAAGAGTGCCTCGACGAGGCACCGGGAGACCGTCGTGCTGCCAGCGGGCTGCACCATCATGGACCCCGAAAGCACCGGCAACGTGGCGTGAGATGGACCGCACCCGCTGCCGGGACGTTCGTCGTCTCGGATCGCTTCGTCGGGATCGACGTGGACGAGGAGGCGCATATGGTCGGCGCGTACCATATGGTCGGCGTGTACCACGACGGGCCTCGTTGTGCTCGAGATCTCTATCGAAGTACGGCCAGAAGGCACCGTTCGATCTCACGGTGGGCGTTCTCGAGGCGGACACCGCTGACTTCGTGTCCTGGAGCAACGGGCCGTCCTCCCTGTCAACTGGGCTCCAGGCCGCGATCAGTCTGAAATGAATGGCGTTCCGCCGGCGGGGTGACAGTGGATCCTCAACGGCGAGGGCGGGGTCGTGAAGGAGCGAGGCTATTGTCGGTCCGTCCGAGAATGCGGCAGGCCACGGTTGCTCGCAGCAGCTTGTGAAGCGGCGTTGCTCGGGCTGCAGCGTGTGGTCGATTGAACATGACGCAGTCGATCGTTTCGACAACCAGGAAAAGGAGGAGCTCATGGCGATCCAGGCCGGCGACAAGATCCCCGACATCCAGCTCTGGAAGATGACGCACGACGGGCCAAAGGCAATCAGGTCTGCCGAAGCTCTCGGCGCGGGAAAGGTTGTGCTGTTCGCCGTCCCCGGTGCGTTCACCCCGACGTGCTCCGACCACCACCTGCCGGGTTTCGTGCTGCGTGCTGACGAGATCCGAGCCAAGGGTGTCGACACGATCGCGTGCCTGTCCGTGAACGACCCGTTCGTGATGGGGGCCTGGGGGAGAGCGCGGGGCACCGATGACCACGTCGTCATGCTGTCCGACGGGAACGGCGAGTTCACGCGGGCGGTCGACCTGGAGATGGACGGTAGCGGAATCGGTCTCGGGAGGAGGTCCCAGCGCTACGCGGCAATCCTCGAAGACGGCGTGGTGAGGTCGATCTTCGTCGAGCAGGGACCAGGGGTGGACGTGAGCTCGGCTGAGGCGGTGCTGGCTGCCCTCTGATCGGTGCTGGCCCCGGCTCTGAGAGGGCTGACGCACGGCACCTCCCGGCCTCGGCGAAGAACGAGGCGCCGAGGCCGGGGGCCCTGTAGCCGCCTGGCGAGCAGCCGTCAGGGTTGCTTCGGGTGTCGATCCTCGGTTCCCGCAGACGGCGAGCGGGCTCTGCTCACCGGTGGTGGCTCGGCTCGTGGGTGACGTGACTGGCGGGTTCGAGCTGGAAGGTGGCGTGCTGGACGTCGAAGTGGTGCCCCAGGCAGCTCTGAAGTGCGTCGAGGATCTGCGGGGCGTGGCCCGAGGCGAAGCAATGGTCCTCGACCACCACGTGCGCGCTCAAGGTCGGCATTCCCGAGGTGACCGTCCAGGCGTGCAGGTCGTGCACGCCGACGACGTGGTCGACAGCCGCGAGATGGGCGCGTACCTCGTCGAGTGACATGCCTTCCGGCGCGGCCTCGAGCAGGATCCGCCCGCTCTGGGCGAGGAGACTTCGAGCGGTGACGAGCATGAGCCCGGCCACCACGAGGGATGCGACCGCGTCGGCGCGGCTCCAACCGGTGAGCATGATGACGAGCCCGGCAACGGCGGTGCCGAGGAAGGCGTAGAGGTCGGTGACGACGTGGGCGAAGGCCCCTCGGACGTTGAGCGACCGACGGTTCGCCCGGCTGAGGACCGTGGTCGCGGTGACGTTCACGAGTGCGCCGGCCAGGGCGACGGCGAGGACGATGGTGCCATTGACCGCGGGCGGGGCGATCAGGCGACGGATGGCCTCGATCGAGATCACGACTGCCACCACTACGAGGAGGATGCCGTTTCCGGTGGCGGAGAGGATCTCGGCACGTTTGAGACCGAAGGTCCACGCTCCTCTAGCTGGTCGGACGGCGAGGCGGGCGGCCCACACCGCTGCCGCCAGGGCGCCCACGTCGGTCAGCATGTGGCCCGCGTCGGCGAACAGTGCGAGCGAGCCGCTGGCGATGGCGGCGACGAGCTCTCCCACCATGAACGCGGCGATGAGGCAGAGCGCCATGACCAGGTGGCGAACGTCGGCGTCGGGAGGCATCACGGAGGAATGCGAAAGATCGGGGCGCGTGCGGCCCTCTTGGAGCCGCCGGCGATCCGCTGCTCCGGTCACCCTTTGATCGCCCCCTCGTGCACCACGCGCGCTTTCGAGACGTCGAGGAGAAGCCGGACGCGGGCGTCGTCGAGCCGGTAGTAGACGATCCGGCCGTCCCTTCGGTTCCGGACGATCCCCGCAGTGCGCAGAAGACGCATGGCGTGGGACACGGTCGTGGTGGACACCTCCGCCGTGGAGGCGATGTCACAGACGCAGAGCTCTCCCGCTTCGAGCAGTGCAGAGAGGATGCGGACGCGCTTCGGGTCCCCCAGCAGGCGGAAGCAGGCAGCCAGCTCGTCGGCGTCGGCTGCGCTGATCAGTCCTCCGCTGGCCGTCGCGTCTCGGGCCGACTCCACGTCGCCCACGGTGCAGCGGTCCGGCTCCGCGAGACCGTGTCCTTCCCTTCTCAACACCTTCACAGTTGTGAAGATATAGTATCATTGCTCTGCTCGCGTGGGCGCGGCTGGTCTCGCATCCGACGCCGGCCCTGACGGGCCGTAGCCGTCGGCGCTCAGCTGGCGAACCCGCCGTCCACGGGGTACACCGAGCCGGTGACCCAGCGCGCTTCGTCGCTCGCGAGGAAGACCACGACGTTCGCAACGTCCCGCGGGGTGCCCAGGAAGCCAGCCGGAACCTGAGGGGTCCACCGGTCGACGAAGGCCCGCTCCTGCTCGGCCGTGAAGTGGTAGAGGTCGGTCACGATCGGTCCGGGCGCGACCGCGTTGCAGCGGATGTGGTCCTTTGCGACCGTGAGCGCGAGGTTCCTCATGAGCATCACGGTCGCCGCCTTGGTCGGGCCGTAGAGCCCGCTCTGGGGCAGCGGGCGCGTCGCCGCCGCAGAGGCGGTGATGACGATGGATCCCCCGCCGTTCCGCCGCATTGCCGGGAGTGCGTGCTTGCACGTGAGCCACGTCCCGATGACGTTCACGTCGAAGAGGCGGCGGCAGTCGTCGAGCGTCAGCTGCTCGACGTCGCCTGCGGCTGCGATCCCTGCATTCGGGACGAGCACGTCGAGCTTGCCGTAGGTCGACTCGGCGAGCGCGACGAGCGCGTCGAGGTCGCTCGGCACGGTCACGTCGGTGCGGCGGAAGCTCGCCCGCCCGCCAGCGCCCTCGATCCGTGCGACCGTCTCGGTCCCCTCGACCTCGAGGAGGTCGCCGATGACCACGGCCGCCCCCTCTTCGACGACGCGCTCTGCGATCCCCCGGCCGATCCCCCGTGCGCCGCCCGTGATGACCACCACTTTGCCTTCGAGCCTCATCCCTTCCACTCCTCCTCACCCGACCCGACGTCGCCGACCCGACCCGACCCGACGTCGCCGACCCGACCCGACCCGACGTCGCCGACCCGACCCGACCCGACGTCGCCGACCCGACGGTCACGCGGGGGCGCCGCCAGGATCCTCGACCGGGAGCGCCTCGAAGTCGATCCAGCTCTGTGGCGTCGCGGCCCCGACTACGGCTCGGTCGTGCGGACTGCGCGGCAACGGGCTCCGCTCGGCGTCGAATACCTCGTCCTGGTAGACCAGCGCGATCAGCAAGGTGCCGAGCCCAACGTATGCGAGCGCGCGGTCGTACCAGCCCGCTCCGTAGCCGAGACGGGTGCCCGCCGTGTCGACTGCGAGCGCTGGGAGCAGCACGACGTCGGCGGTGGCGATCTCCGCCGGACCGAGGTCGGGGCCTGAAGGCTGGAGCGGCCTTCCAGGGGAGGGCTCGACCAGGTGGGCTGCTCCCGCATACGCCGCCCAGCCCTGCGTCAGCCTGCGCTCGCCGCCGACGATCGGGAGCAGGATGCGTACGCCGCGGGTAGAGAGGGTCTCCAGCAGCAACCGGGTGGGAGGCTCGCCCCCTCGTGAGACGTAGGCAGCGACGCAACGGGCATGCGCGACGACGGCCTGGTTGGCGACGATGCGACAGAGTGCCTGTCCGGCACGCTCGCGGTCCTGCTCGGAGCGGGCCGCTCGCGCCGCGAGGATCCTGGTACGCATCGTCCGCTTGCTCTCGAGCACGTCGACGCGGTCCGTGGTCCCCTCGCCTCCCCGCGCCGCGCTCACGCCCGCAGTGTGGCAGGTGGGCAGCATCGGGCGCAGGCAACGTCGGCAGGGGCCCGGAGAGGTCTCGGTGGGCCGCCTCCGGCTCAGCGTGTGCGGAACGGGGCGGCGACCTCCTCCATGAACCGGTCGAGCGCGTCGCGGCGCGAGTTGCCCGTGCCGAGGTTCCAGTCGGGCACCACGAATTCGTCCACACCCGCCTGCACGTAGGCGCCGAGCACGTCGTGCAGCTCGGACGGGGTCCCCGATACCGTCGGGTACGCCCTGCGATAGGGCATGTCGTAGGTCCTCACGAAGCCGTCGAGGTCCACGAGCACCTGGGCGGAGCGGGAGATCCCGGCCGGATCGCGCCCGATCGCCTCGCAATGGCGTTCGAGGACCGCGCCCTTGGCGGCCAGCACGTCGGGACGGCCCCAGGTGTTCCACTCGTCCGCCCAGCGCGCGGCGATGCGCAGCGTCACCTTCTCGCCGCTGCCGCCGATGAGAAGCGGAAGGTGCTGCTGGAGCGGCTTCGGCTCCATGGGCGCGCCGGCGAGCGTGTAGAAGCGGCCGTCGAAGTCGCTCCGCTCGTCGTCGAGGAGGTGGCGGAAGACCGCGCACGCCTCGTCCAAGCGCGCGAGCCGGCTCGGGATGTCGTAGAAGTCGATGCCGTAGGCGGCGTGCTCGTTCTCCTGCCAACCCGCCCCCAGACCGAGGACCGCGCGACCGCCGCTCACGCGGTCGAGCGTCGCCACCATGTTGGCGAGCACAGCTGGGTGCCGGTACGTGTTGCCCGCGACGAGCGAACCGATGCGAAGCCGGGGGACGCTCGCTGCGAGTGCCGAGAGGAGGGTGAAGCACTCGAGCATCGGGCGGCGGTCGACGGACGGTGTCGAGGGCATGAAGTGGTCGGCCGCCCAGACGCCCCCCCAGCCGGTCTGTTCGGCGTGAGCTGCGACTTCGTGGAAGTCCTCCCAGGACTGGGCGGTTGACGGCCAGATGCTGAAGCGCATGCCGGGGACGCTATCCGCGCCTGGGGGGGCCGCTCGGACGGCTGGAACGCGAGGATGCGGTCGGGGGCTCGGGAGAGCCGGCCGCAGCGAGGCGGGCTGGACGGGTGCCTGCGGGCTGGACGGGTGCCTGCGGGCTGGACGGGTGCCTGCGGGCTGGACGGGTGCCTGCGGGCTGGACAGCGGGCCACCGGGTGCGGCACACTCCGGCCGAGCATGCGCTCGCAGGTGCGCCCGTGAACATCGTCGTCAGCAACGTGAAGGGTGGGGTCGGGAAGACCACCACCGCCGTGTACGTCGCCGCCTGCGCCGTCGAGCGCGGCCTGGTGCCGGTGCTGCTCGTAGACGCCGACCGCCAGGCTTCGTCCGCCGAGTGGCTCGACGCCCGCCCGATCGAGGGGGTGGAGCTGGAGGAGGCGCCCTCGGAGCGGACGGTTGCTCGGGCGATGGAGCGGGACCACCGCCTCGCGGTCGTGGACACGCCGCCCGGCGACGAGCGGATCACCCGCGCGGCGGTCGAACGTGCGGACGCGGTCGTCATCCCCACCCGCGCCGGGGGCGTCGAGTACTCCCGGGTCGTCGCGACCCTCGAGATCGTGCCGTCGAAGATCCCTTGCGGGATCGTGGTCTGCGCCGCTCGGCTCGGCACGAACGACCTCGCGCAGACCGTGGCGTGGTGGGAGTCCGAGCAGGTCCCGATCTGGGGGATTGTCCCCGAGCGCGTCGCGATCGCGAGCGGCCCAGAGGCGAGGCTCAGCCGCGAGGGTGTCGAGGCCTATTCCGCGGTGCTGCGGCGCGCGCTGCGGAACAGGCCGCGCTGACGGGGCGACGAGGGCCGCCGCCCCCCGCCGGGTCAACCGTCGATCGGGGGTGCCGCCCGAGCCGCGGTGCCTGCGACCAGCGCGACGCCCGCCGGGTCAACCGTCGATCGGGGGTGCCGCCCGAGCCGCGGCGCCTGCGACCAGCGCGTCGTCGGCCGGGTCGACCGTGCGAAGGTCGAGAACGGTTCGGCCGCCATGGACGCGGGCGAGGACCGGCACCTGTGCGCGCCGGAGCAGGGCGAGGCGGTCTCCGGGAAGGGCCACCCCGGCGGAGTCGATCTCGAGTCCCGGCAGTGCCCCGCCACCTGGGACCGATCGGCACCGGACGACCTCGCCCACCCCGAGCTGCTCGGCCCGCCGGACGAGCTCGTCGACGCCCACCTGCGCCATCCGCCAGAAGGCGATCGCGTCTCCGTCGCGCCGGAGGTAGGCGAGCGCGGTGTCCTGGAGGGCCTCGAGGACGAGGCCCCCGGGTCGCAAGGCCCGGGCGAGGGGATGGCGCGCGCACGCCTGGACCAAGTCCCGGCGGCCTGCGATCACGCCTGCCTGCGGACCGCCGAGGAGCTTGTCGCCGGAGAAGGTCACGAGCGAGGCGCCGTGCTCGAGCGCCTGACGCGCCGCAGGCTCGCCCCGGAGCCACGCCGGCGGTCCGCCCCGGAGCCACGGGGTCGTCTCGTCGAGGAGGCCCGAGCCGATGTCGAAGACGACCGGCGGCCCGAGCGTCGCGAGCTCGCTGGTGGCGACCTCCTCGGTGAACCCGACCATCTTGTAGTTCGAGCGGTGGACCTTCAAGACGAGACCGACCCGGCCCTCCGGGCCGTCGACCACCTTCTGGTAGTCGGAGAGTCGGGTGCGGTTCGTCGTGCCCACCTCGGCGAGCGTCGCGCCGGACGCGGCGAGCACGTCGGGGATCCGAAAGCCGCCACCGATCTCGACCAGCTCGCCGCGGCTCACGGGGACACGGGTGCCCGCGCCGAGGGCGCTCAGCGCGAGCAGCACGGCCGACGCGCCGTTGTTCACGACCAGCGCGGCCTCCGCGCCGGCGGCGAGCGCGAGCAGCCGGGCGGCATGGTCGCTCCTCGATCCCCTCCGTCCCGTCTCGAGGTCGAGCTCTACGTTCGCATACCGGGCAGGTCCTCCCCGGCGTGCGAGCGCGACCGGAGCGCGGCCGAGGTTCGTGTGGAGGAGCACTCCCGTCGCGTTGATGACCGGGCGCAGGAGCGTCGTGGCGAAGCGCTCCGCGCCTGCGGCGGCGGCGGAGGGGTCGCCCGTCGCGATCGCGTCACGCACCGCGTCCACGAGCACGGCGTGGGGGAGGCCGGTTCCGGCCAACGAGCGCGCGAGGACGTCGACGGACGGCGGGCGTGTCGATGCGGGCGCGCCGAGGCGGGCCTGCGGCGACCCGTCCCGCTCGGTCACCGCAGCACCACGCGGGCGGGGCCCTCGCCGACCTCGCCGATGGGGACGAACCCGGTGTCGGCGAGCCCGGGGACGGCACCGGCGTCCACCGTCGCGAGGAGCCCGCCGGAGGTCTGCGGGTCGAAGGCGATCGCCTCGCGCGCGGGTGTGGCCGACGACTCGACCCGGCCCGCGAGGTGGTCGCGGTTCCGCCGGTCGCCTCCGGTGCGCACGCCCCGGGTGGCGGTGTCCAGCGCACCGGGATAGAGCGGGAGGGCTGCCGCGTCGAGCACCAGCGCGACGCCGGACCGCTCGGCGACCTCCCAGCCGTGCCCGCAGAGCCCGAAGCCCGTCACGTCCGTCACCGCGCCGACCGCGGCGCCGAGGTCCTGGAGGGCTGCCGAGGCCTTTTGGTTGAGCGTCCGCATGACGGCGATGGTCGCTCGCCGTTCCTCGTCGGAGCCGCCCTGAAGGACGATGCCCGTACCGAGCGGCTTGGACAGGACCACCACCTGTCCCGGCCGGGCCGCCCGTTTCGTGAGGATGCGGTCCGGGTGCACGAGACCCTGGACGGCGAGCCCGAAGATCGGCTCGGCGGACCGGATCGTGTGGCCACCGGCCACGACGCCCCCTGCTTCGGCGACCACGTCGGCCGCGGCGGACATGATCGCGTCGATCACGGTGTGGGGCAGGTGCTCGGGGAAGGCGGCGATGTTCAGCGCGAGCACGACGCGCCCGCCCATGGCGAACACGTCGCTGCACGCGTTGGCCGCCGCGATCGCGCCGTAGTCGGCGGGGTCGGCGACCATCGGCGGGAAGAAGTCGGTCGTGGACACGAGTGCGAGGTCGCCACCGAGCGCGAGCACCGCCGCATCGTCGAACGCGTCCAGTCCGACGAGGAGGGAGCCGTCGGTCGCCTGCGACGCGAAGCGGGCGAGCAGCGTGTCGAGGGGTCCTGCGCCCCACTTCGCAGCGCATCCCCCGCAGGTGGTCCACTTGGTGAGGTCGACGGCGGCCTCGGTGCTCGCGCCGCGGACGTCGGGTTCGGTCACGATGAGCTCCTGACCGCCGCACCGCCGGTGGCCGGCGGTGGCAGCTTCGGACCGGCGGTGCGCAGGTCGCCGTCGCGCCGCGTCATCCCGGTCGCGTCGAGGTGCGAGAGGAGAGGAAGGACGGTGCGTCGAGAAGCGCCGAGCACGTCGCGGACGTCGGACACCCGCACGCCGTTCGGGTTCTCTTGGAGCAGAGCCGAGATGCGCCGTGCGGCGTCCTCGACTGCGCTCACCGCGAACCACAGGCCGTTCGTCTCGACGACGAGCCCGCTGCGGACGAGGCGCCGCAGGTCGTTGCGGGGCACGCCGGTCGGCGGGGGCGGGTCGAACGGCGTCGCGCGGAGCGCCGCAAGGTAGGGGTGCTCGAGCAGGTCGGCGTCGGCGGCCGCCCGCTCGCCGTGCATGGGGGTGGTGTCGCTCTGCTCGACGCCTGCGCTCTCGCCGGCCTGAGGCGCCCCCGCCGGACCCGCGACCGGGATCTCGTGCTCGCGGCCCAGACGCGCGATCCCGTGCGAGACCATGAGGTCGCCGATCGTCGAGGCGGCGGCCCTCTCCCGTTCGTTCAGGATCGACAGGTCGAGTCCCGAGGGGCCGGCGGCGCGGACCCGTTCGAGGAGCGCTGACCGTGCTCGCTCGAGCGCTGCCGGGTCCACGACCCAGCGGCCCAAGGTCGGGGTCGCAGGCTTCCCGGTCAGCCGCTCCAGCTCGTCGGCCTCGACCCAGCCCCGTTCCGCGACCACGCGGCTGACGGAGACGCTCGGGCTGGCCTTCGATGCAGGGAGGACCGGGGCGACGTCGAGGAGCACCCCCCCGCCCACCACCTGCTTGCGGCCGGCGTCGCGGAGCACGAAGCGGTCGCCTGGCGCGAGCGGCAGCGGGACGGTGAGCCACAGGCGCACCTTGCCGCTCGACCCTGCGGGGATCTCGCCGTCCTTCCCGACGACCCGCAGCCGGACGGCCTGCTCCCCGGTCCCGAGGTGCGCGAGGTACGCGCCCCGCGCGGACACCGGGTGGTCGAGCCCCGGGCGCGTCGAGAGGTCGGCGTCGGCGACGCTGCAGCGGTGCCACTGACGCGCCCGGAGCAGCGCCGCTCCGCGTGCCGCGCCGCGCCGGTCGACTCCGGAGAGGTTCACCGCGAGGCGTCGACCCGGCTCGGCCGAGGTGAGGCGCTTGCCGTAGCTCTCGAGCCCGCGGACGCGGACCGGCGCGGGCTCTGACGAGGCGGACGAGACGATGTCCAGGTGGTCGCCGACGGCGACTGGCCCACCCGCGAGCGTGCCCGTCACGACGGCGCCCGCACCGCGGATCGCGAAGCAACGGTCGATCCACAGCCGCGGGCGTCCCCGGTCGGGTGCCGGCGGCACGGCAGAGACCATGGCATCGAGGGTCGCGCGCAAGCCGCCGGGGCCGTCGAGCCCGAGTCCTGCGGGCACGTCCACGGCGACGACCGGGGCGTCCTCGAGGAACGTGCCCGCAGCTCGCGACGCAACCTCACCACGCGCCTCGTCCAGACGCTCTCCGTCGACCGATGCCGAGTGCGTGAGCGCCACGATGCCGTGACGCACGCCGACGACGTCCAGAATGCGCAGGTGGTCCTCGGTCTGCGGCTTCCACCCCTCCGTGGCGGAGACCACGAAGAGACAGGCGTCGACCGCGCCCACTCCGGCGACCATGTTCTTCAAGAAACGGACATGCCCCGGCACGTCGATGACGCCGACCTCGATCCCCGAAGGGAGCACCGTCGAGGCGAACCCGAGGTCGATGGTGAGGCCTCGGCGCCGCTCCTCCTCCAGCCGGTCGGGGTGCGTGCCCGTGAGCCACTCGACGAGGGTCGACTTGCCGTGGTCGACGTGGCCGGCGGTGACGATCACCCGCGAGGGCGGGATCGCGCCTGCGGGCTTCTGGGGAGCGCTCTGCGCCAGGGGCCGCGCCATCAGTCGTGCACCTCGAGGCGGATGCGCTTGTTCGTCTTTCCCTTCGATTCGGTCTTCACCACGCGGATCCGTCCGACCTCGTCCGTGCGCCGCACGTGCGTGCCGCCGTCCGCCTGCTTGTCGAGGCCGACGATGTCGATGATCCGAAGCTCGGTGACCGAGGGCGGGACCAGGTTGACCCTCGTACGGATCAGGTCCCCGTCATCGAGGGCGGTCTCGCGCGGCATGAACCGGACCTCGATCGGCCGCGCGGCGGCGAGCTCCTCGTTGACGGCGGACTCGATCGTCGCACCGAATCCCTCGGGCAGGGGGTCGAACTCGAAGTCCATGCGGGCGCTGAGAGGCTCCATGTTGCCGCCCGTCACCGCCTTCCCCCACCTGTGCCAGATGACCCCGCACAGAACGTGCAGCGCGGTGTGCGTCCTCATGAGGGCGTACCGGCGGTCCCAGTCGAGGTGGGCCTCCACCGTCGCGCCGATGTCGGGCACCGGCCCCTCGACCACGTGCCAGACCTCGTCGCCTTCCTTTCGGACGTCCACCACGCGCGCGCCGCCAAGAGTCCCAGTGTCGTGCGGCTGGCCCCCACCCGTCGGATAGAAGACGGTGCGGTCGAGCGCCACACGGCCGGCGTCGACGGTCGTCACGGTCGCAGAGACGTCGCGCAGGTACGCGTCGCGGAGATAGAGGAGCGCCGTCGGCACCTCAGCGCGCCTCCGGGGAGCGGGGAGCACGACTTGGCGTCACAGGAGGGCTCGGGGTGCACATCGGCCCCGGCAACACTACCGAGTCGGGGCGAGAGGTCCGGCTCGTGCCCGGGAGGGAGGCCGGAATGCCCCGGCTCCTGCGGCGTGCCGGAACGCCCCGGCTCCTGCGGCGTGCCGGAACGCCCCGACCCCTGCGGCGTGCCAGACTGCCCCGGCAGGTCGGGACCCTTCGGAAGTGGCCAAGGGGGGTGGGCCATGGGGATCGGGCACTGGAGGTGCAGGGCGCGACGGCTGGCAGGCGCTGGCCTCTTGGGGCTGGCCGCGTTCACCTCCGCCAGCACCGCCGAGCTGGCGGGGTCGACCGTTGCGATTGCGCACCGAGCAGACGCGGCTCCGCCGGCGCGCGACGCGGCGCCAGGGTCGAGAGCCTTCATCCTGCACGAGGTCTGGCGCGTGCAGCTGAGGCAGGGTCTCCGCGGTGGGGTGGCGCTCGGGTCGCCCTCGCTTGCCGCACTGAGTGGGGGGCCGGCTGTCGTGTTCGGCGACCGTTCCGGGCGTGTCTACGCGCTGAACCTCGCCACCGGCGACCCGGTTCCGGGCTGGCCGAAGCGGGTCGGTGTGCCGGTGACATCGACCCCGTCGGCGCTGAAGATCCCGGGCTCGCCCTACGACGAGGTGCTCGTTGGCACCGGCAACGCCTCCGAGCCGTGCGCGGGAGGGTACGAGTGGTTGCGTCCGACAGGGGCCGAAGGCCTTCTCCGCGCGCCGAATCCTCCGTCCGATCACGCTTGCGGCGCCGACGGCGTCTTCGCGGGGATCGCGGTCGGCAAGCTCGACGGGGTCACCGCCGCAGTGGCGGGGACGCTAGGCCAGGAGACCCTGGCCTTCAACGCCACGACGCGCCGGGTGCTGCCGGGGTTCCCCTGGTTCCAGGCGGACTCGAACTTCGCCACGCCCGCGATCGCGGACGTCGAAGGGAACGGGGCGAACCAGATTGTCGAGGGTGGTGCGCAGCGCGCGGGCGTTGCCTTCGGGAGGCGGTACGCGCAGGGAGGCCACATCCGGGTGCTGAGCGCGGCCGGAAAGCTCCTGTGCGGGGACACACTGGACGAGTCTGTGAACTCCTCGCCCGCGGTCGGGAGGTTCCTCGCCCGCGGAGCGATCGGTATCGTCGCGGGCACCGGACCGACATTCCCGGCGGCCTCGCGGCACGACGAGGTGGTCGCCGTCGACGCCGGTTGCCACGAGGTCTGGGCGCGCAAGCTCGCGGGGACAACCGGCTACGAGAGCCCCGCGCTCGCCGACGTGCTCGGCAACGGGCAGCTGCAGGTGCTCGTCACGACACGAACCGGCGCTGTCTACGCGCTGGACGGGGCGACGGGCGCGACGTTGTGGCACACCCAGCTGAGGCACGAGGTCTACGGGTCTCCGGTCACCATCGGGCTCAGCACAGGACGCCAGGACGTCGTGGTCGCCACGATCAACGGCTTCGACGTGTTGGCAGGCGAGCACGGGCAGGTGCTGGACGCCACAGTCGTCAAGACAACCGGCTTCCAGAACGCCCCGCTCGTCACGAAGGATGCGAACGGCACGATCGGCGTCACGCTGGCCGGGTACCGGCGGAGCGGAAGCGTGGCGACCCACTTCGAGGTCGTCGGGTCCGACGACCGCAACGTCGACGGGCCCGGCACCTGGCCCCAGTTCCACCACGACCCGCAGCTGACCGGGAACGCGGCCACTCCGATCGCAGCGGCGCCGCCGGCTGTCTCTGGGGGCTTCCGGCTCGGTGCCGCGGGACCCCGGCACGGTGACAGAGAGCGACCCGCTCAGGCTGACCCGCTCAGGCTGACCCGCTCAGGCTGACCCGCCGCGGCCGTCCTCGACGACGAGGCAGAACGGGTGACCGGCGGGATCGGCGTGCACCATGAACCTGCCGCCCTCCTCTTCGACGGGGTCGCCGAGGACCGTGGCCCCGAGGGACACGGCGCGGGCGCTCGCCGTCGCGAGGTCGGCGACGGTGATGTCGAGGTGGAGCTGCTGGGGGGTCCCGTCCGGCCATCGGGGGGCGCGGTAGCCGCCCACCCGCTGGAAGGCCAGCTTCATCGCGGGGTCGCAGAGATGGATCTCGCACCAGTTGGGGTCGTCGTGGTGCCGACGACCGCCCAGGAGGGAGGCGTAGAAGGACGAGAGCGCATCGGGGTCCGCGCAGTCGAAAACGACGGACCGCAGTCGCATCATCGGTGTCGGCCCCGGGCTGCGCACTGGCCAGATCATCCCTCGCGCGAGGAGTCCCGGGGTGGAGTGGCGGTCACCGGCGTCAGAGGTCGAACTCGAGCTCGTAGCGGTGGGTGCCGTCGGAGTCGATCGCGAGGCGGAGCACCCCGCGGACGCCGCTCAGCTCCCCGACCCCCGATCCGGGGACGACCTCGTAGCGGAGTGTCTGCGTACCGGCGTCCATCGTGCCGAACTGCTGGAGGGCGAAGCCTCCCTGGCGCCCGCCGAGCCGCCCTCGTACGGTCTCCACCGCGACGTAGCCGGCTGCGCCGGTCTGGGGATCTCCGACCGAGAGCATCACTCCCTCGCCGGAGCCCTCGAGCTCGCCGGCGAACGTCTTCGTGAAGTCGAAGCGGCGCACTCCGCCGCCCAGCTCTTCGAGGCTCGGTGCCAGTTGGATCGTGAAGGTCCCTCTCGCGGTCGTCACGGGCGCGCGCTCGTGTACGCACGCCGAAGGTCGTCGCGGTGACGGGCGACGTCGAAGCTCCCCGGTCCCCCGATCCGCACGAACGCGACCTCCGGGTGCCCGGCGAGGTGCTGTCTCTGCTCGAGCTCGTCATTGGCCGGACCGTGGTGAAAGGCGAGAAGGAGTCGCGTCTCGGACCCACGGACGCGTGCGTCGGTCCGGTGCCCGTCCGAGAGCTCTACGCCGGCGGGGTCGAGGTCCACCGCAGCATCATGCCGTACTGTTGGCCCACCGCCCGGGAGCTAGTTCGAAGAGGGAGGATGGAATGACGAGCCTCGAGAATCGGCCCAACACCGCCCTCGTGGTGATCGACGTGCAGAGGGGTGTCGTCGCCGACGCGTACGACCGGGATCGCGTGATCGCGAACATCGCCAGCCTCGTGCGCAAAGCGCGAGCGGCGGACGTCCCGGTGATCTGGGTGCAGCACTCCGACGAAGATCTGGAGGAGGGCAGCGAGGACTGGGAGTACGTGCCCGAGCTCCGCCGAGAGGAGGGCGAGACGCTGGTGCACAAGCACTTCGGTGACTCGTTCGAGTCCACCGAGCTCGAGTCGGTCCTCGCCGCGCACGGGGTCGGCGGGATCGTGGTGTCGGGAGCGCAGACCGACGCCTGCGTCCGCTCGACGATCCACGGCGCGTTCACTCGCGGCTATGACGTGACGCTCGTGGGCGACGCCCACACGACCGAGGACGCCAGCCGCTACGGAGCGCCCCCGCCCGACAAGGTGATCGCCCACACGAACCTCTACTGGTCCTTCCAGCGCGCGCCGGGTCGCTCCGCGAAGACCGTCCAGACGGCCGCTGTCGAGTTCGGCGAGCCGGACGTGGGGTGACCGCCGTCCGTGCGCGAGCCAGGGCGAAGGACCCCGCCCCCGGTGAGCAGCCCGTCGCCCGCTGGTAGCGTGGCGTCAGCACGTGGTTGTGCCTAGGGTTCCGCCGGCTCCCGCCACCGATCGTCGACAATCAGGGACAGCCGGGGCTGGACCGAGCGGCACCAGGCCGTCGACCGGCCCACACCTCACGGGAGAAAAGCCCCGAGGGCTCCAGAAGAGCGCGCCCGCAGTTGCGGGGATGGCCGAAGGGAGCCGGGGTGTGGACCGTGATGGTGCTCGCAGCGACGGGCACGTCGCAGGCGGCCGACTTCGTCATCTCCGTCGTGCTCGTCGCGGCGATAGCGCATGCCGGCTGGAACCTTCTCGTGAAGCTCGGGGACGACCAGGTGCTCGCCTTCTTGCTGCTCAACGCGACGTCTGCGGTGTGCGGAGCCGTCATGTGGGCGGCGGCCGGTTCGCCGCACGTGGCGGCGTGGCCGTACCTCGCGGTCTCCGTCGCCCTGCACGTCGCGTACAACCTGGCGCTCCTCAACTCCTATCGGCTCGGTGACCTGAGCCGCGTCTACCCGCTCGCGCGCGGCCTCGCCCCGTTGCTCGTGACCGGTGGCGCCGCGCTCGTTGCGGGCGAACGCCTGAGCAGGGTCCAGCTCGTCGGCGTCGCGGTCGTCGCAGGGGGGCTCGCGAGCCTGGTGTGGCTCGGTGGTGCCGGCTTGCCGGGCGGCGGGCGCTCCGTGCTCCTGGCAGTGGTGACGGGGGTCCTCGTCGCTGCCTACAGCCTGTGCGACGGGCTCGGGATCCGCCACGCCCACGACACCGTCGGCTATGCGGGTGCGCTCTTCGTGATCGAGTCGTGCATCATCGTCGCGGGGCTCGCCTCGTGGCGACAACGCGTGCCGGGGGCGCTGTCGGGGGCGCTGTCGGGGGCGCTGTCGGGGGCGCTGCCGAGGGAATGGCTGCGCGGGGTCCTCGGCGGCGCTCTGTCGGTCGCCGCCTACGGCGCCGTTCTATGGGCTCAGACGCGGCTCGCCCTCGGTGTGGTCTCGGCGTTGCGCGAGACGAGCGCGCTGCTCGGGGCGCTGCTCGGAGCCGTGTTCCTCCACGAGGGCTCGCCGCGCCGGCGCGTCGTGGCAGCCTTCGCGGTGTGCGCGGGGGTCGCGCTGCTCGTCGTCGCATGACCGGGACGGGCCGCAAGGCTGCTGCGCACCTGGCGAAGGTGACGCGACACGCGCGCCCAGGCGCATCGCGCCGCGGCGGGGGGCGGGTCGGGGCGGGTCCTCGGTACCGGGGCAATCCTCCCCGTGCTTCAGGAGCCGATCGCCGCCCGGAGGTCGGTGAGGCGAGTCCGGTCGAGGGAGTACCAGACCCACTTCCCCCGTCGCTCACCATGGACGAGGCCGGCCTCCGCCAGGATCTTCAGGTGATGCGACACGGTCGGCTGAGACTTGCCGAGGGGCCCGACGAAGTCGCACACGCAGACCTCTCCTCGGGGAGCGTCCGCCAGCATGGACAGGACCCGCAGCCGGACGGGGTCCGCCAGGGCCTGGAAGCCGCGGGCCAGCTCGCCGGCGTCGTTCGCGTCGAGGGGTGCCTGGAGGATGGAAGGACAGCAGACGTCCTCGGTGACCTCGATCGTCGGGCTGCGCTTCACCATCGCCCCTCCTCCCATTGACAAATACCGATGCATCATTTAGCGTCGATGCATTGACTATCGTCGATGGTAGCGGGAGGTCCTCATGTCGCGTGTGCAGCTTGCCTCGAGCGTCGACCTCGACGAGGCGGCGCCCTTCTCCTCGAAGCCCTTCGACACCGCGCCCGCCAAGGTGCGCCCCTGCTACGGCAACTTCGCCACTCGCACCGACCCGCACGTCCCGACGCCCTAGCTCGTTGCGTGCCCACATCGATCGACGGGGCCCAGTAGGGGAGTCGGGGACTCGAGCTGCCGGGGACGTCGCGACTGCCCGACCGCTCGGGGCGTCCTCGGAAGAGCCGCAGCCGGACGGGTCTGCTCCCGGACAGCGGGTCACGAGGCGGCTCTCCTTCGTCGACCGTTTCCTGCCGGTGTGGATCCTCTGCGCCATGGGGCTCGGGATCGGCCTCGGGCGGGCGGTGCCGAGCCTCAACCGGCACCTCGACGCGATCCAGGTGACCCAGGGGACGTCGTTGCCGATCTTCGTCGGCCTGCTCGTGATGATGTACCCGGTGCTCGCCAAGGTCCGGTACGGGCGGCTCACGGCGGTGACCCGCGACCGGCGGATGCTCCTCTCCTCCCTGCTGCTCAACTGGGTCGTCGGCCCTGCGGTGATGTTCACCCTGGCATGGGTGCTGCTTCCGGACCTCCCCGCCTACCGCACCGGGCTCATCATCGTGGGGTTGGCCCGCTGCATCGCCATGGTGCTGATCTGGAACGACCTCTCGGGCGGAGACCGCGAGACGGCTGCCGTTCTCGTGGCCCTCAACTCGTTGTTCCAGATCGCGGCCTTCGCGCTCCTCGGTTATTTCTACCTCAGCGTCCTTCCTGGATGGCTCGGGCTGTCCTCGGTCGGCCTGCACGTCTCGGTGGGCACGATCGCCGAGACCGTCGCGATCTTCTTGGGCGTGCCGCTCGTTGCCGGGTACCTCACGCGGACGATCGTGGAGCGCCGGAAAGGCCGTGCGTGGTACGAGGAAAGGCTCCTTCCCCGGCTCGGACCGTTCGCCCTCTACGGCCTGCTCTACACGATCGTGATCCTCTTCGCCCTCCAGGGCCGCACGATCACCGCACGTCCTGGTGACGTGGTCCGCATCGCTCTTCCGCTGCTCGGGTACTTCGCCGTCATGTGGTTCGGCTCGTTCGCGCTGGGCCGAGCGCTCCACCTCCCGTACGAGCGGACCGCCACGCTCGCGTTCACCGCCGCTGGCAACAACTTCGAGCTTGCCATCGCCGTGTGCATCGGCGTGTTCGGCGTCACCTCGGGTGAAGCGCTGGCGGGGGTTGTCGGGCCGCTGATCGAGGTGCCGGTGCTCGTCTCGCTCGTCTACGTCGCGCTGTGGGCCCGCCGGCGCTATCCGCAGTACGGCGCTGCAATGGGTAGGACGGGGAATTGCGCATGACCGGCTTAGGGCGCCCCCCTTCGGGCGGGGACCCGGGTGGAGCCCGAGGACCAGGAGGCTGAATGCATCTCGTGGCCGTGGGAGGAAGCGATGCGGGGATCAGCGCAGCGCTGCGGGCTCGGGAGCTCGATCCCAATGTCGCAGTCACCGTCGTCGCCGCCGACCGCTACCCCAACTTCTCCATCTGCGGCATCCCCTACCACGTCTCCGGAGAGGTGCCGGACTGGCGGTCGCTCGCGCACCGGACGATCGCCGACCTCGAGTCGGCGGGCATCGCGCTCCGCCTCGACACCGTCGCCCGCCGGATCGATGTCGCCGACCACGAGCTCCTCCTCTGCCGCCCCGACGGCGCCGAGGAGAAGCTCGCGTACGACGCCCTCGTGATCGCGACCGGCGCCCTCCCGGTCCGCCCGGCGATCGACGGGCTGAGGGGCGGCGAGGTGCTCGGAGCCGGCGACGGCGCGCACCTTCTCCACTCCATGGACGACGCCTTCGCCGTCGTGAGAACCCTCGAGGAGCGACGTCCGACGAACGCGGTCATCGTCGGAGCCGGCTACATCGGCATCGAGATGGCCGAAGCGCTCGTCACCCGGGGGCTCACCGTCACCCAGGTCGAGCAGCTTCCCGAGGTGCTCCCGACGGTCGACCCGTCCATCGGCGCTCTCGTCCGCCGCCAGCTCGTCGAACGCGGGGTCGCGGTGCACACCTCGACGGTCGTCGAGGGCGTGACGCGCTCGGGGGACTGTCTGGAGGTCCGGGCTCGGAGCGCGACCGGCGACCTCGTGACCTTCCGCTCGCAGATGGTGCTCGTGGTGGTCGGGGTTCGTCCCGACGCCGAGCTCGCCGCCCGAGCGGGTGCGCAGCTCGGCGCCCGCGGCGCGATCGCCGTCGACCGAGAGATGCGCACCGGTCTCTCCGACGTGTTCGCCGCGGGCGACTGCGTGGTCACCCGTCACCGGCTCCTCGGCGACGTCTACCTGCCACTCGGGACGACCGCCCACAAGCAGGGCCGGGTGGCCGGGGAGAACGCAGTCGGCGGAAGTCGGCGCTTCGCAGGCAGCCTCGGCACCCAGGTCGTCAAGGTCTTCGACATGGCCGTCGCCCGAACCGGGCTCCGGGACTCGGAGGCGGAGTCGGTCGGCCTGCGCCCCCGGACGGTCGCGTTCGAAGGCGACGACCACAAGGCGTACTACCCCGGCAGCCACCGGGTGCGGATGCGCACGACGGGCGACCTCGCCTCGGGACGCCTCCTCGGCGTGCAGCTGTTCGGTCATCGCGACGCCGGGGTCGCCAAGCGCGTCGACGTCGCGGCAGCGGCGATCTTCTCCGGCCTGCGAGTGGAGGAGGTGAGCGACCTCGACCTCTCCTACACGCCTCCGCTCGGAAGTCCCTGGGACGTCGTCCAGGGCGGGGCCCAGGCGTGGGTGCAGGAAGCGCTCGCCGGAGCAGCCTGGACGTAGAGGCCCGCCGTCTCACGGCTCGCGCCCGCCGACCACGAGCAGCTCAGCAGCCTTCGCGCCCACCAGCTCGACCAGGATCGGACCCTCGGGGCGCGCACCGCCTCGAGGGTGCCGTTGCCTGGAGCACGATCTCCCTGACCGCAGCGCGGTCGATCTCGTGACCTCGCTGGCGCTCGTCGCATCCCGTGCCAGATGGCTCGCGCGCGCGTCGACGGGCACACGGTCGGGCGTGGAGCATGCCCTGGACGCGCCACGGTGGAGAGCGCCTGGGGGCTCGTCGGGCTCATTGCCCGCAGCCGGCGTCCTTCAAGTACTGGGCCGCGGAAGCCCTGTACAGGGGGACGGCCGACGGGTTCGACTTGGGGAGGTCGAAGACGAAGCGGCCGTGAACGTAGTACCACCAGTCCGTGAACTGCTGGCCGTCGATGGAGTAGTGGACCAACCATGCCCCGCCCGGGCCGCGGGCGACCCCCCAGGTGTCGACCGGCACGTGAGGTGTGTTGGGGCACTCGCGGTGGCGTCGAACGTATGTGGCACGCGAGATGATCGCCCGGCTCGCCGCGTCCCAGCGCGCGTAGACGGCCGCGTCTTCGTTGCGCTGGTAGTCGTTGTTGAATGCGCGGGCGATTCGCAGCAGCGCCCGCGCCGACTCTGGGTCATGGGCATGGGACGCCGCACCCACGTTGCTCGCGGCCTGCGACGCCTGCCCTCCTGGCTGTCCACATGCAGCCCCGACGAGGCCGCTGGCCGCGACACAGACGACGGTTGCGACGTGGCGCGTCGCCAGGTGCAGCCGCTCGGGTCGCCTCAAGCGCCGGGACCTCGGCGGACGGCCTCCATCCGGGCGACGGTGTTGGCGGCGATCGTCGTCGACGCCGTCGGCGGAAACGGCCAAACGGCGCTGACGTTGATCTCACAGAGCACGTAGGTGTCCTCGCCACGCTCGTCTTCGTCGCCGAAGAGGAAGTCGGCGTCCCAGATGACCGGAAAGTCCCGGGTGCTCAGTCCGAGGACGCTCGCCATCTCGGGCACCCACTGGTGCTCCACGAGCCTGCGGAGTCGTCGGTGGGCGGCCGCATCCGGGCCGTCCATCGCCGGCCTGCCGCGGTCCGCAAGGTTGCCGGCAACGCCGGCATCGAGCAGGCCCGCCGGCCACTGGTGACTGAAGCCGAGGACCTCGCCGTGCGAGAGGTAGCACCGCACGAGCCCGTCGGCGAGGCGACGCTGGTACTCCTGGTCGACGAGGATGCCGGACCAGGCGAAGTACGGCTCACAACGTCGGACGAACTCTGCGAGGCTCAGGCGCTCGGATTGGCGGTCCTTGGCCCGCGCCTCTCGGACATGGACCGGCGCGTCCGGGGTGATCGGCGCATGCGCCTCGGCGAGCTCGACGCTCCAGACGCCATTGCCCCCGTTCCCCCTGCCCTGCTTCACGACGAGCCGGCGGTGGCGCTCCAGCCGGGCGGGGAGGCGCTCACGGAGCTCGTCGACCGAGCGGTAGAGGCTGGTGTCGGATCCCCAGCCGAGGTGGCGCGTCTCGAACAGCACCTGTTTCGTGCCCAGCTTTGCGATCACCTCCGGATGCGCCGACACGAACCTGCCGTTCGCCGCAGCGTCCCACAGGAGCTCGTCGACATGCCGGCGGGTAGCGCCGTCTTGGATCGGGTTGACCCAGACGAGCACGCCGTCGAGCGTGTGCAACTCCGCGCGGACCTCCTCCACGCGCCCGTCATCGAACGGAACGGGGACGACGTCGACCGGAAAGGCGGCAAAGGCGTCGAAGAGACCTCCGAGGCCCCGGTCTTCTGCCGGCCGCTCGGCGCCTCGAGCCCCACGCCAGAGCACCCCGACCCGCAGCCGAGCGGACGCCACCTCGTCGGTCGCGGCTCCCTGGCCTCTTCGTTCGCTCACGGGCCAATCATCTTCGGTCGCCGTCGCCTGCGGCAAGAGAGACCGCAGACGATCGTCCATCGCGCCGGGGTGGTGGCGGGTGGGTCATGGCCACTGGCCCACCATCCCTGCCGTGAGGCGAGCCGGGTTGGGCTGAGGCTCGGTGAGGGTGTGGTGGTTCGTGGTGGTGGTTCGTGGTGGTGGTTCGTGGTGGTCGGGCTGCCCGGATTTGAACCGGGGACCTCTGCGTCCCGAACGCAGCGCGCTAACCAAACTGCGCCACAGCCCGTCGCCGGGTGCTGCCCGGCATGGTTTCAGACTATCCCACGGTCCCCGGATCCTCACCCGGCGGTGACGAGCCTTCGGGCGGCGATTCCAGCGGGTCGTCCGGTGTCGGCGGCTCGGCCGACGCGCCCGCTCCCGTCCCGGGATCCGTGCGCGTGCCCGCCGCGGGAGGGACGGGCACGGCTCTCCCGGAGCCGGCCAGCATGCTCTCCCCCTGCTCCTGCCGCCGCACGAGGACGCGTGCGATCCGGCGCTTGTCCATCTCCTGCACGGCCAGCTCCCAGCCGTCCACTCGCACGCTCTCCCCTTCCAAGGGGATGTGCCCCAGTGCGTCGAGGATGAAGCCTCCGAGCGTGATGTACTCGCCCTCCGGCACGTCGATGACCAGCCGCTCGCGCACCTCGTCCACGTTCGTCTGGCCGTCGACGAGCCAGCGCATGCTGTCGATGCGCACGATCGACGGGCCTTCGTCGATGTCGAGCTCGTCGTGGAGCTCTCCCACGATGGGCTCGAGGAGGTCTTTCACGGTGAGCACGCCCGAGACGCCGCCGTACTCGTCGACGACCACCGCGAAGCCGCGGCGGTGTCGCCGCATCTCGACGAGGGCCGCGAGGATCGGACGCGATTCGGGGACCACGTACGGCTGGCGGATGCGCCGGGAGATCTCGATCTGCGAGAGGTCCGCGGGCTCGCGGCCCTCCGCCGTCTTGGCGACCGAGAGGCGGGGACCTGCCGACGAGTGAGCCGTCGCGGCCGACGGCGCAGCGCCGGTGGTCGGGGGCCCGAGTGGTGGGCGGGGCTTGCCGAAGGGGAGCTCGCCTTCGGGACGGGCGACGTCGGCGCCGAACAACCCGCCCCGCCAGCGGCGCGAGCGGAACAGGTCGTTCACGTAGAGGACCCCGATCACGTCGTCGAGCCCCTCGTTCACCACCGGGTAAGCGCTGTGCCCGGATTCGCGCACGGCCCTCGCGACGTCTTCGGCAGACACGGGGATCGTGAGCGCCACCACGTCGGTGCGGGGCGTCATCACCTCGCGCACGTCCATGTCGCGCAGGCCCGCGACCGCCTCGACGATCACGCGCTCTTGCTCGGCGGCGACCGACCGTTCGTAGGCGGCGTCGCTGCGCGTCCCCCGTTCCCGGGAATCCGCGTGGCCGCGGCGCCACGGGGCACGGCGGCGGCGTCTCGGCGCCCCGTCGTCTGGTGGCGGCCGGTTGGAGCGGCGGCCTGCCACGTGGCGCGGGTCAGCCGTCGCCGGTGCCTGGCAGCGACGGCTTCTCCGAGCCGACGAGCACGGGCACCGGCGCGTACGACTCGTCGTGAAAAATGCCTCCGTCGAGCAGCCGGCGCGTCGCTCGGCGCACGCGCAACGGGTCGAGCGGCTTCACGAGCCACCCCTCCGCATCGGAGCGGCGCGCGAGGAAGACGTCGGGCCGCCGGTCGAGCAGCATGAGCACCGGCACGTGGGGGACGTCGAGGTAGGACTCCTCGAGGCGCAGCTCCAGGCAGACGGCCATGCCTCCCATGTTGCCCATCTGCATGTCGACCACCACGAGGTCCGGTGGGTCGTCCCGCACGATCTGGGCGACGTCGCGCCCTGAGGGAGCCTGGAGGACCTCGACGCCGGCACCCTCGGTGGCGGCCGCGATCTCGCGCCGCACGCTCGGCGCGTCGCTCGCGACGAGGATACGGGCCACGACGGGAGACTACCCGACTGCTGCGGTGCCGCTCGCTGGGGGGGCGTCGGAATCGTCGGCGGCCCGCGCGGCGCCGAACAGGGCGTCGGCGACCACGCCCAGCCCCTCCACGTCGTGGACGTCCGTTCCGAGCAGGGGCACGCACCCGACCGGGGACGGTGCGGTTGCGGCGACGAGCCCGGCGAACGACCGCTCCTCCACGTCGGCGACGGCGTCGAGCTCACGGAGGTTGTCCTCGAGCACGGCAAGGGCGGTGCCGGCGGGCGCGGCCGGCAGCACCACCCCGTCCGAGCCGAAGCGCGGATGGACGCGGTTCACCACGAGCCCTGCGGCGCGAACCCCCCGCTCGTTCAAGCGCGACGCGAAGTACCCCGCCTCCTCCAGCGCGTCGGACCTCGGAGAGGTGACGACGACGTAGGCGGTCGCCGGGTCGGCGAGCAGCTTTCGCACCGCCCGCGCCCGCTCGTCGAAGCCGACCTCCATCCCGGCGAACGCCTGGAAGAAGGCGACCGCGTCCTGCACGATCTCGGTGCCGGCAACCCTCGAGATCGTCCTCAAGAGCGCCTGCGTCGCGACGTTCAAGGCCCTGAGCGAGAGGCGCGTGGGCATCATGAGGGCGCGGAAGAGGCGGTTCTCCAGGAACTGCGTGAGCCGCCTCGGCGCGTCGAGCAGGTCGAGCGCATTGCGCGTCGGGGGGGTGTCGACGATGACGACGTCGAATTGCTCCGAGCCGGTGAGCTCGTAGAGCTTCTCCATCGCCATGTACTCCTGGGTGCCGGAGAGCGCCCCGGTCAGGTTCTGGTAGAGGCGGTTCGTCTTGATCGCCGTAGCCTGGTCGTTTGTCCGCGCGTAGCGCTCGACGAGCTCGTCGAAGGTGGTCTTGGAATCGAGCATGACCGCGTGGAGGGTCCCCGGCCAGTCGCCTGCGACCTCGATGGGCTCGTTCGGCAGTGACTCGACCCCCATGGCGTCGGCGAGCCGCCGCGCGGGGTCCACCGTCACCACGCACGCGCGGCGGCCCCGTCGCGCAGCCTCGAGGGCGAAGCTCGCGGAGACGGTCGTCTTCCCGACGCCACCGGGCCCGCAGCAGACGATGACGGCACGTCGCTCCACGAGCTCGGCGAGCGGGGCCGGCACTGCCGCGGGGACGTCCTCGAAGGCATTCGGTGCGGGCGCCGACCCCGGCTCCTCCGCGGGCGCCGGCACCGGCTCCTCCGCGGGCGCCGACCCCGGCTCCTCCGCGGGCGCCGGCACCGGCTCCTCCGCGGGCGCCGACCCCGGCTCCTCCGCGGGCGCCGACCCCGGCTCCCGGGCGAGGTCGCTCATCGGACCGCGTCCGGTGCGGGGAGGGCCTCGATCGCGCGCGCCATCGCACCTGCGAGGCGGTCGAGCTCGGTGGGGCCGATCGCGGGCGCGAAGAGGCGCGGGACGTGGAGCTGTGTGAGCGGCAGCTCGCGTGCGAGCCGCCCGACCTGCTCCTCGACGAGACCCAGTCTCCGGAGCCGGAAGGCGCGGGCGGCGTCGAGCGCGTCGAGCGCCGGCGAGCTGACCGCGATCCCCGTCGCACGCGCGGCGTCGGCGGCGGGGACCTCGAGCTCGGAAGGACCGCTCTCGAAGCAGTTCACGACGACAGGACCGAAATGGATCCCCACCTGGTCACGAAGGACCTGCGTGGCCTCGATGGTCTCGCTCACCGGCATCTCCTCCGGGAGGGTGACCGGCAGGACCCGGCAGCGCGCGGCGTCGCGGAGGAGCTCCACCACGTCGGAGGCCTGCTGGCGCACCGGGCCGCCCCGCGCGGCGTCGAGGAGGCCGCTCGCCGAGGTGAGGAAGGTCATCGCGTGGCCGGTGGCGGGTGCGTCGAGGACCACCACGTCGGCGACGCCGGCCCGCTCGAGCTGCTTCACCTTGCCGAGGACCAGGACGTCGCGGATTCCCGGGATCGCCGTCGCCACGACGTCGACCACGCCGCTCGAGACCAGTCGCTTCGAGACCCGCTGCAGACCGTGGTCGGCCAGGTACTCGATGAGGGCGTCGTCGGGGGTGAGCCTCCTCGCCCAGACCGCGCCCGCAGGGGGCTTGCCGAGGGTCTCGGGCGCCTCGGGCCCCGCGCCTCGCAGCGTCACGGGCTCGTAGCCCACAGGGCCCTCGCGCCCGAAGCAGGCGCCCAGGCCGTGCTTGCCCTCGAGCTCGACGACCAGGACGGACAGGCCGGCGGCGGCGGCGGTCGCGGCCAGCGTCGCCGTGATGGTGGTCTTGCCGACGCCCCCCTTGCCGGCGACCACCCACACCTGGCTCTGACTGCACCATGCGGCGACGTCCATCCCGGCCGAGCGTAGTTCCACAGGGTGGCACGTCGGTCGATCAGGGTGGGAAAGTCCCTGCTCAGCGCCCTTGTTCCAACTTGCGGAGCGACGGTACTGTTGGCAACGCATGTGAAGGGGGGCGGTGCCGTGGCGATGCGGAGCGCACAAGGAGAGGCATGGCAGGCCAAGGCGGCCTGTCGGGGGCCCCAGTCGACCGCGTTCTTCCCGCCGGC
>JAKATH010000122.1 GCA_021828055.1 Actinomycetes bacterium
GGTCATGGCTTTCGGAACTTCGACAACTATCGGTTGCGGCTCTTGCTCCACTCAGGGGTCCAATGGGAGACTCGTCCAACTGCACGAATCAGAGCGCGTCACCCACGCCTGGTCGCGTAGAGCCCGTAAAGGTACAGGGGCACGACAAACCTCGCGAGCGCGACTAGGCCAACTCCTTGCGGCCCCTACTTTGCCTCGCTCGGCCCTGTGGGCGCCCCTGTGGCGTCGTGCTCGTCCGAGAGAGCAGGTAGCGCAGGGCCAGCCTCGGGGCCGACCGGGCCAGACGTGGGCGCCGACGTCGCAAACGTGTACGGCCCGGTGCCGGGCTCCATGGAATGCCGGGCCTCGTTCGGCTGTGCCTCCCGCTTGCGCCACCATCGCCACAGGACCCAACCGCCGAACGCAACGAGCGCCAGGATGACGACGACGACGCCGCCGTCCCCGGGGTCGCTGTCGCTGTAGGACCGCTCGACCCGAGACTGCGGCTGTGACGAGCTGGAGCGCGCGGAGCTGGTCCCACGAGAGATGTGCACGACCGTCCGGCACGACGGGCAGCGCGTGGCGGTCGTGGCCCGGCTCTCGAAGGCGAGCCCGCAGCGGGGGCAGGTGATGGTCATACAGAACAGCATCCCTCTGCTCCGGAGCAAGCAAGCCACCAGCGGGCGGCGGCTGGGTGGCACGATTGGCCCGTGGAAGGGACCGAGGACCTTCGGTCGGCCGGTAGCGAGGAGGCGCTGGCGCGGCTGAACGAGCAGGCCGACGCCGTGCTCGTACTCATCCCCGAGGACGGCAGCACGATAGGCAACGGCCGGCTTCGGGGGCTCAGCGGACTGGATGAGGCGACCTACCGTGTGGTGATCCTCGGGCTGGAAGTCGCTGGCAAGGTACGGCGTGGACCGGGGCGTGGAGGGACGGTCGCGCGGGTCGACGGGGTAGGAGACGGGCAGGCGCGGCGGTCGATAAGCGCCGGGAGCCGCAGCCGACGACACGTCGCCCGTGCCGAGCCGGAGCTGCCGCTTGGGGACGAGTGTGACGCCGAACCCGAAGAGGGCGATGCCGGCGTACTCAGTGGCCCGGGAGGGCTCTTCGAGAACATCCGAGCCCATGTGCCGACGGACCAGGGTCGGGGCCACGTCTTCCAGCGCCTCATGAAGGCGTTCTTGTCCGAGGATCCCCTCTTCTCCGAGCGCTTCACGCGGGTGTGGCAGTGGCACGAATGGCCGGGACGTCCCCCCGGCGAGCCGGACACCGGGATCGACCTCGTCGCAGCTGAGCGCGAGGGCGGGGTCTGTGCGATCCAGTGCAAGTTCTACGCGCCCAACACGACGATCAGCAGAGAGGACGTCGACCGGTTCCTCGTCGCCTCGGGCCGCCGCCCGTTCACGGCACGCCTCTTCGTCTCGACCACCGAGCGCTGGGGCCGAAACGCAGAGAAGGTGCTCGCAGACCAGCTGATCCCGGTGCAGCGCATCGGCATCGCTGAGCTCTCGGCGAGCCCGTTCGACTGGAGCCGGTTCGACCCTGAGAACCCCGAGCAGCTTCATCGCCATGGCCCGAAGGCGCTGCGCGCCCACCAGCACGCGGCGATCGCCGACGTGGTCAAGGGATTCTCGACCTCGGACCGGGGAAAGCTCGTGATGGCGTGTGGCACGGGGAAGACCTTCACCGCACTGCGCCTCGCCGAGCAGCTGGTGCCTCCTGGAGGCGTCGTCTGCTTCTGCGTCCCGTCGATCTCGCTTCTCTCCCAGAGCCTCCGTGCATGGAGCGCCGACTCGGAGCGGCCGCTGCACGCGATGGCCGTCTGCTCGGACGCCCAGGTCACCAAGGACGAAGAGGACCTCCACGTCTACGACCTGGCCCTCCCGGCGACGACCGATCCTTCCCAGATCGCCAAGCACTTCGAGGTCGCCAAAGAGCGAGCCAGGGAAAAGGAGAACCCGCTCTTCTGCGTGTTCACCACCTACCAGTCCCTCGACCGGGTGGCGGCCGCCCAGGAGCTTGGTGCTCCGGTTTTCGACCTCGTCATCTGCGACGAGGAACACCGCACGACCGGGGCACTCGCCGCAGACGAAGGGTTCAGCGGCTTCACCATGGTCCACGACACAGAGCGCTTCCGAGCCGCCAGGCGGCTCTACATGACCGCCACCCCGCGCCTCTACACAGACGCGGTGAAGGAGAGAGCCCGTGAGCAGGACGTCGTGCTCTGCTCGATGCGTACTGCCGGGTCGACCCGAAGTGCCGCATCAGCGTGCGGCAGAGCTTCTACTCGGTCCCCGTCCGCTACGCGGGCACGCGGGTCGCGGTCGTGCTCGGCGCAGAGACGGTGGAGGTGCGCGACGGTGGCCAGGTGGTCGCCCGCCATCCCCGCGCCATCCGCCGGGGCCAAGAGACCCTCCAGCTCGACCATTACCTCGAGGTGCTTCAGGTCAAGCCCGGCGCCTTCGCCTCTTCGACGGCCCTCGGCCAGGCGCGTGCCGCGGGGCGCTTCACCAAGGCCCACGACCGCTTCTACAACCTCGCCCGGGCCCGGCTCGGCGATCGTGACGGCACCAAGGCGATGATCGAGGTCCTCCTCGCCCACCGGATCCTCCCGCACGCCGCGGTCGTGGCGGGGATCGAGGCGGCGCTCTCGGTCTCCTGCGTCGACGCCCAGGTGGTCCTCGTCGAGGCCCGGCGGGCCACCGAAGAGGTGGCCGAACGCCCGGCCCTCCCTGTGGGTCTCACGCGCTTCGACCGCCCCGCACCCTCCCTCTCCGGCTACGACGAGCTCTTGGAGGCGAAATGACGACTGGGGGAACGACCGAGGCCGCTGCCCTCGCGGCGATCGGCGCGGCGACGCGCGAGCTGCACCTGCCGACGGTGCGCGACCAGGCCAAGCCCCTCGCCGAAGCCGCCCAACGCAGCCGCTCGAGCCACCTCTCCTACCTGGCCGACGTGCTCGCAGCCGAGACCGACGACCGAGCCGAGCGCCGGCGCCTGCGGCGGATCAAAGAGGCGCGCTTCCCGCGTCCGAAGAGCCTCGTCGAGTTCGACATCACCGCTTCGGTGCTCAGCGCGCAGACGATCGCGCTGCTCGCGTCGGCAAGCTACCTCGACAAGGGCGAGCCGGTCGTCCTGCTCGGCGACAGCGGTCGTGGTTGACACTGCGTGCCCCTTTCAGCTGGTCGTCTCAAACAGTCCAGGGCTCGCCGCGTTGACCTCGATACGCAGGCCTTTCCTGCGTCCCCGGTTCACGTGCACCGCCCGCAGCTCACCCCGTTGGACCTTGTGCAACACCGTCTGGCGGGCGACGCCGAGGATGTTGGCTGCCCGGTCGAGGGACACCCAGCCGTCGGGCACCTCGGGAACGATCCGCTGTCGGAGCTCGTCGGTGATCCGCAGGTGCCAAGGACCGCCGGCGGTCAGCTGCTCCCCGGTGACGAAGCCGTCTCGCATCCAGCGATACAGCGTCGCCCGGGAGACGCCCAGCTCCTTCTCCGCTGCGGTGATGGACAGCACTGCTGAATCCTCGTCCGCGGCTGTGACGGCCGGCGGCCGATAGGCGGGAATGCCGCGTGACACGCGCAGCGAGGCGACCCTGCTCTTGGTGAAGCCGAGGCCCGTCGCCGTGCGCCGGCCCTGACGACCCAAGATGGCTGCGATGGCGGCGTCGTCATGGCGCGTGGCCAGTCGGCGCACGAGGTCGACCGTGTCCTCGTCGGTCGTCTTGAAGTGACCGCCGGTCTTGTTCAGCTCGAACGCGAAGCTCGTCGTGGCCCCGCCCTCCCACACGATCACGACGTCAGCATCGCGGCGCTCGGGGTGGACCGTCACGACCACCTCGCGCACCACGGCTCGCAGCAGCTGCTTGCGTTCTCGCCACGTCGTGGTCGGCGCGTCGAAGATGGCCCGCACGTCGGCACCGGCACGGGTGAGCCACGCCGTTTCCTCGTCGCTCAACTTCGTCGGACGCCGCAGCCGCTGGGCGGCGAGATCGGCCTCGGCCCGGCGCTGGGCGACGAGAGCCTCTTCCAAGGCGTGCTCCAACGTACGGGCCACGAGGCGGTTCTCTGGCTCGACGGCGTCGAACTGGCGCCGGGCTCGATCGGCGCCGTGGCGGGCCCGCTCGACGGCCAGCTCGAAGACGGCCAGGCGCTGACGGTGCTCGTCGTCGGCCGTCGCCAGCGCCCGCGCCGTGGCGACGAGGCTGGCCGGCTCCAGGACTGAGAACACCTCGTCGAGGATCCGACGCTCGAGCTTCTTGCCCCCGAGGCTCTGGCAGGACCGTTCGGTCCCATAGAGCTGGCGGCTGCGCCCACACACATAGCGCGGGCAGTCGCCCTTGGTTCCCGAATAGCCGACCTGCATCATCCGTCCGCAGCGCCCGCAGCGGATCCGCCCCTGCAACAAGGCGGTGCCCTCTCTGACCGCTCCGCCGCCGTGGCCCCGGGGCGCCCGCCAGTTGGCTCGCAGTTCGTCTTGGATGCGTTCATAACGCTCCCAGGTGACATAGCCACGGTGGTGGTCGGGGATCAGCACCTCCCACTCGTCCCGGGGCAACAGCCGGGTGCGCGTGACGATGTGGTCATGGTCGTCCAGGCGCTTGTCGGTGCGCGTCCGGCCGAAGACGAACGCGCCGGCATAGACCGGGTTGGTCAGGAAGTCGTGGATGGCCGGATAGCTCGCCTGAGCCCAGCTGGTGCGCCGAGACCCGGTGGGCCGCCGAGGGACGAGGACGCTGTCGCCGAGGAGCGAGAGCATGACCTGGCGGGCACTGCCGAGTTGATCGAAGCGCCGGAACACGGTGGCGATGGCCTCGCGCACCGACTCGTCGGGATCGAGGACCACCTGGTCTTCCTCGTCATAGACGAAGCCCACCGGCAGCCCCTGGCGCAGCTGGCCCTTGGCCGCCTTGTGGCGCAACCCGGCCGTGAGCCGGTGCCGGATGAGGTGCAGTTCCGCCTCCGACATCGTGCCCTTGA
>JAKATH010000123.1 GCA_021828055.1 Actinomycetes bacterium
CCCCCGCCACCAGTTCCTCTGGTTCCTCGCGCTCTTTTGCGTATGCACAACGCCGTGACCAGCGGGTTCGCGCTGGGACTCGTGTCGACGATCCGAGTTTCTCGGGTGTTTTTCTCGGGGCCTTATCAAACCTGCGTACGCATGCGTATGCAGGGTGTGCGCGGCGAGACGTGACCGGTGAGCTGCGGTTCCGCGGCGACCGGCACGTCGATGCCGTTCTCCGAGGCGGTCTTGCGTGTGCACGCATAGGGCATGCGTACGCACTGCACTGATCAAGCAGATCTCGACGGGACCGCGCCCGAAGTGGCCCTCGGGGCGTTGCCATGGCATCGCGTCGGGCGCTCTGGGCGTGCGTTCGGCGCTCCTGGTGCCGCTCGCGGTCCTGCGCCATGCGATCCAGAGCCGTCGTTATGGCGGCGGCGTCTCCGACGGCTGTTCGCGATTCGGCGTGTCGTTCTGCGCCTGACACCTACCGGCACTTCGGGGGCGGGGCTCCGGCGCATTTCTGGGGCGCGTGAGGCGCGCGGTAGGTGGCGCAGCGACCCGCTGGCGGAAGCCCGGGAACTGTGACTGGGTGAGTGTAAGGGGACTGGAGCCGAAGCACTTCGTCTTTCGTAGCTACGGCTGACGTAGTATGATGCGCCTATGAATCCTCCGTCAGCCGGTCCCGAAAGCACGGCGCACGAGACGCTCTCGGGGGCGCTGCTCCTCGTGCTCACGAGTCTTGCCGCAGGCCCGAAGCACGGCCACTCGCTGATGAAGGACATTTCTGCGTTCGCCCATGTCCGCCTTGGTCCGGGGACCCTCTACGGGGCCATCACTCGTCTCGAAGAGCGCGGGCTCATTGCGGCGCTCCCCGCTGATGACCGGCGTCGTCCCTACGAGATCACGGGCCAGGGCGAGGCAGTCCTTGAGGCATCGGTCGCCGAGCTCGGAAGAGTGGTGACCGCTGGGAAGTCGAGGCTGCGATCCCTTCGCGGCGCTCGCGGCGCTTCACCACAGCCGGCACTCCACGGTGGCGGCGCGTGAAAGGGAGCGCGAGTAAGCGGTGGCTCGGGGTCTTCCCGCCGGCCTGGCGCAAGAGGTACGGGGACGAGCTCGCGGCGCTCGTCGAAGATCTCGAGCACGACGACGACCTGCGCGCCCTCGACCGCCTCGACATCTTGCGCGCAGGACTGCAGACCCGGGCGCGCGGCCGTCGCCGGCGCGCCACGGTCTTGGCGACTGCGGGTGCAGCAACCCTCGCATCCACGCTGGGGGCGCTCACGCTCGCCGGCGTTCTCTCGTCGACGCCGTCGCCCAGCAGCCGTTGTACTGTCGAGATCAACGCCAAAACGGGAAAAGTCCTGTGGGAGCGAGGCGACTGCGGCGCTCTTCCGCAGCGAGTCAGCGGACCCAGTACATTGCTTCGGCCGCGAAGCTCCCAGGGGTCGCCGAGCCACACCATCTACCTGCTCCCGGTCGTTCACGCCGCGCACGGCTCGGTCCACGTCGTGCCGGGCTCGCAGACGAAGAGCTGACCCGATCGCCAGGGTCAGGTCGGCAGCTCGGCCCGACGGGTGGTCCTGAGACGGCCGCCTTGCGGCGGCTCGTTCGCAGAGCGGCCCACCGTGCTACAGGCACTCTTCTTCCGGCCACCAGAGGGTCCAGGTCAGCGGCAGAATGCGTGCACCGGGATAGAACGAGCCTTCTGGATCGTCTAGATGAGTGTGGGCAGCGAAGTCCTCCCCTTCGAGGGGGTCACGACTGGGGAGGTCGAGAGCGCGTACCGCGAGCTCGGTCCCTCGCTCATGCGGCTGGGCTGGTTGCTTACGAGCAATCGCACCGACGCCGAAGACGTTCTGCAGAACGTCTTCACCCGGTACGGACGTCTCGAGTCCCGACCCGAGCGACCAGACGCCTACCTCCGGGCGATGATCGTGAACGCCGTGCGCGACCTATACCGCTCACGATCACGAGATGAGCGATTCGGTCAACCTGTCGACGACGAACCCATCGAGGCGGATCCGGAGGTGATCGAGATCTGGGACGCGGTCCAACGCCTCCCCCAGGACCAACGCGAGGTTCTCGTCCTTCGCTACCACGACGATCTCAGCACCGAGGAGATCGCCGAGGTTCTCCAGTGCCCCGTCGGGACGGTTCGCTCGCGCCTGTCTCGGGGGCTCGCGAGGTTGCGAAAGGAGTACCGATGACCGATCTGTTGACCGGGGAGCGCATCGCTCGGGCACTCAAGACCGTCGCCGTGGCAGCGGTCCCCGACGGCAGAGTCCCTGACTTCTCGACAGTCGCCTGCTGGGAGCATCTTTACGTCGAGGACCTCGACGGGGATGAGGCCGCCACGTGGGCCGGGTCACCAAGGCGTCGTCGGCTGGGACGGAGTCTCGGCGCCCTCGTGGCCGTGCTGGCCCTCGGCGGTGCGGGCACGGGGATCGCAGCGGCGACCGGAGCCTTCAGCACAGAGGGCATGAAGTTGATCGCGCCTGCGATCGGCCAGATCCTTCCCACAGGACGGTGGACAGCCGCCAACGTGACCACTCGCCTCAGCGAGACGGGCCCCGACGGCTCGACGCTTACGCTCGAGACCGCGTCGGCCGATGCCGCCGGTGGCTGCATGCGCCTTGTCGTCTCGGCACAGGGTGTCGCACCCAATGACGGGTTTGTAGCGTGCGGCGGGGCCTACAGCACGCTCCACCCGCCCACCACACACACGCCAACGAACACCAACTTCGGCAGCGGAGCGACGCGGACTTGGACGAGCGCGAACGGAACACGATGGACCTTCGTCTACGGGCGCTCGAACACATCGAGAGCCAAAAAGGTGGGCGTCGTGGCGAAGACGGGCGCGGTCCTCGCTACCGCGCCGATCTCGAACGGGTGGTTCATCCTCTGGGTCCTGACAGCCGAATCCACAAGCCAACAGACAGCCGGCCGACACCTCGTCTACTACGGGCCGACAGGACGGCAGACGGGCGAGTACCCGACTTTGTAGATGGCCATGGGGCGATGCGAAATCCGCGGACCACCGACGGGTTGAGTAGTACCGAGATCCCAGTCCGACAACGGCGCTGCCCATGAACTCGCCCAAGAGCGCGTGTCCCCTGGTCATCTCGACACCCGGGAGTCGCTGCCCTCGCCCACCGGACCCGGGCGCCTCGCGTCGGGGCTCCGGCCCCAGCCCCCCAAAGGAACGACAACCGAGCCACACGAACGTGCAGAGGCCCGGCGTGTAACGCTGTGACGAGGTGCGGACATTAGGGACCGTGGAGCAGACCTCCGAGGAGGCTGAACGATGGGCGGCCGCGTTGACCGGCAGCAGCGACGCGTTCGCCTGGCTGTTCGACCTGCACCGCGACCGCGTGTACCGCCACGCTCTTCGAGTCCTCGGCAGCGTCCACGATGCCGAGGACGTGACCGCAGGCGCCTTCTTCGAACTCTGGCGCCGGCGCGAGGCGGTGACGGTCGTGGAGGGGTCGGTCCTGCCGTGGCTCCTCGTCACGACGTCCAACCTCTCGCGCAACGCCGCCCGCAGCCTCCGCCGCTACCGGTCGCTCCTCAAGTCCCTGCCTCGTTCGGGACCGTCGAGAGGCGCCGGTGAGGTGGCACAAGACCGCCTGGAGGCGTCTGCAGGAGCCCGTCAGGTCCGTGACGCGCTGAGGGCGCTCTCTCCAACCGACGCTGCCCTGATCGCCATGACGGCATTCGAGGGGTTCTCCCCGAGTGAGGTGGCCACGGCGCTCGGGATCTCGGACGGCGCGGCCCGCACCCGGCTCCATCGGGCACGGGCCCGTGTCGGCTCTGCACTCGAGCGCTCGGGGGCGGAGATGCTCCCCAGTGGGACCGAAGAAGGTGCGAGATGACGACGACCGAGCTGGATCCCGTCTTCGCCTCGGGGTTGCGTGACGCACTCGTGGCCCACGTGGAGGGCACCGCGCGCCTCCGACGCCGGTGGAGCTGGGGGCTCGGGCTCGGGCTGCTCGCCGGCACGGGCGTCCTCGCCGGAGGGGTCGCCGTCGCCGCCACGTTGCTCTCGGCCCCCGGGGGGACAGTCAACGTCTCGCTCGGTGCCCCCGTCACGGTCACCCGGACCGGGACCGGGACCGTCGCGCTCGGCTCACCGCCGGCGGGGACGACCGGCATCTCCTGGGCGCTCACCTGCCTGAGCGCCGGCAGCTTCACCTTCACAGGCCCAGGCGGTGCCATCGTGACCTGTGGCGCGGGGTCCCACTCGAGCGACGTCCAGCCGCTGCGCCCAGGCCAGACGTCGATCACCGTCGCGACGGGCCCGAGCGTCTCCTGGAAGCTCCAAGCCGAGTACGTCAAGACGGTGGCGACCCCCTTCGGCGTCAACGCCAAGGGAGAGACCTACGGGGTCCCGAAGGACCTGAACGGCACCCCGGACCTCCAAGAGGCGCCGCTCTCGGCCGGCGTACCGGGCGGCTACCTCACAACGAAGCAGCTCGACTGCGCGTCCGGCGGGGACGTGGCCAACCCCACCCAGGCCATCGCCTGGGACAAGTTCTCAGAGCACACGAACACGGTCATCCCGGTCTACAAGATCGACGGCTCGACGGTCATCGGCTCCTACGTCGTCGGCCCGACGGGACCAGGGGTGCGGACCGTGCCCCTGTCGACAATCGCAAAGCGGTTCTGCACGTCGACGAGGACGCCGTCGACCACGGTCGTCATCCCGAACGTCGTCGGCGAGCCCGAAGCCATGGCTGCGAGCACGCTCGAGGCGCTGGGCTTGGTGGCACAAGAGACCTACGCGTCGAGTCCGGCCGTGCCACAGGGCGCACTCGTTGCCGAGACACCCAGCCCAGGCGCGAAGGCTCCGAAAGGGGCCCTGGTGGTCCTGACCGTGTCGACCGGCCCACCGACGGGCTCCTGAAGGGCGCTGCCGTGCCCCGTAGTCTGGA
>JAKATH010000001.1 GCA_021828055.1 Actinomycetes bacterium
CCAGTGTGGCTGATCGTCCTCTCAGACCAGCTACCCGTCGTCGCCATGGTGAGCCGTTACCTCACCATCAAGCTGATAGGCCGCGAGCCCCTCCCGAAGCAGAATCCTTTCCTCATCAGATCATGCGGTCCGATGGGGGTATCCGGTATTAGCACCGGTTTCCCGGTGTTATCCCAGTCTTCGGGGCAGGTTGCTCACGTGCTACTCACCCGTTCGCCACTAGGTCTTCTCCGGTGTTGCCACCGGATGGACCTCGTTCGACTTGCATGTATTAAGCACGCCGCCAGCGTTCGTCCTGAGCCAGGATCAAACTCTCCATCGAGACTCTTGACAGCCAGCCCCGGAGGACCGCCGCAAAGAATCAGAGAGCCGGCCGGGACCGACTCGACGTCACCGGCCGACAACAGACCGAAGGGCGCGCTCCGAAGAGCGCCCCGTGCGATCTGCCATTGCTGCATATTTGACGTACGACCCCGGGACGTTCGCCCGGAGCCGCCCGCACTGGCTTTTGGCTCTCGCTCTTCCGTTTTCAAGGAACGACCGGGCACTCGCCCCGGGGGGCGTCGATGCCGAGTCCGAAGCGGCCGCGATGAACGTGAACGTGCACGTGCACCGAGGTTCGCTTCGTGCCGCCGAACGGCTCCGACAGGGCCGTTTCGGCGGGAGGGCCACTCTACCAGCGCGACTGCGAGGCGTCAACCGGCACCCTCGTGCCGGGACCTCTCGGCCGGGCCGAGACGGCGGGCGGGCAGAGACGGCGGGCGGGCAGAGACGGCGGGCGGGCAGAGACGGCGGGCGGGCGCCGGAGCCGCTCTTCGTCCGGGACGGGAACGTCCCGACACGTCAGTCGTTCACGATCTGCTCTCGCAAGATGTCCGCGTGCCCGCAGTGCTGGGCGAGCTCGCGCAGCACATGGAGAAACACCCAGCGGAGCGGGAGCGGCCCCCGCCGGTTCCCGTGGACCAGATCGTCCAGACTCAACGCCGAGGCGGTGCGACGGGAGGACTCGCATGCCTCGCGGTGGGCTCGCTGGACGGTGGCGATGGTGTCGTCGTCCCGAAGGACGAATGACTCGTCGGGGGTCGAGGGTATGCCGATCTCTGCGCGTGATCGGCAGGTGATGGCCTCGTCGAACCAGACCTTCTCCACGAAGGTCGCGTGCTTCACGAGGCCCAGCAAGGTCGTGCGCGAGGGCACGAGCGATCGGCGCACCTGCTCTTCGGTCAGCCCCTCCACGCAGCGATTGAGCTGCCTGCGGTGCTCGTCGAGGAACACCTCGAATTGGACACGGACTGGCTCGCGAACGACGTCCTCGGCAGAGATCTCAGGGAGTGAGGGCATGTGCAAAGCATTCCAGGCCGTCGCCCGCACGCCAAGCCCCGCCGGCCGATCAGAGCCTGCGTTCACGCCGTCCCGAGCTCACGCCGTCCCGAGCTCACGGACCGGCACCGCCAGGCTTGCCGCCTACTGCTTCCAGCGGAAGTGGACGAAGATCCGGCCGAAGTTCTTCGAGTCCTTCTCCACCCGGTGGTAGCGGGCCCGCACATCCTTGCGGTCGAGGTACCGAAGGACCCGCTTCTTCAGCTGCCCGGAGCCCTTCCCCGGGATGATCTCGACGAGGGTCGCCTTCTTGGCCTCGGCCTCGTCCATCATCCGCTCGAGGGCGCGGTCGATCTCGTCCCCCTTGTTGTAGACGTCGTGGAGATCGAGGACGAGCTTGGCGGCCATGGCGGAGCGGAACCGGGTGCGGCTCAGTGCCCTCCCAGCATGCCGCTCATCCTGGACGCGAGCCACGACGGCCGGCCGAAGAGCCGCTCGCTGCGGTCGGCGAGCTGCATGCCGAGCAAGCCGGCGTTGATGCCGAGCCACCGGAGCGGTTCGGGCTCCCAACGCGGCCAGCCGTGCCCGACCCAGGGCAGCGTGACCAGGTCGCTGTCCCGACCGGTGACGAGGTCCGCCAGGGTCCGGCCGGCGACGTTCGCAGTCGACACCCCGTCGCCGACGTAGCCGCCCGCCCACGCTACGCCGGCCGAGCGGTCCAGCCCCACCGAGGAATGCCAGTCCCTCGGCACGGCGATCGGGCCTCCCCAACGGTGGGTGACGGCGGCGCCTCTCGCCGCGGGGAAGAGGCCCACGAGCGTGCGGCGCAGCTCCTCGTGGACCCTCGCGTCGGCGTCGAAGGCCGAGCGCACCGTCGAGCCGAAGTGGTAGGGCGCGCCGCGGCCGCCGAACGCGATGCGCCCGTCCGCCGTCCGCTGCCCGTAGACGACCAGGTGACGGTGGTCGGAGAACGTCTCCCGGTCCGAGAGGCCCGCCTCCTTCCAGAAGCACTCGTCGAGGGGCTCGGTGGCGATCATGAGCGAATAGACGGGCGCGAGCGTGCGGCGCTCGCCCGGGAGCGTCGGGGTCCATCCCTCGACCGCGCGCACCACGACGTCGGCGCGCACGGTCCCCCGCGTCGTCACGGCCTCGGCCCGGTGTCCCCCGCGCGCGGGCCGGATCTCGACCACCGGGGTCCTCTCGTAGACGGGCACCCCGCGACGCTCGACCGAGTCAGCAAGCCCGCGGACGAGCCGGGCTGGATGGATCGCCGCGCAGTGCGGCGTGTAGGTCGCCCCGAGCACCCCCGTCGCCCCGATGCGCTCGAGCGCCGCCCCGGCGTCGAGCCATGCCAGGTCGCGCTCCGCCACGCCGGCGCCGCGGGCCTCGGCAACCTCGTCCTTCGCACGCTTCACCTGCGCAGGGCCACGTGCTGCCACGACCGTGCCGCCCTTGGCGAAGTGGCAGTCGATCCAGTCCTCTGCGGCGGCACGCCCGACCTCGTCGACGGCCTCCTGCATCGCGGCGTACATCCGGCGGGCCGCGTCCGAGCCGTGCTCGACCTCGAGCTTCGCACGGGATGCGGCGAACAGCGCCGAGCACCAGCCACCGTTGCGCCCCGAGGCCCCGTAGCCGGCGACCTCCGCCTCGAGCACGACGACACGAAGGCGCGGGTCGACGATCGCGAGCGAGCGCGCCGTCCACAGTCCCGTGTAGCCGCCGCCGACGACGACGACGTCGACGTCGGTGTCCCCGGGGAGGCCCGGACGCGCCCCGACGGGATCCGGCAGCGTGTCCCACCACAGCGACACCCCGCGAGGCTCCGATCGGTCGCCGAACCGGTCCGGTCCCCGACCCGCCACGTCGCCTCTCAGCACCAGAGCCGCTCCCTTCGCGCCTCGCACAAACTCTGCGGCCCGCGCGACGCTCAGATCCGCCGCTGCGCTTCGGCGAGCACGCCGCGCAGGATCTCGGTCATGAGGTCGATCTCCTCGTGGCCGCAGATGAGCGGCGGCGACAGCTGGATGACCGGGTCGCCGCGGTCGTCGGCCCTGCAGACCAGCCCCGCATCGAAGAGCGCTCCCGAGAGGAAGCCACGCAACAGGCGCTCGCTCTCCTCGTCGTCGAAAGACTCCTTCGTCGCCTTGTCCTTCACGAGCTCGATGCCGTAGAAGTAGCCCTCGCCGCGCACGTCCCCCACGATCGAGAGGTCGTACAAGGACTCGAGCGACGACCGGAAGTAGTCGCGGTTCTTCCGCACGTGGTCGAGGATGTGCTCACGCTCGAAGATGTCGATGTTCGCGAGCGCGACCGCGCAGCTCACCGGGTGCCCCGCGAACGTGAAGCCGTGGGCGAAGCTCGCGGTGCCGTCGAGGAACGGCTCGACCAGCTTGTCGCTGGCGATCATCGCGCCCAGCGGCGCGTACCCGCTCGTCAGCCCCTTGGCGACGGTGATGACGTCCGGCTGGTAGCCGAAGACCTGGGAACCGAAGTACTCGCCGAGACGGCCGAAGGCGCAGATCACCTCGTCGGAGACCAGCAGCACGCCGTGGCGGTCGCAGATCTCCCGCACGCGCTCGAAGTACCCGGGAGGAGGCGGGAAGCAGCCCCCCGCGTTCTGCACCGGCTCGAGGTAGACCGCGGCGACGGTCTCCGGCCCCTCGCGCTCGATGGTGCGGTCGATCTCGTCGGCTGCCCAGCGCCCGAAGGCCTCGAGGTCGTCGGCATGCTCGGGCGCGCGGTAGAAGTTCGTGTTCGGGACCTTGACCGCGCCCGGCATGAGCGGCTCGAACGGAGTGCGAATGCTCGGGATCGACGTGATCGCGAGCGCGCCCATGCTCGTCCCGTGGTACGCGATGTCGCGGCTGATCACCTTGTACCTCCACGGCTGGCCCTTGACGCGGAAGTACTGGCGGGCGAGCTTCAGCGCGGACTCGACCGCCTCCGAGCCGCCGGAGGTGAAGAAGACCCGGTTCAAGTCGCCGGGCGCGAGCTCGGCGAGCCGGTCCGCGAGCTCGATCGCCCTCGGGTGGGCGTAGGTCCACAGCGGGAAGTACGCAAGCTCCCCCGCCTGCTTCGCGGCGGCTTCGCCGAGCTCGTAGCGGCCGTGCCCGAGCTGGCTCACGAAGAGCCCGGCGAGCCCGTCGAGGTACCGCTTGCCGTGCTGGTCCCAGACGTACGCGCCCTCGCCGCGCACGATCACGGGCACCTCGTGCTGCTCGGTGTAGGTGCCGAGCCGCGTGAAGTGCATCCAGAGGTGCTGGCGGGCGCGCTCGCTCAGCTGGTCGCCCCAGCCGTCGCTCGCGAAGTCCACGGTGTGCGTCTCGTGCTCGGAAGTCATCTGGTCCCCCAGGAATAGGTTTGCTTGGCCAGTTTCAGGTAGACGAAGGACTCGGTGCTCCGGACGCCCGGAACGGAGCGGACCGAATCGTTCAAGAGCCGGAACAGCGCGTCGTCGTCCTCGCACACCACCTCCACGAGCAGGTCGAAGGAGCCGGCGCACATCACGACGTAGTCGACCTCTTCGAGCTCTGACAACTTCTCGGCGACCAGCCGGACGTCTCCTTCGACCCGCACGCCCACCATCGCCTGGCGGTGGAAGCCGAGCTGGAGCGGGTCGGTGACCCCGACGATCTGCATGACCCCGGCCTCCCGCAGCCGCTGGACCCGCCGTCGCACCGCCGCCTCGGACAGCCCGACCTCGTCTGCGATCGCCCCGTAGGGAAGGCGGCCGTCGCGCTGCAGGGCCTCGATGATCGCCCTGTTCGCGTCGTCGAGCAGGCCCGACGGCCCGGAGCTGATCCGCGACATCCTCGCCCCGAGCGACCTGCCGTCCCTTGTGCCGGCGCCGACCTCGCGGGGGTCGACGCGGCCGGCGGGCGTGTCCTTCAGGTCGTCGCCGGCGTCACTGGTGGGCGAGCCAGGGCTGTCACGACTGATGTCGCCGCCGCCGGCCTTGATCGGGTTCACGCGGGACATCTCCCAGGTCGTCGTCGTAAGGCTCGGCGACCTGTGGCAGTCGCCCGGCTTCACGCCGAATTCTGGCACATTTTGGCGACTCGTCAAGTGATTCGGTCGCGATAGTGTCACCGCGCCCCTGAAATCACTCGTCCGGCTTGTCTTTGCGTGCTCGATCTGCGATGGTTGAGGGGTCGACGAGGTCCCGTCGCGCGTCGTGTCGGGCGAGGCGAGGCGCCGAGCCGTCGGCGAGTCGCCGAGCCGTCGGCGGGGCAGCCCAGGCGAGGCGGGGCAGCCCAGGCGAGTGAGGGAGGAAGCGATGAGCGCACCCGCGGGGACCGGCACACTCGACCGGCTGCGGAACTTCGTGAACGGGACGCACGTCGACGCCGACGGTCCCATGGCCCCGGTGGTCGACCCGAGCACCGGGCGCGCGTACGCCGAGGCGCCGGTGTCCAGCGCCGCCGACGCGGACCGGGCCATCGCGGCCGCGGCCGCGGCGTTCCCGGGATGGCGCGACCGGACGCCCAGCCAGCGGAGCCTCGCGCTCCTGCGCATCGCCGACGCCCTCGAGAGCCGCGCCGAAGATCTCGTCCGCGTGGAGTCGCGCAACACCGGGAAGCCCCTCGGCCTGACCCTCTCCGAGGAGATCCCGCCGATGATCGACCAGATCCGGTTCTTCGCGAGCGCCGCGCGCATGCTCCAGGGCCTGTCGGCCGGGGAGTACATGGACGGGCACACGTCGATGATCCGCAGGGAGCCGATCGGGGTCTGCGCGGCGGTGACGCCCTGGAACTACCCCATGATGATGGCGGTCTGGAAATGGGCGCCGGCGCTCGCCGCCGGGAACACCATGGTGCTGAAACCCTCGGACACCACCCCTGCCTCCACCCTGCTCATGGCCGAGATCATGGCCGAGCACCTCCCGCCCGGCGTCTTCAACGTCGTGTGCGGCGACCGCGCCACCGGTCGAGCCCTGGTGGAGCACCCCACGCCCGCGATGGTGTCGGTGACCGGGAGCGTGCGCGCGGGCATGGAGGTGGCGGGGACCGCGGCGGCGACGCTGAAGCGCGTCCACCTGGAGCTCGGGGGGAAGGCGCCGGTCATCGTCTTCGACGACGCCGACGTCGAGTCGACCGCGGCGGGCATCGCGGGAGCCGGCTACTTCAACGCTGGCCAGGACTGCACCGCGGCCACCCGCGTCCTCTCCGGGCCCCGGATCCACGACGACCTGCTGGCTGCGCTCGTCGCGCAGGCGAAGGAGACGACGACCGGCGGGCCCGACGACGAGTCGGCCGCGTACGGCCCGCTCAACAGCGAGAACCAGCTGGCCAGGGTGCGCGGGTTCCTGGACCGCCTCCCGTCCCACGCCGAGGTCGCCACCGGCGGCCAGCGGGTCGGGGAGACCGGGTTCTTCTTCGCGCCCACCGTGGTGGCCGGGCTGCACCAGGACGACGAGATGGTCCAGCAGGAGGTCTTCGGCCCGGTCATCTCGGTGCAGGAGTTCTCCGACGAGGACCAGGCGCTCGCGTGGGCGAACGGGGTCCAGTACGGCCTGGCGTCCAGCGTGTGGACCAAGGACCACGGGCGCGCGATGCGCATGGCAAAGGGGCTCGACTTCGGCTGCGTGTGGATCAACACGCACATCCCGCTCGTCGCCGAGATGCCGCACGGCGGGTTCAAGCACTCGGGTTACGGCAAGGACCTCTCCGTCTACGGCTTCGAGGACTACACGAGGGTCAAGCACGTGATGAGCAACTTCGGGGCCTGATCTTCTGGGCCTGATCTTCGGGGCCCCCGGCACGGCCAGAATCACACGAACGAGGAGCCGCCCACCGTGATCATCGGTGTCCCCAAGGAACTGAAGCAGGACGAGTACCGGGTCGCGATGACCCCGGCGAGCGTTCGGGAGCTCACGTCCGCCGGGCACGTCGTCCGCGTCGAGCAAGGGGCGGGCGAGGGCTCCTCGATCCCGGACTCCGAGTACGTCGCCACGGGGGCGAAGATGGTGCCCGACGCCGACGAGGTCTGGGCCGGAGCGGACATGGTCCTCAAGGTGAAGGAGCCCGTGGAAGAGGAGTACCGCCGGCTGAGCCTCCGGTCGGGCCAGGTCCTCTTCACGTACCTCCATCTCGCCGCTTCCCGCGAGTGCACCGACGCGCTCCTCGCGGCGGGCAACGTCGCGATCGCCTACGAGACCGTCAGGCTGCCGGACAGCTCCCTCCCCCTCCTCACCCCCATGAGCGAGGTGGCGGGAAGGATGGCCCCGATCGTCGCGTCCCACCACCTGATGCGTCCCGGCGGCGGCCGGGGCAGCCTCGTGTGCGGCGTCCCCGGCGTGGAGGCGGCGAAGATCGTGATCCTGGGGGCCGGCGTCGCGGGGATGGCCGCAGCCACGCTCGCAGTCGGCCTCCATGCGAGCGTCTACGTCCTCGACAAGAACCTCGAGCGGCTCCGCCAGGTCGACCACCACTTCCGAGGCGCCCTGGAGACGATCGCCTCGAGCGCGCATGCGATCGAGGAGCAGTGCGCGGACGCGGACATCGTCATCGGCGCCGTGCTCGTCGTCGGCGCCCGCGCGCCCAAGCTCGTGAGCGACGAACTGGTCGCGCGCATGCGGCCCGGATCGGTCCTCGTCGACATCTCCGTCGACCAGGGGGGCTGCTTCGAGTCCACGCGCGCCACCACCCACTCGAACCCGACGTTCATGGTGCACGGCTCGGTCTTCTACTGCGTGTCCAACATGCCAGGAGCGGTGCCCCACTCCTCCACGTACGCCCTCGCCAACGCGACGCTCCCCTACACCTTGGAGCTCGCCGACCGTGGCTGGCAGGACGCGGTCCGCCTCGACCGGTCGCTGGCAGAGGGCGTGAACGTCGTCCGCGGCAAGGTCACCTGCGAGCCGGTGGCCGAGGCGAACGGGCTCGCGTACACGCCCCTCGCACAGGTGCTCTGAGCGCAGCTGCCGCGCGTGCCGGTCCCGCCGTCTGAATGCGGCCACGGCCGCTCGGCGGACGAGCTCTTGCGCGGGAGACCGTCACGCTCAGTCCATGAACGCGCCGCCGTTCACGGCCAGGGACTCCCCCGTGACGAACGCAGCATCGTCACTGACGAGGAATGCGACTGCTCGGGCGACATCGGCTGGCTGCTCGAGCCGCCCGAGTGGCGTGTCGGCGACGTAGAGCGAGCGCACCGCTTCAGGAGTGGTCCCCCGGAGCTCCGCCTCCCAGGCGAGCTCCCGCTCCTGCATCGGGGTGACGACGTACCCTGGACACACGCTGTTCACACGTATGCCGTGCTGGGCGAGCTCGACCGCCATGGCCTGCGTGAGCCCGACGACGCCGAACTTCGACGCGACGTAGTCGGAGAGGAACGGCACCTTGCCTTGCTTCCCCGCCATCGAGGCGACGTTCACGATGCAACCGCCTGCGCCGGCGCGGACCATCGCGCGGGCAGCAGCTTGGCCGGTCAGGAACACCCCACGAAGGTTCACTCTCAGCGTTCGGTCGAGCTCATCGGGAGTGATCTCCAGGAAGCGCCGCATGCGGGAGACGCCGGCATTCGAGACGACGACCGAGACCGATCCGTGGCGACCGGTGATCTCGTCCAGGGTCCGGTCCACCTCCGCGGCGTCCGTGACGTCCAGGCGGTACGCCCCCGGCGCATCGCACGTCGCAGCCGTCTCCTCTGCCGACGAGAGATCGAGGTCGGTGGGAACCACGTCGAAGCCGCGAGCGTGCAGCTCGCGCGCGATCGCGGCGCCGATCCCCGAGCCTGCACCGGTGACGATGGCGAGCCTGCTCATGGTCTGCTCATCACGTCGGCCCGGGACGGGGATCCGGGTTCCGCCGGCTGCGTGCCGCGAGCCGATGCGCCACAGGTGCCAGTGCCCTCTGGAGCTCGAGATAGTTGCCGTAGCCCTCGGCGTAGGCGTCTCGATACGCATCGTTCGGAACGATGGCTGTCCCGAGCCGGATGAAACCCGACGCGTCGGCGAACGAGCTCAGGTACCCAGCGCCGACGGCGGCGACGATCGCCGCACCATGCGCGGCGCCGCCGTGGCCGACGACGGGGCGGAGCGGGCGCCCGAGGACATCGGCGACGATCTGCTTCCACAGCGTGGACCGGCTGCCGCCGTTGCTCACCCGCCCCTCGCCGAGGTTGAGCCCCGCCCCGGAGAAGACTTCCAGATGCTGACGGAAGCCGTAGGCGACCGCCTCCATCAGCGAGCGAAATAGGTCCCCACGCGTGTGCGCGAGGTGCAGCCCGACGATCGCCCCTCGGAGGTCCGGGTCGTGCAGCGGGGACTTCTCACCCAGAAAGTAGGGCAGGGAGACCAGCAGTGCGGGCCCGGCGACGCCTGCCTCCATGTCCAGGTCCTCGAAGGGGACATCCCCGAAGAGCTTCCGCGCCCAGCGCAAGAGCGCGCCCGAAGCCGCCATGCAACCGTTCGGGAGCCAAAGGCCGTGCACCGGGTGCTCGTCGAGGTACCAGCGTTCATCGAGCGCCGGGCGGTCGCTCACCACCAGCACGTCGCCGGCCCCCCCGAGCTTCACGAGCCAATCGCCGGGTGCGGCAAGACCGGCCGCATAGGCGGCAAGCACGTGGTCGGCACCGCCAGCGAAGATCGGAGTGCCCTCCCGAAGGGACGTCTCGAGCCCTGACCCGCCGACCTCACCGACACGGTCACCGGAACGACGTCTCGGAGGGCAGAGCGCGGCGGGGACTCCCGCGACGGAGAGCACCGGATCCGCCAGGGTGCCGTCGAGGCAGAAGAGACCGCTCTCGAGCGCCCAATTGCTCTCCACGTGCACATCTGCCCCGAGGGCGACGGCAAGCCAGTCGTAGGACCCGACGAGATGCTTCGTTCGTGCAGCGAGTCGCGGCTCGTTCCTCTCCAGCCAGCGCCAGGTGGGCGCGACGGACTGTTGGGTCAGCGCGGACCCCGTCTCGCGGAGCACGTCGAAACCGGATCCAACAAGCGCGGCGTGCAGCTCGGCGATCTCTCGGGTGGCGCGAGCGTCGTTCTGGAGGATCGCTCGCCGAAGCGGCTGTCTTCGCCCGTCGAGCGCGACGACAGCGGGAACCATCCCGGTGGTTGCCACGGCCTCGATCGAGCGGGGATCGACGCCTGCGTCGTCGGCGACGGCCGGGACCAGCGCACAGACGTTGGCCCACCACCGCCCGGTGTCCGCCTCCGCCCAGCCAGGGTGGTCAGAGACGAGCGCGCAAGATGCTGACCTCGTCGCGATGAACCCCGCTTCGAGGTCGAGCAGGCTGACCTTGGTCCCGGTGCTACCGAGGTCGATGCCGAGGACGACGGGACACACAGCGACGCGGGAGGCAGATGCCTGATCCTGGCGGCGTCAGCCGCGCGCGGCTTCGACGAACGTCCGTGCCCGCTCAGGGTCGACGGGGTTCCACGTGTAGCCGTCCTTCTTCAGCCAGCTTCCGACGATGCAGCCGTCTGCGTGCTCGAGGAAGCCGGCGATGTTCGTGGCACTCGCTCCAGTGTTCAAGAGCACCGGGATCTCAGCCGGCACCACCTTGCGCACTTCGGCAACCGTCGGCACCTCCGGCTCCGCGCCAGCCATCGGCCCGGACACCAAGATGGCGTCAGGGAGGCTCGAGACCGCGACCGAGCGAGCCACATCCGCTGGCGATCGTCCGCCCGTCGTCGAAGCAAACTCAGGCGTCACGTTCATGAACACCGCAATATGCCCGGCGTCCAGGGACCTGCGTCGCCTGAGAAGCGCAGCAGCGTCTGGGGCCCACGACCCCATGTCGGACTCCCAGCTGCCGGTCAGCACCTCCCGGATGAAGCTCGCCTCGGTCGCAACGGCGGCGGCCAGCGCGCACTCGGGATCCCACAGGTAGTCGACGCCGAATGGGATCTCGCTCGGGGCGCACTCCGCGACCACCCGGGCCAGCACCGCCGCGCCGACGAGATCCGCGCTCAGGACGTACGGTCGGTCGTTCTCGTTGCAGAACAGGACTGCGTCGAACCCGGCGTCGATCAGGACGGCGACGTCCTCACGCACCTGATTGACGAGGCCCCTCACTCCCTCGGCAGCCGCGTACAACGGGGTGCCAGGGAGCGCCGGGAGGTGCGCCATCGCGATCAGAGGTTTCTCCACGTCCGGGAAGATCCGACGGAACCGCTCACCGAGGGTCACACCATCCCCTCGTGCACTATTCTGCACGTTTCCGCTCGACGCCATGCAGTAACCTCTAGCACCGGTGGCCACAGCCTGCAACCAGTCGAAGGTGCCGAGCGGGCACGGCGGGCGGCGGACGAACGCAGAACGCGGACGGGCCCGACGAGCGGAGCACGACAAAGGGGTGATCGGCATGATGGCCGAGAAGCGCCGACGTGAGATCGTAGAGCAGGTGCGGAGGTCGGGCTACGCCGAGGCGCGGACGCTCGCCAGAGACCTTGGGGTCGACGTCTCGACGATCCGCCGCGACCTCGACATGCTGGGCAGGGCGGGGCTGATCCAGCGCACCCACGGGGGCGCGCTGGCGACGGAGGGCGTAAGCGCTCTCGACGTGCCCTACGAGGCGAAGCGCCGCGAACGGCTTGCGGAAAAGCGTGCGATCGCCGAGTACGCGGCCCAGTTCGTGAACGACGGTGAATCTGTCGTACTGGACAGTGGCTCCTCGACGTACGCGCTCGCCGAGGCCCTGCGGGTTCGCCAGTACCTGACCATCGCCACGAACGACATCCGCATTGCGCATTCTTTCGCTTCCTGCGGAGGAGCTCGCCTCCTCATGACCGGTGGCCAGCTGATCGACTCGGTCTTCACCCTCGTCGGCCCCGCTACCCTTTCGTTCCTGGGAGGGCTCCACGTCGACTGGGCCTTCCTCGGGGCCGACGCGATCGATCCCGCCGGGGGGATCTCGAACTTCAACACCGTGGAAGTGCCCGTCAAGCAGGCGATGATCGCCGCTGCAGACCGAGCAGTGCTGGTCGCGGACAGCTCGAAATTCGGGCGTCGCGCGCTGGCCAGGGTGGTCGCCATCGACGCGTTCGACACGCTCGTGACGGACGACGGGCTGCCGTCGGCAGACAGGGACGGCTACGGCAGCCGCCTCGTCTGTGTGCCCACCCCACGCGGCGGCGCCGAGAAGGCGGCCCTGCGGGCTCGAGGCGGGGAGCCGCGTGCAACCCGGTCGAACCACCAGGCCAAGCGGACGACGGAGCCAATGGCGCAGCCGACCCGCTCCGTCCAGACGAGCCCGTGAACGTGCACACGAAACCGCCTGTGCTTGCACGATCTTGTACGAGGTGCTAAGCCTCGCGGCAGTGGAAACGGGCAATTCACGGCACGGCGGTGAGCCCGCGCCGCCGTTCGACCTTCGTGGGCACACGGCCCTCGTCACCGGCGCGGGCCGCGGCATCGGCCGGGCCGCCGCCGGTCTCCTCGCGCGTTGCGGTGCCGCAGTGGTCGTGAACGACCTCTGCGAGCACCAGGCCGAGAACGCCGCCGCCGAGATCGCCGAGTCCGGCAGACCGTCGCTCGCTGCTCCGGCCGACGTCTCGACAGTGTGCGACGTCGAGCGGGTGCAGCAGACCGTTGCCGAAGCCGGCTTCGAGATCGACCTGCTCGTCAACAACGCGGGCATCTCGGCATACCGGCCCATCCTCGAATGCAGCGAGCAGGAATGGGACCGCCACGTCGACGTCATGGCAAAGGGCACCTTCCTCATGATCCGAGCCTTCGCCCCCGGAATGGTCGCGCGGCGCTTCGGCAGGATCGTCAACCTCGGGTCCTACGTCGCCCAGCGCAACTGCGCGACGGCCAATTTCGGCCCGTACTGCGCCGCGAAGTCCGCTGTGGTCGGCCTCACCGAGGTCGCCGCGCAAGAGCTCGCCCCTCACGTCACCGTGAACGCCGTCGGGCCCGGAGACGTCGCCACGGACATGATGCAACGGGAGTGGGAGCAAGAGGGGCATCTCCGGGGGATGGATCCGGGGGCAGTGCGGCAGGAGTACCGCGACCGCCTTCTCCTCGGCGATTTCGAGCACCCCGACGACATCGCTGGAGCGATCGCGTTCCTCTGCTCGCCGCTCGCATCACACATCACCGGGTCACACCTCATCATCAGCGGCGGCCTGCCGCACACGGTCGCACCAACGCAGTCTCGGCTCAACTGAGGGGGGTCAATGAAGATCAACCGTCTCATCGGCGCAGCACTGGTCACGGGCGTGATCGCCGTGGCGTCGCCCATGCTGGCGGGCGCGAGCGGCAGCGCCCACCGGGCCACCGACGCCCACCGGGCCACCGACGCCCACCGGGCCACCGACGCCCACCGGGCCACCGACGCCCACCGGGCCACCGACGCCCACCGGGCCACCGACGCCCACCGGGCGTCCGGGCCGAAGGGCACGCTCACGATCTCGAACGCAGAGTTTCTCTGGACGTGTGGCTTCAGTCCTTATAACGCATCGTCGGCGCTCCTCGCGTTCGGCCCCACCTATCAGTCGCTCATGTTCATCAACACCATGCAGAACGGCAAGGTGACGCCCTGGCTCGCGACCAGCTACGCGTGGAGCAACCAGAACAAGACGCTCACGTTCACCATCCGCAATGGCGTGAGATGGAACGACGGCACCCCGTTCACCGCGGCCGACGTGGTGTTCACCTTCAACCTGCTGAAGAAGTACCCCGCCCTCGATTTCAACAGCATCTGGACAGTCCTCTCGAGCGTCGCGCGGCTCGGCAGGAACAAGGTCGTCATGACCTTCAAGTCACCCTCGGTCCCCTACTTCTACTACATCGCGGATCAAGTCCCCATCCTTCCCCAGCACGTCTGGTCGAAGGTGTCCAACCCCGTCACTTTCAAAGACACATCACCAGTGGGAACCGGGCCCTACCTGGTAAAGAACTGCACGCCTCACAATGTTGAATATGTTGCCAATTCCAAGTACTGGCAGCCAGGGCTGCCGAAGATCAAGACGATCGAGTACCCGGCCTTCACCTCGAATCCTCCGGCGAACACGTTGCTCTCCACCGGCGGCGCGCAGTGGGGCTTCCAGTTCATGCCCAACCTCAAGGCCGAGTGGACCTCGAAGAACCCGGGCAACAAGTACTGGTTCCCGCCCGTCGTCAACGTGTCCGTCTTCGTCAATCAGAAGAAGGATCCCGTTCTTGCGAACGTCGCAGTGCGAAAAGCCATCTCGTACGCCATCGACCGAGCGCGGGTCGCCGCGATCGGTGAGTACGGCTACGAGTTGCCCGCCAACCAAGCCGGGGTGGTGACGCCGACCTTCAACTCATGGCTTGACAAGACGCAGCTCGCAAAGGCTGGCTACCGCTACGACCCCGCGAAGGCAGTCCAGATTCTGAAGCGAGCAGGCTTCAAGCGCGGCTCCACAGGCCGCTTCAAGACTCCGCAGGGCAAACCTCTGGCCTTCACGATCATCAGCCAGAGCGCCTATACGGACTGGGTCGCCGACCTTCAAGTCATGTCGCAGGAGCTGTCCAAGGTCGGAATCCAGCTCACGGCCGACAACCTCGCCGGGTCTGCGTACGAGTCCGACTTGTTCACTGGCAACTACCAGCTCGCGCTCGCGGAGGAGACCGGCGGGCCGACCCCGTACTACGAGTACAGGCAGATGCTCTACGGGCCAGCCTCGGCTCCCATCGGCAAGGCGGCAGCCACCAACTGGGAGCGGTACCAGTCGACGGCGACGGACAACCTCCTGAAGCGATACGCGACGACGACGAGCACCTCGATCCAGCACTCGATCATCGACAAGCTCCAGGAAGTCCTCTTGAAGGATCTGCCCGTCATTCCAGTGATCGAGCAAGCGGACTGGGACGAGTACTCGACCACCAGCCTGACCGGGTGGCCCACGCCGCGGAATCCCTACGCGCAGCCGGCCCCCCAAGTTGTCCCCGACTTCGGCATCGTGCTCTTGCACCTTCGCTGGAAGTAGGCGCGTGCAGCCTGTCGCAGCAATCGGCAGCATCCGGTTCGACGCGGCATCGGGCAGACCTGCGGAGTGTCGCGGCGTCTTCACAACGCAGACCTGGTCCGGAGGCAGTGATGTAGCCTACGAGGGAAGATGCAGTATCTACTGAGGAGGCTGGGGTTCTTCGTCGCCACCTTGTGGGTGGCCCTCACGATCAATTTCGTTCTCCCACGCCTCATGCCGGGTAATCCCGCTGAAGCGATGATGGCCCGGTTCCACGGCAAGCTGTCGGGACAGGCGTTGAGCGCGATGGAAGTCGCCTTCGGCGTGAAGACGCGCTCGAGCCCCGTCGCTCAGTACTTCAGCTACCTCGGGGACAGCTTGACGGGCCACTGGGGCACTTCGATCACCTTCTTCCCTTCGTCTGTACGGAGTGTGGTCGATGGCGCCCTGCCCTGGACGCTTGGCTTGGTCGGGATCACGACGATCATCGCCTTCGTGATCGGGACGTTGATCGGGATCGTCGGAGCCTGGCACCGGGGAGGGTGGCTCGACGGCATCCTCCCTCCAGTCTTCATCATCCTGTCAGCGTTCCCGTACTTCTTCATCGGGATGCTCGCGATCTTGGCCTTCTCGATCAAAGTTCATCTGCTTCCCCAAGGCGGCGGGATCACGAACGGCGCCATGCCGTCGCTGTCATGGAACTTCATCGGGGACGTCCTGGCGCATTCTGTTCTCCCCGGCGTCACGATCGTCGTCACGTCGATCGGCGGTTGGATCCTGACGATGCGGAACAACATGATCACGACCTTGTCGGAGGAGCACGTACGGATGGCAAGGGCAAAAGGCCTGTCCTCCTGGCGGATCATGCTCGACTATGCGGGCCGCAACGCCCTGCTGCCGAACCTCACGGGGTTCGGCATGGCACTCGGCTTCGTCGTGAGCGGCGCCATCCTGGTCGAGTACGTCTTCTCCTATCCAGGAGTCGGCTACACGTTGCTCCAGGCCGTGCTGAACGAGGACTACCCGCTCATGCAGGTGCTCTTCCTCCTCATCACCGTGGCCGTCCTGGTCGCGGTGCTCCTCGTCGACATCATCACCCTCGTCTTGGATCCGAGAACCAGAGGCACGTGACGTGGCGACGCGTGGAGAGCGTCCTCCAGTGCTGACAGCGCCTCATGATCCGCCAGGAGCCAAGGCTCCCCGCGCCGTCGTATCCCTCTCCTCCACCGAGCTCAGGGGCCGCGCCATCACCCGCAAGCGGCGGGGACGCGCGCTCACGTCGTTCGGACGCACCCTCGTGGGGAGCAAGAAGGCGCTCGCGGGAGCCACGATCCTGTTCATCATGGTCGTCGTGGCGATCATCCCCAACGTCCTCGCACCCTACAGCCCCAGCGCGGAGGTCTTCCCCCCCGGTCTGGGGCCATCGGGAGCGCACCTGCTGGGGACCACCTCCTACGGCCAAGACATTTTCTCGCAGCTGATCTGGGGCACCCGGGTTTCCCTCGTCATCGCCGTCGTCGCCGGGTTGATCTCGACCTTTCTCTCGGTCATCATCGGCGTGTCTGCGGCGTACCTCGGCGGAGTCCTGGACGGGATCCTCTCGCTCCTCACGGACTCCTTCCTCGTGATCCCGGCATTCCCCCTGGTCGTCGTCATCGCCGCGTACTCGAACGGCGGCGGAACGCCCATCATCATCGCGGTGCTCGTCGTGACCGGATGGTCGTTCGGAGCCCGACAGCTGCGCGCGCAAGGCCTTTCACTGCGGAACCGCGACTTCTTGGCTGCCGCGCAACTCCGAGGTGAGCGCCGTCTCCGGATCATCGTGTTCGAGATGCTTCCCTCGATGACCTCGCTCATCGTCGCGAATTTCCTCGGAGCGGCCGTTTACTCTGTCCTGACTGCAGCCGGTCTGGAATTCATCGGCCTCGGCAACGTCAATACTGAGAGCTGGGGCACCATGCTCTATTGGGCCCAGAACAACCAGGCACTGACAGCCGGGATCCCGCTGTGGGCACTTGCTCCTGGACTTGCGATCGCCTTGCTGGGTGGTGCGTTCGCCCTCTTGAACTACGCCTTCGACGAGGTCAGCAACCCTGCGCTGCGCCACGTCGTCCTCACGCGGCCCCATCGACATCGGATCGGGAGACAGCGTGCTTCTTGAGGTCGACGAGCTATGCATCGAGTACCTCGGCGCGGCGCCTATTCGGGCCGTCGACCAGGTCAGCTTCTCGCTCGAAGAGAACGCGTTCCTCGGTATCGTCGGGGAGTCCGGGTGCGGCAAGTCGACGCTGCTGTTCGGCATCGCACAGCTGCTCTCGCCTCCAGCAGTCATCCGATCTGGATCGGTTCGGTTCATGCACCAGGACCTCGCAGGACTCGACGAAGCTCGCCTGCGCCCGATGCGCTGGCGCAACTTCTCCGTTGTGATGCAGAGCGCGATGAGCGCGCTCAATCCCGTGAAGACCGTGAGCGCTCAGTACACCGATGTCATGCGTGCACACGGCGAGCGAGATCGTGCTGCGATCAGAGCCAGATCACAGGAGGTGCTCCGGCTGGTCGGCATCGACCCCGTGCACCTGCACAGCTATCCCCACCAGCTCTCCGGAGGAATGCGGCAGCGAGTCATGATCGCAATGGCTCTGCTGTTCTCTCCCCAACTGATCCTGATGGACGAGCCAACTTCAGCGCTCGACGTCGTCGCCCAGAGGTCCCTGATGGTTCAGATCAAGGAGCTGCAGCGGCAACTCGGTTTCGCTGTGATCTTCGTCACTCACGACATGTCGCTCGTCGCCAACTTTTCGGACCGCTTGGCTGTCATGTACGCGGGGAGGTTCATCGAGCTCGGCGGCACGAGAGCAACGTTCGATCGCCCACTGCATCCCTACACGAGGGGGCTTCTGGATGCTTTTCCCTCGATCTCGGGACCCAGGAAGCCGTTGATCGGCATCGGCGGCTACCCGCCAGATCTGGCAGATCTGCCTACCGGGTGCCGGTTCCATCCTCGCTGCCCGGTTCGGATCGAAGGCCTGTGCCAGCTCGTCGAGCCCGAGAGCCATCTCCTCGGCGACTCAGAGGTGCGCTGCCATCTCTACACAGAGGAGCAGTCGGGTGTCGGATGACGCGCACTCGTCGTCCCAAGGAGGCGACGGCGGCAAGGAGACGCTCCTACGCGTCGCTGGGTTGACGCGGCACTTCCGTGTCGGCGGCGTGTTCGGAAAGACCTTGCACGCCGTCGATGACGTCGACCTCGACATCGGAGAAGCCGAAATTGTCGCGCTCGTCGGTGAGTCCGGCTCGGGGAAAAGCACCGTTGCACGCCTCTTGGCGCGAATGTACCGTCCGACGAAGGGCGCCATCTGGTTCGCGGGCCGCGACATCTCCCGGATCTCCTCCAGGAAGGACCTGTTGGCGTACCGCGGGCACGTCCCCATGGTGTTCCAGGACCCCTTCAGCTCCCTCAATCCCGTGCACACGATCGGCTACGTCATGCGGAGGGGCCTGCGCCTGCACAGACCGGAGCTGAGCAGGTCGGCCCAGGAGGCGGCGGCTGTCGAAGCGCTCGAGTCGGTGGGCTTGGTGCCGGGCGGGGCGTCGATGAGCAAGTTCCCTCACGAGCTCTCCGGAGGGCAGCGCCAGCGGGTGGGGTTCGCACAGGCGATCAGCTGGCGGCCTCGCCTCATCCTCGCGGACGAACCGGTCTCGATGCTCGACGTGTCGCTCCGGATCGGAGTCTTGAACCTCATGCTCGGGCTGCGCGAGAAGGGGATCTCGCTTCTCTACATCACTCACGACATCGCCTCTGCACGGTACGTCGCCGATCGCATCGTCGTCATGTACGCAGGTCACCTCGTTGAGATCGGTCCGACCGAAGAGGTGCTGCACGAACCTGTTCACCCGTACACCCGCGTCCTCCTGTCGGCCGTCCCCGATCCTCGAGCCACGACCGAGATCGCGGCTGCGGACATCGGTGAGCCTCCTCGAGTCGTCGAGCCGGGCGAAGGTTGCCGATTCCGATGGCGCTGCCCGCTCGTCGTGGACGTCTGCTCGAAGATCACCCCCCGCCTCGCCGTCACCTCGTCAGGACATGTGGCGGCGTGCCACGTCACCACGGGAGCCGAGCCGGCGATCGCCGACGTGGCGCCCGCAGACGACGGTCACGACACGTAGCGGCTGCCCGCGACCCAGAACCTCCACTCCGCCTCCGTCGCCCGGGAGATCCCGACCCGTGGCCCGCGTGCCAGCGCGGCGCCGGTCGGCGGCGCCACGCCGTCGTCGAGGAGGCGGACCGGCGACGACGCCGACAGGAGGTCCACCCCGTCGTGCTCCTTTGCGATCCCGAGCGCGCTGGTGAGGTTGGCCGGTCCCCGGCACAGGTCGCGCTCGGGCAGCGGGGCGCCCCCGCGGCGGCGCGCGGCGCGTGCCGCCGCCATCTCGTCGATCCCGGTCACCGGCTCGAGCGCGCGCAGCAGTGCCGCGCCGGCCACACCCTCCTCCCCGCAGACGACGTTGGCGCACCAGTGCATGCCATAGGAGAAGTACACGTACAGGAGCCCGGCGCGACCGAACATCGTGGCGTTGCGCGCGGTCCGGCCGCGGAAGGCGTGCGACGCAGGATCGGTCGCGCCGTGGTACGCCTCGACCTCCACGATGCGGGCGGACCGGTTGCCGTGGACCACCAGCTTGCCCAAGAGCCGCGGCGCCACCTCGAGCGGGTCTGCGGCGAGCATCTCGCGCACCACTGGCGACGCCTCGCCTGCCCGTCGCAAGGTCAGCCGCTGGACGCCGCGCCGGCGGGTCCCGCCGGCGCCGCGGGCGCCGCCGGCGCCGCGTCCGCCACGGGCGCCGCGCGCAGCGTCTGCACGCGGATCGCGAGCCGGGAGCGGTCCACGTCGAGCCTCCGCACGAACCGCTCCACCTGCTCGGTGAGGGGCACAGGGCCTGCCCCGCCCGGCGTCGTCCGCCGGACCACCGGCACGCCGGGCTCGAGCAGCTGCGCCCCGGCGTCACCGAGGTCCGGGTGCGCCTGGACGAGCTCGACGAGCGGAACGTGACGTGCGGTCGACTCGCGCACGAGGCCGGCGACGAGCGCGTGGGCCTGGCGGAACGGCGTGCCGCGCGCGACGAGGAGCTCTGCGAGGTCGACGGCGGCCGACGTCGGACCGTCGGCCGCCGCCTGCATCCTCTCCTGGTGCCACTCGACCGTCGCGTAGAGGCCCGCCAGCGCGCGGAGCGTCGCGCGCACCTGCGCAACCGCGTCGAACAGCGGCTCCTTGTCCTCCTGGAGGTCGCGGTTGTACGCGAGCGGGAGGCCCTTCAAGGTCGTCAGCATCCCGGTGAGATGGCCGACCAGCCTGCCGGCCTTCCCTCGGGCGAGCTCCGCCACGTCGGGGTTCTTCTTCTGGGGCAGCATCGAGCTGCCGGTCGCGTACTGGTCCGCGAGCGTGCAGAACCCCCACTCCTCGCTCGACCAGAGCACGATCTCCTCGCCCATCCGGGAGAGATGGACTCCGAGCAGCGCGAGGTCGAACAGGGCCTCCGCCACGAAGTCGCGGTCGCTCACCGCGTCGAGCGAGTTGTCGAAGCGCGAGGCGAAGCCGAGCTGCTCGGCGACGAAGTCCGGGTCGAGCGGGAGCGAGGAGCCCGCGAGGGCGCCCGCGCCGAGCGGTGACACGTCGAGGCGCTCGACGGTCGAGACGAGCCGGTCGACGTCTCGTGCGAGCGCCCACCCGTGAGCGAGCAGGTGGTGCGCGAGCAGCACCGGCTGCGCCCGCTGAAGGTGGGTGTAGCCCGGGAGATAGGCGTCCCCCGCCTCCGTGGCGCGTCGCAACAGCACCTCTTGGAGCGCGACGACCACTCCTGCGACGTCCAGCAGCGAGCGGCGCGACCACAGCCGGAGGTCGGTCGCCACCTGGTCGTTGCGGCTGCGGCCCGTGTGCAGCTTGGCGCCAAGGTCGCCGCAGAGCTCGATGCACCGCCGCTCGACCGCGGTGTGGATGTCTTCGTCTGTGGGCGCGAACGCGAAGACCCCTGCGGCGAACTCACCGGCGATCTGCGCGAGCGCGTCGATCAGCGACGAGGCCTCCTCGTCGGTGAGGATCCCCGCCTTCACCAGCCCCCGCACGTGCGCCTTCGACCCTGCGATGTCGTCGACCGCCAGCTCCTTGTCGAACGACACGCTCACCGAGAGCTCGGCGACCTCGTCGGCCATGCCCTCGGCGAACCGGCCCTGCCAGAGGGTCACGACTCCGCGCGCCCCTCACCCTGGCGCGCCGCCCACGTCGCGATGCCGAGGCCCCACAGCCGGACGAACCCCTCTGCGTCCTCGTGGTGGAAGGCGTCCCCGCTGTCGTAGGTGGCGAGGCTCCGGTCGTAGAGCGCGACCGGGCTCCGCCGGCCGACCACGAAGCCCGCGCCCGGCGGCGAGAACCGCAGCTTGACCTCGCCGGTCACGTGCCGCTGGGACTCCGTCATGAAGGCGTCCAGCGCCTGCTTGAGCGGCGAGTACCACATCCCGTCGTAGACGAGCTCCGCCCACCGCGGCTCGAGGCGCGCCTTCTCGTGCTGGAGGTCGCGCTCCAAGGTGAGGTCCTCCAGGTCCGCATGGGCCATCAGCAGGGCGAGCGCGCCCGGGGCCTCGTAGATCTCTCGGCTCTTGATCCCGACGCGGCGGTTCTCGACCATGTTGAGCCGGCCGAAACCGGTCGAGCCCGCGAGACGCCCCAGCGCGACGACGAGGTCGTCGCCGGCCAGTCGCTCCCCGTCCAGCGAGACCGGCACGCCCTGCTCGAAGCCGACGACGACCTCGACCGGCGAGCTCGCCGTGATCCTCGTCATCGTGAAGATGTCCTCGGGAGGGTCCACCCACGGGTCTTCGAGCACGCCGCACTCGATCGACTTGCCCCAGAGGTTCTCGTCGATCGAGTACACCTTCTCCTTGGTCACGGTGATGGGGATGTCCCATTTCGCCGCGTACTCGACCGATTGCTCACGGGTGAGGCCCCACACGCGTGCGGGCGCGATCACGTCGAGGTCGGGGGCAAGGGCACGGGTCGCGACCTCGAAGCGGACCTGGTCGTTGCCCTTCCCGGTGCAGCCGTGCGCGACCGCGTGGGCACCGTGGTCGCGAGCGGCGCGCACCAGGTGGCGAACGATGACGGGGCGGGAGAGCGCGGAGACGAGGGGGTACTTGCCTTCGTAACGGGCGTTCGCGCGCACGGCGGCGAAGCAGAACTCCTCGGCCATCTCCTGGCGGGCGTCGACCACGATCGCTTCGGCAGCGCCGGCTGCGAGCGCGCGCTGGCGAATCGCCTCCCAGCTGTCCGAGGTCGCGTCGGCCTCCTGGCCGACGTCGACCGCGACCGCGATGACCTCGGCGTCACGGTTCTCGATGAGCCACCTCACCGCGATCGAGGTGTCGAGACCCCCGCTGTACGCAAGCACGACTCGCCGCATCATTCCTCCTCGTCTGCGCCGGTGCCCTCGTCTGCGCCGGTGCCCTCGTCTGCGCCGGTGCCCTCCCGACCGTTCGGCCCAAGGTCGAGCCCTGCGAAAGCTGCGAGGCGCTCCGCGACGTCGCGGGCACGGTGGCTCTCGGCGACCACCACGAGCAGGGTGTCGTCGCCTGCAACGGTCCCGACGACGCCGTCGAGCCCGCTCCGATCCACAGCCGATGCTACGACATGCGCGCAGCCCGGCGGCGTGCGCAGCACGACCAGGTTCTGCGACGTCGCGAGGTCCACCGCCCACTCCCCGAGCACCCGCCGCAGGTGGTCCATCGGGGCCACCTGCTGGGTCGGCAGATCAGGAAGGGCGTACGCGGTCTCCCCACCGGGCAGGCGGACCTTCTGGGCGCCCAGCTCCTCCAGGTCCCGCGACACCGTCGTCTGGGTCGCCTCGACGCCCTCGGCAGCCAGCAGCTCGACGAGGATCTGCTGGCTCCCCACCGCCTGGTGCTCCAAGAGGCGCGCGATCCGGTGCTGGCGCTGGTTCTTGCCGAGCTTCACGGGCCGACCTCCCCCGGCGCGGCGGCCCCCGAGCCGCCGACCTCGTCCAGCGCGGCGGCCCCCGAGCCGCCGACCTCGTCCAGCGCGCCGTCCAGGAGGCCGAGCGCCTCGTCGAGCTCGACGTCCTCCACGAGCAGCGAGGGCGCGAGGCGCAGCGTGTCCGTGCGGACAGCGTTCACGAGGAGCCCGCGAGCGAGCGCGGCAGCCGCGACCTCGGCCGCGCTCGGCGAGGAGAGCTGCGCTGCGAGGAGCAGCCCCGCGCCTCGCACCTCGGTCACGCCGGGAACCCGCCGGAGCCCGGCGGCGAGCCGTGCGCCTGCCCGGCGGGCCCTGGTGCAGACGTCCTCGCGCTCCATCACCTCGAGCGTCGAGCGAGCCGCGGACATCGCCAGCGGCTGGCCCCCGAAGGTCGTCGCATGGTCGCCCGGCCCGAAGGCGGCCGCCACCTCGGCGCTCGCCCAGCAGGCCCCCACCGGGACGCCGTTGCCGAGCGCCTTCGCCATCGTGACCACGTCGGGGCGGAGGTGCTGCGCCTGGAAGGCGAACCAGCGCCCGGTCCGGCCCAGTCCCGTCTGGACCTCGTCGCACATGAGCAGCACCCCGCGCTCGGTGCACAGCCGTCGCAGTCCCGCCAGGTAGTCCGAAGACGGGACGACGACGCCGCCCTCTCCCTGGATCGGCTCGACCAGCACCGCGCCGACCCGGGCCGGGTCGAGCGCGGCGGCCATCGCGTCGAGGTCGTCGTAGGGCACGTGGAGGAAGCCCTCGGGCAGCGGCTCGAAGGGGACGTGCTTTGCCGGCTGGCCCGTCGCCGTCAAGGTGGCGAGGGTCCGGCCGTGGAAGGAGCCCCACGTCGACACCACGACGTGGCGGCCGCGCCCTGCCCAACGGCGCGCGAGCTTCAAGGCGCACTCGTTCGCCTCGGCTCCCGAATTGCAGAAGAAGACCTGGCCGCCCGCAGGATCGTCCCCGCCTCCGACGAGCCGGTCGATGGTCTCAGCCACCTGGGGCGCGAGCACGTTGCCGTAGAGGTTGGACACGTGCAGGAGCGTCGCAGCCTGGTCCGACAGCGCGCGGGCCACGTCGGGGTGGGCATGCCCGAGCGACGTCACCGCGAGCCCCGAGACGAAGTCGAGGTACCGCCGCCCCTCGGTGTCGAAGAGCACGCTCCCCTCGCCCCGCACGAAGACCACCGGGACGGGCGCGTACGTGTCCATCAGCGACACGAGCGGACCTCCACCGGTCGCCCCGACCGGGTCACGGGACCACCATCGTGCCGGCACCCCCGTCGGTGAACAGCTCGAGCAGCAGGACGTGCGGCACCCGCCCGTCGAGCACGTGCGCCCGGCGCACCCCCGCCTGCACCGCCCGCACGCACGCCTCGGCCTTCGGCGCCATCCCGCCCGCCGCCGCCCCCGACTCGATCAACTGCGAGAGCTGGCCGGCCGTCAGCCGCCGCACGAGCGTGCCCGGGTCCGAGACGTCGGAGCGCAAACCCTCCACGTCGGTGAGGAACACGAGCTTCTCCGCGCCGAGCGACTCCGCGAGCGCGCCGGCCACCGTGTCCGCGTTGATGTTGTACGCCTGCCCGCTCTGGTCCGCGCCGATCGTCGCGACCACGGGGATCAGCCCCTCGGCGAGCAGGCGCCGCAGGATGGTCGGGTCGACGCCGATGACCGTCCCCACGAAGCCGAGCCCGCTGGAGTGGGCGGTGGCCGTGATCAGCTTGGCGTCCTCCCCCGAGAGCCCCACTGCGAGCGGTCCGTGCACGTTGATCGCAGAGACGATGTCGCGGTTGACCTTGCCGACGAGGACCATCCGCGCGATGTCGAGCGTGTCGGCGTCGGTGACGCGCAACCCGTCGCGGAACTCCGGTTCCTTGCCCAGCCGCCGCAGCAGCTCGCCGATCTGCGGCCCGCCCCCGTGGACGACGACGGGCTTGATCCCGACGGAGTGGAGGAGCACGACGTCCTGGGCGAACGACGCGAGAGGCGACGCCTCCGAGCCGGCGAGGGCGCTCCCGCCGTACTTCACGACGACCACCGCGTCCCGGAAGCGCCTGATGTAGGGAAGCGCCTCCACGAGCACCCCGGCCCGCGCTCCGTCCAGCCCGCCGCCGGTCACGACGTGGTCCGGTTCTCGTCGATGTACCCGTGGCCGAGGTCGGTGGCGAGCACCGCGCCCTCCCCCGAGCCCATCCCGAGGCTGCACGAGATCTCCACGGCCCTCCCGGCCATGTGCGCAGCGACCGACTCCGTGTCGTGCGGGGCCGCCACCCCGCGCTCGCAGACGACGATCCCGCCGTAGGAGACGGAGGTCCGGTCCAGCTCGAACGCGACTCCTGCGGCGCCCAGCTCGCTCACGACCCGCCCCCAGTACGGGTCGGCGCCGTTGAGCGAGCACTTCACGAGCAGCGAGCTCGCGACCTTGCGCGCCGCGACGTGCGCCTCGGCGTCGCATGCCGCGCCGGTGACCACGACGCGCGCCATCTTGGTCGCCCCCTCCGCGTCCGCGACCATCTGGGTGGCGAGCGACCGGCAGACCTCGGCCACCGCGGCGCCGAGCCGGTCCGTCGGCACCGGCCCGGCCTCGCCGCTCGCCAGCAGGAGCACGGTGTCGTTGGTCGAGGTGCACCCGTCGACGGTGACCCGGTTGAACGACGCGTCCACCGCGTCGCGAAGGAGCGCGTGCAGGGTCCCGGGCGACACGTCCGCGTCGGTCGTCAGCACCGCGAGCATCGTCGCCATGTGCGGGGCCAGCATGGCCGCGCCTTTCGCCATCCCCCCGACGGTGCAGCGCGAGCCGTCCAGCTCCACGTGCGCGAGCGCTTCCTTCGGCACCGTGTCCGTCGTCATGATCGCCTCTGCGGCCGCGCGCCCTGCGCCCTCCCCCGGCGCCCGTGCGCGCACGACCGCTCCCACCGCGCCGAGGACCTCGACGGGGAACGGGATGCCGATGAGACCGGTCTGGCAGACGAGCACCTCGTGGGGGGCCGCGCGGACCCCGCCCGCGACGAGCGCGCACAGCTCCTCGGCGGCACGGATCCCTGCCGGTCCCGTGGCCGCGTTGGCGTTCCCCGAGGTGCAGACGACCGCCGCCGCCCGCCCCGCGCTCTTGTCCAGGTGCTCCCGGCTGACCTGCACCGGCGCGGCCGCGGCCAGGTTCTCGGTGAAGACGCCGGCGGCGGGCACCGCCCGTCCGTCGGCGGTCGTGACGACCGCGACGTCCGAGGACCCGTCCGCCTTGATGCCGACCGCCCCTCCGGCCGCCACGAACCCCTTCGCGGCGGTGACGCTCACGGGTACACCGCGGCGAGCGGCAGCCCAGCCCCCTCGTCGAGGCCGAGCGCGAGGTTGGCGCACTGCACCGCCTGGCCGGCTGCGCCCTTCACCAAGTTGTCGAGCGCGCACAGCGCCACCAGCCAGCCGGTCCGCTCGTCCACCCTCGCGGTCACGTGCGCGGTGTTCGAGCCGGTGGTCGACTTCGTGGACGGCGGCTCCTCGGTCACGACCACGAACGGCTCCTCGGCGTACGTGTCTTCGAGAAGACCGATGGCCTCGCCGGTCGTGAGCTCGTGCGCCGGCCGCGCGTAGCACGTCGCGAGGAGGCCTCTCGTCATCGGGACGAGGTGGGGGGTGAACAGCACGGAGCAGCCGAGGACCTGCTCCATCTCGGGCGTGTGCCGGTGCGTGAGCAGGCCGTACGCCCGGAAGTCCTCGTCGACGGCGCCGAACTGCAGGCCCGGTGCGGTCGAGCGGCCCGCGCCGGAGGCGCCGCTCGCTGCGTCGACGACCACCGCGCCCTCCACGGCGCCTGCCCGGACGAAGGGCGCGAGCGCGAGGGCGGCCGCGGTCGGGTAGCACCCGGGCGCCGCGACCAGCCGGGCGCCGCGCAGCTCGTCGCGGAAGAGCTCGGGAAGCCCGTAGACGAAGCCGGCCAGCATCTCCGGCGCGCGGTGCTGCCCCCCGTACCAGCGCGGATATGCCGACGCGTCCTTCAGCCGGAAGTCGGCCGCGAGGTCGACGACGACGCCGACGCGGCCCGCGATCTCCGGGACCAGGCGCTGCGACTCGCCGTGCGGCAGCGCGAGGAAGACGGCGTCGAGGCCGCAGAGCGCTCCGGCGTCGGTCTGCTCGTACCGGAGCGCCGGGTAGGCGGCGGCAAGGGCGGGGGTGTGCCGCCCGACCGGCTCGCCGGCGCTCGTGCCCCCCGTCGCGACCACGACCTCGAGCTCCGGGTGGGCGGCGCACAGCCGGAGGAGCTCGGTCCCGCCGTACCCCGACGCCCCTACGACTCCAGCTTTCATCGGTGCAAGTATACACAGACAACCGCATATCTATGCAAATCGCCGGTCGCTCGGCAACCTCGCGGCTGCAGTCGATCGGTCAGCGGGCCGGCCCGTCAGCGAAGCGCCGCACCGGTGTCGGCGGCAGCGGCGTCGATGGCCCGCCGGCGGAGCCGCCCGACCTCCTCGTCGGTGAGCGTTCGGTCCAGCGCTGCGAACCGGAGCCGGTAGGCGAGGCTCCGGTGGCCCTCAGGGACCCCGGGGCCGCGGTACACGTCGAACAGCACGACCGACTCGAGAAGCCCCCCGTCCCCCTCGCCGGCACCGCCGGCCTCCCGGACGCCCCGGACCTCGCCGGCCTCCCGGACGCCGCGGACCGCGCCGGCACCGCCGGCCTCCCGGACGCCGCGGACGCCGCGGACCAGTGCCGCCTCGACCCGGGCGGCGGGCACGGTGTCGGCGACCACGAGCGCGACGTCCACGTCGGCGGAGGGAAACCGGCTGAGCGCGCGGGCCTGGTCGGGCCGCCTCGGCGTGACCGACGGGTCGAGCAGCCGCCCGAGGTCCACCTCGAGCCAGCCGATCCGGCCGTTCTCTGCCGGGTGCCCGAGCGTCTCGGCGACCGCGGGGTCCACCTCCCCGACCGCCCCGATCGTCGTGCCCCCCGCGCCGGCCCCCCCCGCCGCCACCAGCAGCGCCGAGCGCGTCGGATGGAGGCCGGGCACCGACCCGTCGGCCACCAGCTCGACCGGCTCGAGCCGCAGGGCGTCCGCGAGCACCCGCCATGCGGCAAGGGCGCTGCGCGCGTCGTCGCCGTCGCTCGCGAGCACCGACGAGAGGAGCTCGCGCTCTGCGGGCAGCACCGCCGTCTCCGACCCCGATGCGCCGCCCCGCGCCGTGCGGGCCCCGGCGTCGGGGTGGGAGAAGACGATGCCGATCTCGAAGAGCCTGACCCCGCCCTGCCGGCGGTTCGCGTTCCGTGCGAGCGCGCGCACGAGCCCCGGGAGCATCGAGCGGCGGAGCCACGCCTCCTCCTTGGCGATCGGGTTCGACACCTCGACGGCGGCACCGGTCAGTCCCATCGCCACGTGGTCGGCGTCGTCGACCAGGCTCGGCGTCCACGCCTCGAGCCCGCCCACACCGCACATCGCGTCGCCGACCAGGCGTCGCTCGCGCTGGTAGCGCGTGAGCCCGCCCGGCTCCGGCCACGACGGCCGGTGACGCGGGATCCGCGAGTAGCCGTAGGTCCGGGCGATCTCTTCGATGACGTCGTCGACGCCGTGCGGCGCCGGGCGGACGTCAGGGCGGTTGGTCGGGACGGTCACCATGAGCCCGTCGTCTCTCGTCTCGGCGCCGAAGCCGAGCGGCTCGATCAGCGCCGCCGCCTCTTCGGCGTCGATGCCGACCCCGAGGACCGCGCGCACGCGCCGGGACGAGACCAAGATCCGCTCGGGCGCGGGCACTTGGCCGCGCACGTCCAGCTTGCCGGTGGCCGTCGGTGCCCCGACCAGCTCGCAGAAGCGGTCCACGGCGCGGTCGATCCCCCACGGATCGCACCCCCGCTCGAAACGCGCGGACGCCTCGGTGCGCAGCCCGAGCCGCTTCGAGGTCCGGGCGATCGCCATGGGCGAGAAGTACGCCGCCTCGAGCAGCACCCGCGTCGTCGAGTCGGAGATCTCGCTCGACTCGCCGCCCATGATCCCTCCGATCCCCACCGCGGTCCCCTCCGCGTCGCAGATGAGGCAGTCCTCGCCCGTGTCGCCGAGCCCTCGGCCAGGGGTCCCGAGGGTTCGCTCGACGCCGTCCAACGTGACGAGCTTCTCGCCCGGCCGCGCCCGCCGGACGACCAGCCCGGCACCTGCCAGGCGGTCGAGGTCGTAGGGGTGCGTCGGCTGCCCCAGCTCGAGCATCACGTAGTTCGACGCGTCGACCACGCCGCTGATCGGGCGCATGCCCGCGAGCAGCAGCCGTCGTGCCAGCCAGCGCGGCGACGGGGCGACGCGCACCCGGTCGAGGACGACGGCCACCATGCGCGGGCACAGGTCCAGGTCCTCGACCTCGAGCGAGGCGAGGGAGGCGACCGGCGTCCCGAGGTCGGGCGCGGGCGCGGGAGCGGGCAGCGTGAACGGCAGCCGGAGCCTTCCGGCGAGGTCGCGGGCGACCCCGGCGATCGACCACGCGTCCGGCCGGTTGCCCTCGACCGTGATGTCGAAGACGACGTCCGGCTCGACGCCGAGCGCCTCGGTGAGCGGGACGCCCGGACGTGCGCCCTCGACGTCGTTCAGCACGAGGATGCCTTCGTGGTCGTCGGACAGGCGGAGCTCGCGGGCGGAGCAGAGCATGCCGTTGGACGTCGCGCCCTTCATCTTGCGGCGCTCGATCCGGAAGTGGCCCGGGAGGACCGCGCCGACCGGCGCGAGGGGGACGAGGTCGCCCGGCGCGAAGTTCCACGCCCCGCAGACCACCTCGAGCGGGCCCGCACCGGCGTCCACCGTCACGAGCCGGATGCGGTCTGCGCCGGCGATGGCGTCCACGCCCTCGACCAGCGCCACCACGACGTCGCCGAGGCCCTCGCCGACGTGCTCCACGCCTTCGACGACGAGCCCCAGGTCGTCGAGGCTCGCTGCGAGCGCGGTGGGATCGGACGTGTCGAACGGCGCGAAGTCGCGCAGCCAGCTGAGCGGGGCCTTCATGGCCGGGTCACCCCTCGTGCGATCATCTGCGTCCCGCCTTCAGGCTCTCAGAGCAGCCTCAGGAACCGGACGTCGTTCTCGGTCAGGATGCGCATGTCCGCGATGACGTGACGCATCTGCGCGCACCGGTCGATGCCGAAGCCGAAGGCGAACCCGGACCACTCTTCGGGGTCGATGCCCACGGCCTCGAACACGGCCGGGTCCACCATGCCGCATCCGGCGAGCTCGACCCAGCCCGTCGACGAGCACGTCCGGCAGCCCCCGCCACGACAGATCGTGCACGTGACCTCCACCTCCGCGGAGGGCTCGGTGAACGGGAAGTAGCCTGGCCGCAGCCGCGCGTGGATGTCGGGACCGAAGTACGCCGTCGTGAACGTCTCGATGGTCCCGGCCAGGTCGGCGAAGGTGATGCCCCGGTCGACGACGAGCCCCTCCATCTGGTGGAAGACCGGCAGGTGCCGCGCGTCGGCGGTCTCCCGGCGGTAGCAGCGACCCGGGATCACCGCGTGGACGGGTGGCTGCCGGTCCTCCATGAGGTGGATCTGCACCGGGGAGGTGTGCGTCCGCAGCACGACGGTCTCGGGCTGGCCGAGCTCGAGGTAGAAGGTGTCCCACATGCTGCGCGCGGGGTGCGCAGGCGGGATGTTCAGCGCCTCGAAGTTGTACCAGTCGGTCTCCGCCTCGGGCCCCTCCTCGACCGTGAAGCCCATTGCGACGAACACGTCCTCGAGCTCGCGCCGGGTCTGGGTCACGAGGTGGAGCCGGCCCCGGGTGACGGCGGAGCGGACCTCGTCCGCGGTCACCTCGGTCAGGTCGAGTCGGTCGCGCCCGAGCATCAGGGCGCGCTCGGCCGCGGCGAGCTCCTCCCCCCGCGCCGCGGCCAGCGCCTCGAGGCGCGCCCGGGCGTCGTGGAGGGCCTTGCCGGCCGCACGCCGTGCGTCGGGGTCGAGCGCCGCGAGGTGCCGGTGCGCCGTCGCCAGCGCGCTCCGCTTCCCCAGCACGGCCGTCTCGACCTCCGCCAGCGCGGCGCTCGACGCGGCACCGGCCAGCGCGCCCGCGGCCTCGAGCTCGAGCCGGTCCACCTCCTCGCCCGGGCCGCTCCGGTCGCTCCGGCCGCTCGGGCCGCTCCGGTCGCCCGGGCCGCTCGGGGTTCGGGTCATCGGGGCATCGTAGATCGACGCCGGCGGAGGGCTTCGAAGCAGATCACCGCGCACGCGATCCCGACGTTGAGCGACTCCGCGCGTCCGGCCATCGGGATCCCGACGGAACCGTCGAGCTCCAGCCCGTCGGGCAGCCCCCACGCCTCGTTGCCGAGCACGATCGCGCTGCGGACGGTCCAGTCGACCGCCGCGTAGTCCTCTCCGCCGCGCGCCACCGCGCCGAGGCGCCGGTAGCCGGACCGGCCCAGCCGCCGGAGCACCGTGGCCGCGTCCTCGCCGAGGACGACCGGCACGTGGAAAAGCGACCCCGCCGACGCGCGGACGGTCTTCGGGTTGTAGGGATCGACCGCGCCGGCGCACACCACGACGGCGCCCACTCCGGCAGCATCCGCGGTGCGGAGCACGGTGCCGGCGTTGCCGGGGTCCCGGACGTCGGCCAGCACCACGACGAGCTGCGCCTCCGCGGGCACCTCGGGCACGTCGAGCGCGGGGAAGACCGCCAGCACCGGCTGGGGCGTGGCGGTGGAGGCGACCCGCTCGATCACCCCCGGGGCGAGCTCGTGGACGCGGGCGCCGGCGGCCAGCGCGAGCCTCACCACCTCGGCGACGCCTGCTGCGGCGGACCCGCCGCCCGCGCCGCCCGCGCCGCCCGCGCCGCCCCCGCCGGTCGCGCCGCCCGCGCCGGACGCCGCCCCTGCCGCGACGTACAGCGACTCGGGCACCGCGCCGGCGAGCATGCCGGTGCGGACGACCTCGATCCCCTCCGCGACGAACGCACGCTCCGCCCGGCGGGCGGCACGGCGGTTGAGCAGGCGGCGGACGCGGCGCACCCGCTGGTGCGAGTACGCGAGGCCGAGGCTCAGGGCGCTTGCAGCGCCGCGCCCGCGATCGCGACGAGCGCTGAGAAGGCGTCGTCGTCGGTCACCGCCAGGTCGGCGAGCACCTTGCGGTCGACGTCCACGCCGGCCAGGTGGAGGCCGGCGATGAGCTTGCTGTAGCTCATCCCGTGGAGCCGGGCCGCCGCGTTGATGCGCTGGATCCACAGCTTTCGGAAGTCGCCCTTCCGGGCCCGGCGGTCGCGGTACGCGTACTGCAGGGAGTGCATCACCTGCTCGTTGGCGGCACGGTACGTGCGGCTCTTGTTGCCGTAGTAGCCCCGTGCCTGCTCGAGCACCGCGCGGTGGTGCTTGCGGCCGTGGACGGCGCGCTTGACTCGTGCCATCGGTGCTCCCCTCTCAGATGCCGAGCATGCGCTTCACACGCCGCTCGTCGCCGCTGGCGAAGTCCGTCTCCCGGGCCAGCCGGCGCGTGCGGACGCTGCTCTTCTTCTCCAGCAGGTGCGACCGGTTCTGCTTGCGGCGGCGCAGGCGGCGGGTGCCCGTGATCTTCACGCGCTTCGCGGCCCCCCTGTCCGTCTTCATCTTCGGCATCTCGGCGCTCCTACCCCTCTAGTTCCTGGTCCTGGTGCTTCTGCCGCGCAGCCGCCGACTGCTTGGCGCGCCTGTCCGGCGCCAGCACCATCACCATGTTCCTGCCGTCGAGCCGGGGCTCCGCCTCGATCTTGGCGGTGCCGTCCGTCTGCTCGGCGATCCTGTCGAGGATCCGCTTCCCGAGCTCGGGGTGGAAGACCTCGCGCCCTCGGAACATGATCGTGATCTTGACCTTGTGGCCGTCCTCGAGGAACCTCGCCACCTGCCGGGTCTTGGTCTCGAAGTCGCCGGGCCCGATCTTGGGCCGGTACTTCATCTCCTTCAATCCGACGTGGACGGTCTTGCGCCGGCTCTCCTTGGCCCGTTGCGCCTCGTCGAACTTGAACTTTCCGTAGTCCATGATCCGACAGACGGGCGGGTTGGCCATCGGGGCCACCTCGACGAGATCCATGTCGAGCCCTCTGGCGATGCTCAGCGCCTCGGGCAGCAGCTTGATCCCGAGCTGCTCCCCGTCCGGGGCGACGAGGCGGACCTCGCGTGCCCGGATGCGGTCGTTGATCCGGTGCTCAGGTGCAGTGGCAGTGACGATGCGGCATCGTCCTCTCTATCTCGGGCCGGCGGTCCTTCCGCGACCACGATCTGGCAAGCGGAGCCGTACCCGACCGGGCAATGCCACGTCGACCCGGCGCACTGTGCGTGGCCGGGTGGAGACCCCTCGTCGAGCGGGCCCCGCTTCCTCGACTCCATAGGCTACCAGCATGAGCCTGTGGACCCCTTCGGGTGAGCATCGGGTGGGTGACGGACGGTCCGGGGAGGCCCCGACGGCGGGCCCCGGCCCTGGCGCGGGGGAACCCGGAGGGAGCCCGCAAGACGGGGACGACGTGAGCGGCGACGTCGCCGCCCTGCGCCAGCAGCTCGCCGACGCCCCCGCAGCGGTGGTCGTCGCCAACCACTGCTACGCCCTGTTCGAGCTCGGTGCCGTCTACCTCTCGAGCTCGCCTCCGAGCCTCGAGCACGCGCGCCTGGCCATCGACGCGCTCGGGTGCCTGGTCGACGGGCTCGGCGAGCGGATCGGCGATGCCTACCCAGCGTTGCGCGATGCGCTGGCTCAGATGCGGCTCGCCTACGTCCAGATCTCCGCCGCCGGCGGCTAGCCGGAGGTCACGCGGGCTCGACCGCGGGCCAGCCGACGTCGAGCTTGGTGACCTGGACCGCCTCCATCCGTCCGAGGTGACCGGGCGCGACCTCGAAGGCGACCCGGGTCCCGACGTCGATGGCCCGACTGCCGTCCGTGATCGCCGTGCAATGGAACGACCACGTGCCACCGACGTCGCCGGCGACGACGCCGAGCCCACGACGGTCGTCCCATTCCGACACCACGCCTACGCGAAGCGGCCCCATGCTCTCGACGCTCTCGGTGCTCTCGACGCTCTCGGTGCTCTCGGTGCTCTCGACGCTCTCGGTGCTGCAGGCACGGCTCGGCCCGCGCCCACCTCGCACCGTGGAGAACCGCAAGTCCGATCCAGAACGATCGGTGGAGATCCGACGGTACCACGGGACCTGCGCTGTCGAAGGCCCAGCAGGTGTCGCGTCACCCGACGGCCGGCGGCATCGAGCTCGGTCGACGCCGCCGGCCGTCGGTCACCGCCCTGGCCGGCGAGCTGGGCATCGGGCACGGCAGCTCGAAGACGATGCGTGCGAGTCAGTGGACGATCTTGGACAGGGCGAGCTCCAGGATGTCGGTCGCGCCCTCGTCCTTCAGCGCCGGGATCAGCGTGTTGATGTCCGCCTTGGCGACGACCGTCTCCAAGGCGAACCCCCGGCCGCCCGACAGCTCGGACACGGTCGGGGCGCGCATCGACGGGAGCACGTCGAGGACCGCGTCGAGCTTCTCTGCGGGCACGTTGAGCTTGACGAGCACCTTCTCGCGCGCCTCGAGCGCGCCGGCGAGGAGGGTGTGGAGCTGCCCCATGGCGTGGCGCTTCCCGGGATCCTGCGCGGCGAGCGGGTTCGCGATGAGCTCCGTGCGCGAGACGAGCAGCGTCTCGAGCACCCGGAGGCCCGCTGCCCTGAGCGCCCTCCCCGTCTCGGTGATCTCCACGACGCAGTCGGCGACGTCGGGAACCTTCGCCTCGGTCGCGCCGTAGGAGAGCGACACGTCGGCGTCGATCCCGTGCGCCGAGAGCGCGCGGGCGGTGAGCTGCGGGTACTCGGTGCTCACCCGGAGCCGCCGTCCGGCGCCCCCCGCCGCGCCCGCCAGGTCCGCCAGGCTGTGCCACGGGGAGTCCCCGGCGACGGCGAGCACCACGCGCACCGGGTTGACGCTGGCCTTCGAGTAGGCGAGCTCCCCGAGCGTCACGACGTCCGCGGCCCGCTCCTCGATCCAGTCGCGCCCCGTGATCCCGATGTCGAACAGGCCCTCGGCCACGTACACGGGGATCTCCTGGGGACGCAGGATCCGGACCTCGCTCACGCGGGGATCGGAGATCGACGCGCGGTAGTCGACGTCGGACGCCCGCGACACGGCGAGGTCGGCCGCCTCGAACAGGGCGAGCGTCGCGTGCTCGAGCGACCCCTTCGGCAGGACGATGCGGAGCACGGTCCGCCGGCCTACGACACGGCCCGGAGGAGCCGCGCCATCTCGACCGCCGTGGCGGCGGCCTCCCGGCCCTTGTCCGAGCGCGCGAGCGCCTGGGCGGCGGTGTCGGTGGCGAGCACGCCGAACGCGACGGGCACGCCGGTGTCGCACGCCACGCGCTGGATCCCGTGCGCGCACTCGTTCGCGACGAGGTCGTAGTGGCCGGTCTCGCCGCGCACGACCGCGCCGAGGCAGACCACTGCGTCGACCCCGGCGCCGACGAGCGCACGCGCGAGCAGCGGCAGCTCGAACGCCCCCGGCACCCACGCGACCGTCACGTCGTTGCGGTCGACGCCGAGCTCGTCGAGGGTCTCGAGCGCGCCCTCGAGGAGCCGCAGGGTGACCGCGCCGTTGAACCGGGAGCAGGCGATCCCGACCCGCAGCCCCCCGCCGGGGTTCCGCTCCCCCGCGCCGGCGCCGGCGCCGAGCACGGGTCCCGCGGAGACCAGGCGGCCCACCCGGCCGGCGAACGGCTCGAGCGCGCCCTCGGGCATGCCCATCCCTGTCTCGGCCCCCATCAACCGGCCCCCAGGTCGTCGAAGCCGTCGAAGCCGTCGAGGCCGTCGAGGGCGTCGAGGCCGTCGAGGCCGTCGAGGCCGTCGATCAGGTGCCCCATGCGCTCACGCTTCGTGCGGAGGTAGGCGAGGTTCTCGGGGTTCGGCACGGGCTGCAGGGGCACCCGCCCGACGATCTCGAGCCCGAAGCCGTCGATGCCGCCGTACTTGGACGGGTTGTTCGTCATGAGCCGCATGGTGGTGACGCCGAGGTCGACCAGGATCTGCGCGCCGATGCCGTACTCGCGCGTGTCGACGGGAAGGCCGAGCGCGACGTTCGCGTCCACGGTGTCGTGGCCCTGCTCCTGGAGGCGGTACGCACGGATCTTGTGCGCGAGGCCGATGCCTCGCCCTTCGTGGCCGCGCAGGTACACGACCACCCCCCGGCCCTCCTCGGAGATGAGGTCCATCGCCTCCCGCAGCTGCGTGCCGCAGTCGCAGCGCAACGAGCCGAACACGTCGCCGGTCAGGCACTCCGAGTGCACGCGCACGAGCACGTCCGGCGCGATCTCTCCTCTCACGAGGGCGAGGTGCTGCTCGCCGTCGAGCACCGAGGCGTAGACGACCGCCCGCCAGTCCCCGACCTCCGTGGGGATCCGCGCCTCGGAGACGCGGCGCACGAGCTTCTCCGTCCGCCGGCGCCACCGGATCAAGTCCCCGATCGAGATGAGCGGGAGCCCGTGGCGCTCGACGAACCGCTCGAGGTCGGCAAGCCGCGCCATCCCGGACTTGTCCTCGCTCACGATCTCGCACAGCACGCCCGCCGGCGTGAGCCCGGCCGCCCGGGCGAGGTCGACGGTCGCCTCGGTGTGGCCGCCGCGCTTCAGCACCCCGCCCGGGCGGGAGCGGAGCGGGAAGATGTGGCCCGGACGGTTCAGGTCCTCGGGGCGGGTCGAAGGGTCGATGAGCGCCCTGATCGTGGCGGCGCGGTCGGCGGCGGAGATACCGGTCGTGGTCGTGCGCCGCGCGTCGACGCTCACCGTGAAGGCGGTCCGCTGCGACTCGGTGTTCTCGCTGACCATCAGCGGCAGCTGGAGCTCGTCGGCGCGCTCGGGGGAGACCGGCACGCAGATCACACCGGAGGTGTGCGCGAGGAAGAAGGCGATCGTCTCGGGCGTGGCGGCCTCGGCCGCCATCACGAGGTCGCCCTCGTTCTCGCGGTCCTCGTCGTCGACGACGACGACCATCCCGAGCCTGCCGATGGCATCGATCGCCGCTTCGACGGCGGAGAAGGGCATCAGGGCATCCTTCCCTCGCCCGCGGGCGCCAGCTCGACGCGGAGGTCCTCGCCCAGCTGCTCGACCGACACGATCCGCCCGCGCCACACGTCGCCGATCGTGCCGGCGCCAGGCCCGTGGAAGAGGGGCCGGCCGTCGTCGCCGCCGAACAGCTTCGGCGCGAGGTAGAGCACGTAGCGGTCGACGAGACCGGCCGCGTGGAGGTCGTGGGCCACCTTCGCCCCACCCTCCACGAGGAGCTGCACCACGCCGCGGCGGGCCAGGTCCGAGAGGACGTCCGCCAGCTCTCCCGAGAGCTCGAGCGCGGGCTGCACCCTGGCGCCCTGCGGAGCGTGCCCGAGCACGACCCGCAGCGGCTGACGCGGTACGACGGTCGCGCAGGCGGCGGGGGGGCGCACCGTGAGCTCGGGGTCGTCGGCCCGCACGGTTCCAGCACCGACGAGCACGGCGTCGGACGCGGCGCGCAGCTCGTGCACGTCCCGCCGGGCCGCCTCCCCCGTGATCCAGCGGCTCGACCCGTCCGGCGCGGCGGTCCTGCCGTCCATGGTGGCAGCGAGCTTCAGGACCACCCACGGCCTGCCGGTCCTCCTGTGCTTCAGGTACGGGGCGAGCTGCCGCTCGACCGCCTCCGCCTGCGTCCCGACGGACACCTCGACGCCACGGGCCCGGAGCGCAGCGACTCCCCGGGCCGCCACGGCCGGGTCCGGGTCGACGAGCGCCACGACGACGCGCGCGACCCCCGCGGCGAGGATCGCGTCGACGCACGGCGGGGTACGGCCGAACTGCACGCACGGTTCGAGCGTCGTGTACAGGGTCGACCCCGCTGCGCTGTCGCCGGCCTCCGCCGCCAGCGCCAGCGCGGCGACCTCGGCATGGGGGCCGCCGGGCGGCGCGGTGGCCGCCTGGTAGGTGGCGGTCCCGGTCACGAGGACGGCGCCGACCCACGGGTTCGGCGACGCGCGCAGGCGGGCGGACTGCGCGGCGGCGATCGCACGGGCCATGTGCTCCTGGTCATCATGGGCCGTGCCGGGGGTCCCGGCGATCGTCGGCTGCACCTCGCCTCCCAGTTGTGGGCCCTCTGCCTGCCCGCGGCCTGCCTGCACGTGCCTGTGGCCAGTCGAGTCTACCGGCCCTCGGAACGGCCCCCGCCGTGCGAGAGCACCGCGGCGCGGATCTCCTCGGTCGCTTCCCACGGGCGGTCCGCGCCGAAGATCGCCGACCCCGCGACGAACACGTTCGCCCCGGCAGCGGCCGCCCTCGGCGCGCTGTCCCGGTCGATGCCGCCGTCGACCTCGAGGTCGGCCAAGAGGCGCCGCTCGTCGAGCGCGCGGCGCACCGCGGCGATCTTGGGCAGGACCTCCGCCATGAACGCCTGCCCGCCAAACCCGGGGAACACCGTCATGCACAGCACGAGGTCCACCCGGTCGAGGTAGGGCTCGACAGCCTCGAAGGGGGTGTCCGGGCTCGCCGCCAGCCCGACGCGCATCCCGAGCGCGCGGCACTGGTCGATGAGCTCGTCGGTGCGGCCCACCTCGACGTGGACCGTGCACCCGTCGGCACCGGCGTCCCGAAAGGCCCCGAGGTAGGCGCCCGGGTCGGTCATCATCAGGTGGCAGTCGAAGTACAGCCCCGAATGCCTGCGGAGGGAGGCGACCACCGGCGGGCCGATGGTCAGGTTCGGCACGAAGTGCGCGTCCATGACGTCGACGTGGAGCCAGTCGGCGACGCCGGCCACCTCGCCCACCGCTTCGGCCAGGCTGCCGAAGTCGGCGGAGAGCAGGGAGGGCGCCATCTTCAGCGTGCCCGGCTCGCCGTGCTCCCGTGCCATCGGCTGCGAGCCTACGAGCCGCCGAGCCGCTCGCCGCCGACCGGGCGCGCGCCACGCAGCCATTCGGCCGCGCGCATGGGCGCTCTCCCTTCGGGCTGCACCCGCAGCAGCTGCAGCGCGCCGCGCCCGGTGACGGCGGTGGAGCCGACGAGGGACCCGGGCGCCGCCCCGACGCCGGCCGCCCCGACGCCGGGCGTCGCGACCGCCTCGGCGTCCAGCACGAGCAGCCGCCGCCCCCGCCACGTCGTCCACGCGCGGTCCAGGCGCACGACCCGTGCGAGCTCGGCAGCCGGCCGCGACCATGTGAGCCGGAGCTCTTCGGGGTCGAGCTTCTCCGCGTACGTCGGCTCGCCGGCTTGCGGCAGGGGCTCGGCGAGCGGGCGGCCGAGCACGTCGACGAGGAGGCGGGTGCCGACCTCGACGAGACGGCCGCGCAGCGACCCGAGGTGCTCGCCGGGCGCGATCTCGACCTCCCTGCTCGCGTACAGCGGGCCGGTGTCGAGCTCCTCTGCGAGCGCCATGACGCACACGCCGGTCACCGCGTCGCCGGCGAGGATCGCCCGCTCGACCGGCGCCGCGCCGCGCCAGCGCGGGAGCAGCGAGAAGTGGAGGTTCACCATCGGGAGCCGCTCCAGGACCGGCCCGGGGACGACGCGGCCGTAGGCGACCACGACGCCGAGCTCGGCACCCGCGTCGGCGACCGCGTCGAGCGCGTGGGCGACCGGGAGCCCGAGCTGCTCGGCCTCCGCCTTCACAGGGCTCGCGGAAGTGCCCGCTCCCCTGCCGCGCCGGCGGTCGGGCCGGGTGACCACGAGCCGCACGTCGTGCCCGGCCCGCACGAGCGCGCGCAGCGGCGTCACCGCGAGGGCAGGCGTGCCGAGGTAGACGAGCCTGCGGCTCGCCGCCGCCGGCGCGCCGGCCGTCTTCGTGCTCGCGGCGCCCGGTCCCCGCTCGCTCAGCGCCCGGTCCCCGCTCGCTCAGCGCTCGATCACCCGGCGATCACCCGGCGAGCACGCGGCGATCACCCGGCGAGCACGCGGGCGCGCAGCACCTTCAGCGCCTCGCGCCGCTGGTCCTCGTCGAGCCGCTCGATGAGGAGCGTCCCGTCCAGGTGGTCCACCTCGTGCTGGAAGACGCGCGCCTGGTACTCCTCCGCTTCGATCGACAGCTCCTTCCCGTCGAGGTCGAGGCCGCTCAGGTGCACCCTGTTCGGACGGACGATGGTCCAGCTGAGGCCGGGGACCGAGAGGCATCCCTCCTCGAAGGTCCACTCTCCCGACGTCTCGGTGATGCGCGGGTTGATCACGACCTGCGGGCCGTCGCCGATGTCGTAGACGAAGAGCCGCCGCCGCACGCCGACCTGGTTGGCGGCGAGGCCCACGCCAGGAGCCTCGCGCATGGTCTCGATCATGTCGCCGACGAGCCTGGCGAGGCGGCCGTCGATCTCTTCCACGTCCTTCGTCGGCTGCTTGAGGACCGGGTCCCCGTACGTGCGAATGCTGAGCACCACTCCCGAGTTTAGGCGAGGAACCCGGCGCGGCAGCAGGGCACGGCTGCGCCGCGTACGGCCGGCCGCTACCGAGGCCGGGCCGCGAGGAGGGGCCGAAGGTCGTCACACGTCGACGGGGTCGACGCGAACGCCGCCCTGCAGGGGCGTGACGGCGTCGCACAGCGTCCGGTGGTCGGGCGCGCGCAGGAGCCAGAGGCCTGGCTGCAGCGGCGACACCTCCACGCCCTCGGCGCCGAGGTCGGGCGTGGCGTCCGCCTTCAGCGTCGCCAGCGCGCTGAACGGCGGCAGGCGCAGCGCCTCCCGCAGGTCCAGCTCTGTGAAGAGCCCCGGGTCCCCGCCCGCCGCGGCGCGCAGCACGTCGTGGGTCGGGAGCCGGGTCTGGACCATCACGATCCCCGCCCTCCCTCCGGCGACGCCGCCGCCCTCCCGGTCTCCACGGCCGCCGACGAGACGCCCCGCTCGCACGAGCAGCGCGAGCGACTCCTCCCCAGCGGAGAAGCGCGGAGCGAGGAGGTGCTGGTCGAAGTCCAAGAAGACGATCGCCTCGGCGCGCCGCACCCGGTGCAGCACCGCCTCCGTGCCGACCAGGACAGGTGTGCGGGGAACGGCCGCCTCGGCGTCGCGGGAGCCGGTCCGCCGGCCGGAGACCTCCCCGACCGGCACGCCCAGGAGCGCCTCGAGCTCCTCACGGGCCCGCCCGACGCCCATGCGAAGGACCCTCAGGCGCACCGAGCCGCACGCCGCGCACACGACGGGCCGCTCCGCCCCGCACCTCCTGCAGCCCAGCACGTCGCCGGCCGACTCCACGGCACGCCCGCACTCCGCGCAGCGCACGAGCCCGCCGCACGCCGCGCACGCGAGCAGCCTCGCCCGTCCCGCCCGGTTGAGCACGCACACGACGCGTCCGCCGCCGGCCACCACCTCGCGGGCGAGGGCCACCAGCTCCTCGGAGAACAGCCCGGTGCGAGGGTCCGCGCCCCGGCGGTCGACGACGAAGACCGCTGGCCATCCCGACCGCTCGGTCGAGCGCTCGGGGGCCTCGAGCGGGCCGTAGCGGGCTCGCTGCACCGCGGTCGGACAGGGCGAGACGAGCACGCACGGCGCGCCGTCCCGCGCGGCGCGCTCGGCCACCACCTCCACGGCGTCGTAACGGTCGTGGTAGTCGTGCACGTCGAGGACCACCGCCGCGGCGAGCGACGGCACCGGCGCCCACGCCGCCGCCCGGGACCCGACCACGACCGGCCACCCCGCCGCGGCCTCCGCCCAGCTCGACGCCACGTCGAGGCCCCGGGCCCGGAGCCTCTGGCCGAGCCGGTCGGCCCACCCGGTGCTCGGCGCGAGGACGAGCACCGACCTCCGCCCCGGCCCCGCAGGGCCCGCCGCCCCTGCCGCGGCGATCACCTCGAGGACCGCCGGGAGGAGGTCCTGCGCCGGGGGCAGGCGGCGGAGCGCCGCACCCGGACGGAGCGGGCCCGCCGCGACCGCGCGTCCCGCCGGCCGCATGCCGCCGGCCGGCGGGGCCGGCAGCGCCGAGACGTTGCGGTCGGGCGACGCGGTGCGCAGCAGGGTCGCGACCGGCATGGCCCAGCGCCATGCGCCCCACTCGGCGAGCTGGAGGACGCCCGCGGGCGGGCCCCACCCCGACACCCCGGTCACCTCGCGCACCTCGACGCCCGCCGGCGGCGTGACCCCGATCTCGGCGACCCACGCGCCGACACGACGTCCGTGGAACGGCACGCGCACCCGGGTGCCCAGCCGGACGTCGCGCTGCCAGCGCAGGGGCACCGAGTAGTCGAACCGGCGCCGGCTCACCGCCGGCACGTCCGGGACGACGCGGACGATCAGAGGCCCAGCACGCGCCGGAGGTCGTCGACCCTCGGCGTCTGCTCCCAGGTGAACTCCTTGTCGCTGCGGCCGAAGTGCCCGTAGGCGGCGGTCCGGCGATAGATCGGGCGCCGGAGGTCGAGGTCCCGGATGATCGCCGCGGGCCGGAGGTCGAACAGCTCGCGCAAGGCGGCCACGATGCGCTCGGGGTCGACGGTCTCGGTGCCGAAGGTCTCGAGCGCGAGCGACACGGGCCTGGCGACGCCGATCGCGTACGCGACCTGCAGCTCGCAGCGGCGGGCCGCGCCGGCCGCGACCACGTGCTTGGCGACCCAGCGTGCGGCGTAGGCGGCGGAGCGGTCGACCTTGGAAGGGTCCTTCCCCGAGAACGCGCCTCCGCCGTGGCGCGCCATGCCGCCGTAGGTGTCGACGATGATCTTGCGACCGGTCAGCCCCGTGTCCGCGTGCGGCCCGCCGAGCTCGAAGAGCCCCGTCGGGTTCGCGAGCAGCCTCATGTGCTCGGTGTCGAGGTCCTTGGGGAGGAGCGGGTGCACGACGTGCTCGGCGAGGTCCGGGAGGAGCAGCGTGTCGATGTCGACGCCGGGCTGGTGCTGCGTCGAGATCAGCACGGTCTCGATGGCCACCGGGCGGCCGGCGTCGTAGGTGACGCTGACCTGGGTCTTGCCGTCGGGGCGCAGGTACGGCAGCACCCCGACGCGCCGCACCTGCGACAACCGCTGCGAGAACCGGTGCGCGAGCCAGATCGGCATCGGCATGAGGTCCGGCGTCTCGTCGCACGCGTACCCGAACATCATCCCCTGGTCCCCCGCGCCCTGGGCGTTCAGCTGGTCCTCGCCGCCCGAGCCGCTGCGCAGCTCGAGCGCCGCGTCGACGCCTCGTGCGATGTCGGGGGACTGGCCGTCGAGCGCGACGATCACCCCGCACGTGTGGCCGTTGAACCCGTACGCGTCGTTGTCGTAGCCGATCTCGGTGATCACCTGCCGCACGAGCGTCGGGAGGTCGACGTACGTCTCGGTCGTCACCTCGCCGGCGACCACGACGAGCCCGGTGGTGAGCAGCGTCTCGCACGCGACCCGGCTCATGGGGTCCTTCTCCAAGAGCGCGTCGAGGACCGCGTCGGAGATCTGGTCCGCGATCTTGTCCGGGTGACCCTCGGTGACCGACTCCGACGTGAAGGTGGTTCTCATCAGCTCTCTCCAGTGTCTCGGACGTCGGCGTCCGGAGCGGGGCCGGCGTCCGGAGCGGGGCCGGCGTCCGGAGCGGGCCCGGCGTGCGGAGCGGGGCCGGCGTGCGGAGCGGGGCCGCCCAGCCGTGCGACCACCGCGTCCAGGACCGCGTCGGCCACCTGTCGCTTGGTCCCGAGCGGCACCTCGGTCGCCCCGCCGCCGGCGTCGAGGATGGTGACCTCGTTCGTGTCGCGGTCGAAGCCGGCGCCCGGCGCGGACACGTCGTTCACCACCAGCACGTCCACGCGCTTGCGCTCCAGCTTCCGCCGCGCGCCGGCGACGGCGTCCTCCGTCTCGGCCGCGAACCCCACCAGCACCTGCCCCGGTCGCCGCCTGGCGACGAGCCCGGCCAGGATGTCCGGGGTCGGCTCGAGGACGAGCTCAGGGATCCCGTGCACCTTCTGGCCCGACGGTGCCTTCGGCCGGAAGTCGGCCACCGCGGCGGCCATCACGACGACGTCCGCGCCGGGCGCGGCCTCCTCCATGGCAGCCTCCATGTCCGCAGCGGACTCCACGCGCACGGTCTCGACGCCCGCGGGCGCCGGCAGGCCGGACGCGGTCACGAGCGTCACCCGTGCGCCGCGCGCCGAGGCCGCCTCGGCGATCGCGTGGCCCTGCTTCCCCGACGAACGGTTGGTGATCACCCGCACGGGATCGATCGCCTCGCGAGTGCCGCCCGCGCTCACGACCACGCGCCGTCCCGCGAGGTCCGCACGCTCTGGAAGGCGGCGCCGAGCGTCCCCCCCACCGGCTGCGTCCGCAGACCCGAGGTCGAGCGCGGCGAGCACGGCCTCCACGATGGTCCCGGGCTCGGCCATGCGGCCGGCGCCCTCGTCCCCGCCCGCGAGCCTGCCGGTCTCGGGGGGGACGATGTGCACGCCGCGGCGCCGAAGGGTCGCGACGTTGTCGGCCACCGCGGGATGCTCCCACATCTGGGTGTGCATGGCGGGGCAGATCACCACGGGGGCGCGCGTCGCGAGCAGGGTTGCGGTGAGCAGGTCGTCGGCCATCCCGGCCGCGTACCGCGCGAGCAGGTCCGCCGTCGCCGGCGCCACCACCACGACATCGGCGGTCTGGCCGAGCGTGGTGTGCGCGATCCTGCCTTCGAGCGGCGCCCACAGCCCCTCGGGAACGGGGTCGGACGCCAGCGCCGAGAAGGTGGCGGCCCCGACGAAGCGGCGCGCGGCATCGGTCAGCACGGGCGTCACGCGGTGTCCCATGTCCACGAGACGCCTGCACACCTCCACCGCCTTGTAGGCGGCGACGCCGCCGGAGACGCCGAGGACGATCCGCACCGGGCGGCGACGATCCTGCGAGGCCTTCGGGAGAGCCGCCCGGGGCCTAGCCCGCCGGCGGTCGCTCGTCGATGACCGCGGGGTCCTCCCCGAAGGCGCCGCCCGCCACCGCCGCCTGCATCGCCTCGCTGAACGCCCGCTCCTCGCCGTCGTCCTCTTCCTCGGGCTCCCGCTCGTACTCGATCTTGTCGGCGGCGATCTCCTCGAAGGCGATCGAGAGCGGCTTGCCCGACACCGAGGTCACCTGTGGCGGGACGATCCGGCCGAGCCCCTCGCCGAGGCTGTTGTAGTAGGCGTTGATCTGCCGCGCCCGGAGCGCGCCGAGCGCGACGAGGGTGAACTTCGAGTCCACCTTGTCGAGCAATTGCTCGATCGGGGGGTCCATCAGGGTGCTACGGGCCATCGGCGTCCTTTCCGCGGATCTTGGACACTATACCGGCCAGCTCCTGCACGGCCCGGTCCAGGTCGCCGTTGACGACCACGTGCTGCGCGAGCTCTCGGCCGCGCGCCACCTCCTCACGGCCCTTGTCGAGCCGGAGCCGGACCTGCGCCGCCGGGTCGCCGCGGGCGACCAGCCGCGCCTCCTGGACCTCCGCGGACGGCGGCAGGAGGAGCACCACCACCGCGTCCGGGCACCTCGCCACGACCTGCTCGGCGCCCTGGAGGTCGATCTCGAGGAGCACGTCGGCGCCGGCCGGGGGGTCCGGCGTCGGCGTCCCGTAGAGGTTGCCGAGGTACTCGGCCCACTCGAAGAACCCGCCCTCGGCGATCCGGCGGCGGAATTGCTCCGGCGTCGCCCACACGTAGGCGTCCTCGGCCTCGCCCGGGCGCCGTGGTCGCGTCGTCCAGGATCGGCTCAGCCACAGATCGGGCACCCGCGCTCTGAGCGCGCCCGCGACGGTGCCCTTGCCTGCACCGCCGGGGCCGATCAGGACGAACGTCGTCAGCGCGAGGCGGTCTGTTCGAGGAGGTCGGCCCGCTGCTTGGCCCCCAGGCCCTGCAGCCGGCGGCTCTCGGCGATCCCGACGGCGCCCATGAGCCGGCGCGCCTTCACCTTGCCGAGCCCCGGAAGGGACTCGAGCACGGAGACGACCTTCATCTTCCCGACGGTCTCGTCGGACTCCGCCTGGTCCAGGAGCTGGGCAAGGGTGAGGGAGCCCATCTTCAGCCTCTCCTTCACCTCCGCCCGCTCCCGTCGCACCTTGGCGGCTTTCTCCAGCGCGGCTTGACGCTGCTCGGCGGTGAGTGCGGGGGGTTGCGGCATGTGCCGACTGTAGCCTCCCTGCTCAGGGCAGGGTGGCAGCGAGGTCGTCCCGCAGGCGCGACGCAGCCGCCCGCAGCCCCTTGGGCCCCTCGGACAGCAGCACCCGAGACGCCGACGGGAGGACGGTGCCCGGTGCGCAGCGCGCGAACCGTCGCGCCACGTCGGCCACGGTGGCACCCTGCGCGCCCAGCCCCGGCGCCAGCACCACCCCGGCGAGGTCGCTGAGCCCTTCGGGCGGGTTCCTTCCCGTCGCGCCGACGACCACTCCGACCGAGCCGAGACCGCCCGCCCGGCCGAGCTCCTCCGCGTTCCACCGGCTGACCGCACGCACCATCGACGCCTCGACCGTGGCGCCGTCGCGGCCCACCGCCTCCTGGAGCTCACGGCCCTCGGGGTTCGAGCTCGTCACGACGACGAAGAGCCCCCGCCCCGTCGCACGTGCGGCGACGACCATCGGGAGGAGCGCGCCGATGCCGACGTAGGGCGTCGCCGTGACCGCGTCCGCGGCGAGGGGGCCGCGGAACCACGCGTCGGCGTACGCCTCGGTGGTGCTGCCGATGTCCCCGCGCTTGGCGTCCGCGATGACGAGCATGCCAGCGCCGCGTGCTGCGGCGACGATCCGCTCGAACGCCGAGATCCCTCGTGCCCCGTGCCGTTCGAAGAACGCGACCTGTGGCTTCACCGCCGCGACGACGCCATCGAGCTCGCGGACGCACGCCTCCCCGAACGAGAGGAGCCCGTCGGCGTCGTCGAGGAGCCCGAAGACGTCGAGGAGCGCCGGGGAGGGGTCGATGCCGACGCAGAGCGGGCCGAGCGCGCGGAGCGCGGCCCTGACGCGCTCGCCGAAGGTGGCGGTGCCGGTGGGCCCGGCGGGCCCGCGGTCAGCCGAGGGCGGCACCGATCAGCTCCTCTGCGGTCGTCCTGCGCCGCGCGCACCAGCGCGCCAGCTCCTCTTGGACTCGCCACGGTGCGCGGGGGTCCGCGAACGTCGCGGTGCCGACCTGGACGGCGTTCGCCCCCGCCATGAGCATCTCCGCCGCGTCCCTCCCCGACGCGACGCCGCCCACGCCCACGATCGGCGTGTCTGGGAACGCCTGCCGGCAGTCGTGGACGGCACGGACGGCGATCGGGTGGAGCGCCGGTCCCGACAACCCGCCGGCGAACGGCGTGCGGCCGCCGTCGACGTCCACCCACATCGCCGGCATCGTGTTCACCAGCGTGAGGCCGGACGCGCCCGCCTCGAGCGCCGCCGCGGCCACCGCGCAGATGTCCGGCACCGCCGGGCTGAGCTTCGCCCACACCGGGACCCCGCTGCGCCCGAGCACGCCGGCCGCCGCGACGACCGCCTCGGCGGTCCCCTCGGGGGAGTGGGCGAACACGTGGCCAGAGAGGTTGGGGCAGCTCACGTTCACCTCGACGGCGGCGACCCCGGGCGTGACCTCCCCGCCAACGAAGAGGAGCGCCGCCGCTGCAGCTGCGAACTCTGCGGACGTCCGGCCCCAGATGCTCGCGACCACCGTCGCGCCGTGGGCGAGCAGCTCGGGAAGGTCCCGCGCGCGCCACTCGGCGACACCGGGGCCCTGGAGCCCGACGCGGTTCAGCATCGAGCCGCCCGCGGCGCCGTGGACGCGCATGCCGTCGTTCCCCGGCCAAGGGTACGCCGCGAGCGACTTCACCACGACCGCCCCGAGGTCGGCGAGCGGACCGTAGGCCGCGAGCTCGGCCCCGTGGCCCGACGTCCCCGACGCGGTCATCACGGCGGAGCGGAGCCGCAGGCCGCCCACCCTCGTCGCGAGCGCGCGCCGCTCAACGACCGTCTGACGCATCGTGGAGCTCCTGGAGGCTGCGGACGACGAGCGGGTGGAGGGCGGCCTCCGCCATGCCCGCGGCCGCCGCCTTCGCGGCCGAGAGCGTCGTGATGCACGGGACGTGGTGCGCGAGCGCGGCCGCACGGATGTGGACGCCGTCGTCGTGCGACCCGCGTCCCCGCGGCGTGTTCACGACCATCTGCACCTCGCCGCCCGCGATCAGCTGCACCGCGTCGGCCGCCATCCCCTCCTCCCCCACCTTGGCCACCAGCGTGCTGACGGTCACGCCGCGATCACGCAGGTACCCGGCAGTGCCGAGCGTCGCGGCGATCGAGAAGCCGAGGTCAACGAGCCCGCGTGCGACGGCGAGCCCGGCCGGCTTGTCGCGGTCCGCGAGCGAGAGGAACACCGTCCCCGACGCCGGGAGCCGGGTTCCCGCAGCAGCCTGGCTCTTGGCGAACGCGAGGCCGAACGTCGCGTCGACGCCCATCACCTCGCCGGTCGATCGCATCTCGGGCCCGAGCAGGGTGTCGACTCCGGGGAAGCGGTCGAACGGCAGCACCGCCTCCTTCACGCTCACGTGCCCGGGGCTCGGCACCGTGCCCGAGGCATGCAGCAGGCCCTCGTCGCGCAGCGCCTCGAGCGAGGCTCCGACCATCACCCGGGCGGCGATCATCGCGACAGGGACCCCGGTGGCCTTGGCGACGAACGGCACGGTCCGGCTCGCACGGGGGTTCGCCTCGAGGACGTGGACGACGCCGTCCTTCACCGCGTACTGCACGTTGAGCAGGCCTTCCACTGCCAGCACGTCGGCGAGCGCGCGCGTGTGGCGCTCGAGCGTGGCGAGCACGTCCTTGGACAGCGTCTGGGGCGGCAGCGCACAGGCGGAGTCGCCCGAGTGGACGCCCGCCTGCTCGACATGCTCCATCACGCCGCAGACGAGCACCTCGCCGCTGTGGTCGCGGATCGCGTCGACGTCGACCTCCACCGCGTCCTCCAAGAAGCGGTCCACGAGCACGGGCCGCTCCGAGGTCACGCCGCCCTCCCGTTCGAGCCGCAGGCCTGCCATCACCCGCCGCAGCTCCGCGTCGTCGAAGACGATCTCCATCGCCCGCCCGCCGAGCACGTAGCTGGGCCGCACGAGCACCGGGTACCCCACCCGACGAGCGACCACGAGCGCCTCCTCGACGCTCGCGGCCGCGCCGCCCGGAGGCTGGGGGATCCCGAGCTCCTCGCACAGCGCGTTCCAGCGGCGGCGGTCCTCTGCCCGGTCGATCGACGCGGGGCTCGTCCCGAGCACCAGCTCGGGGGGAAGCGAATGGGCCAGCTTCAACGGGGTCTGGCCGCCCAGCGAGACGACGACGCCAACGACGCGGCCTCCCGCCCGCCTCTCCGCGTCCACCACGTTCGCCACGTCCTCGGCGGTGAGCGGCTCGAAGTAGAGGCGGTCGGAGGTGTCGTAGTCGGTCGAGACCGTCTCGGGGTTGCAGTTGACCATGACCGTCTCGTACCCGGCGGCACGGAGCGCGAGCGAGGCGTGCACGCAGCAGTAGTCGAACTCGATCCCCTGGCCGATGCGGTTCGGTCCCGACCCGAGGATGACGACCCGGTCGCGCACGGAGGGGCGGATCTCGTCCTCGTCCTCGTAGGTCGAGTAGTGGTACGGCGTGAACGCCACGAACTCCGCGCCGCACGTGTCGACGGTCTTGAACGTCGCGCGGACCCCCGCGGCGAGCCGCGCCTCACGCACCTCGGCCTCCGTGGAGGAGAGGAGGTAGCCGAGCTGGGCGTCCGAGAACCCGAGCCCCTTCAGCCGGCGCCACCATCGGCGGTCGAGGGCGCCGAGCGCGCCCCGCGCACCGAGCGCGCCCCGTTCCCCGGCCAGCGCGCCCCGTCCCTCGGCCAGCTCCCGCCGGGCCTCGGCGAGGCGAGCGATCTGCCGGAGGAACCACGGGTCGATCCCGCTCGCCCCGGCCACCACCTCGACGCCGATGCCTCGCCGCAGCGCGGACTCCACCTCGAAGATCCTCTCGGGCGTCGCGACGGCGATCCGCTCCAGCAGCTCGGTGTCGCCGAGCGCGTCCAGCGCCGCCTCCCCTTGGTCCGCGTTCAGCCCGGCCCGGCCCTGCTCGAGCGAGCGGACGGCCTTCTGCAGCGACTCGCAGAAGGTGCGCCCGATCGCCATCACCTCGCCGACCGACTGCATGCGGGTGCCCAGCCTCCCCTCCGTGCCGGGGAGCTTCTCGAACGCCCACCTCGGGATCTTCACCACGACGTAGTCGATCGTGGGCTCGAAGCTCGCCGGGGTCGCCCTCGTGACGTCGTTTCGCACCTCGTCGAGCGTGTAGCCCACCGCGAGCCGCGCGGCGATCTTGGCGACGGGGAAGCCCGTCGCCTTCGACGCCAGCGCCGACGACCTGGACACCCTCGGGTTCATCTCGATGATGAGGCGCCGGCCGGTCGCGGGATCGACGGCGAACTGCACGTTCGAGCCGCCCGTCTCCACCCCTACCCGCCGGATGCACGCGAAGGCGTCGTCCCGCATCGCCTGGTACTCGACGTCGGTCAGCGTCTGGGCGGGCGCGACGGTGATCGAGTCCCCGGTGTGGACCCCCATCGGGTCCACGTTCTCGATCGAGCAGACGACGACGCAGTTGTCCGCACGGTCGCGCATGACCTCGAGCTCGTACTCCTTCCACCCCGCCACGGACCGCTCGACGAGGATCTCGCCGACGGGGCTCGCGTCGAGGCCGTCGGCCGCGAGCCCGACCAGCTCCTCGCGGCCCGGCGCGATCCCCGTGCCCTTCCCGCCCAGGATGAAGCTCGGGCGGACCATCACGGGGTAGCCCAACTCCGCGGCGATCGAGAGCGCCTCGTCCAGCGAGTGGGCGAAGCCGCTCGCGGGGACCTCGAGCCCGATCTCGGTCATCGCCCGGCGGAACAGCTCCCGGTCCTCGGCGGTGCGGATCGCCTCTGGACGCGCGCCGATCACCTCGACCCCGTCGAGGGCGCCGCGGTCGAGCAGCGCCATGGTGAGGTTGAGCGCGGTCTGGCCGCCGAGCGTCGGCAGCAACGCGTCGGGGTGCTCCTTCGCGATGATCGCCTCGAGCACCTCGGGATCGAGCGGCTCCACGTAGGTCCGGTCGGCGAGCTCCGGGTCCGTCATGATGGTGGCCGGGTTCGAGTTGGCCAGCACCACGCGGTAGCCCTCGTCGCGCAGCACCCGGCAGGCCTGGCTCCCCGAATAGTCGAACTCGCAGGCCTGGCCGATGACGATCGGCCCGGAGCCGATGACGAGCACCGAGGAGATGTCGTCGCGCCGCGGCACGTCCCGCTCCCTTCCGTCCGTCTCGAACCGGGCTAGCCGAGCATCTCGGCGAACGCGCGGAACAGGTACCTGGCGTCGTGCGGTCCGGGGCCCGCCTCTGGGTGGTACTGGACGGAGAACGCGCTCGCCCCCGCGAAGCGCACGCCCTCGACGACCCCGTCGTTCAGGTTCACGTGCGTCACCTCGGCTCCGGGGACGTCGGTCACCGCGTAATTGTGGTTCTGGCTCGTGATCTCGACGGCCCCGTCGGCCAGCCGCTGCACGGGATGGTTGGTCCCGTGGTGGCCGAACAGGAGCTTGTACGTCGAGCCGCCGAGCGCTGCGCAGAGGAGCTGATGGCCGAGGCAGATCCCGAAGATGGGCACCTTGCCGACCAGGTCGGCGATCGCCGACGTCGGCCCGGGGAGCGCGGCCGGGTCGCCGGGCCCGTTGGAGAGGAGCACGCCGTCGGGCTCCATGGCCAAGACGTCGGAAGCCGGCGTCGACGCGGGGACCACCGTCACCGTCCCGAGCCGTTCGAGCTGCCGGAGCATCGTCCGCTTCACGCCGAAGTCGTACGCGACGACCCGGCGCGCTCCGCTCCCGCGCACGTACGCGGCCGGCGTGGTGACGTCCGACACGAGGTCGCGGCCGTCGGTCGGCAGCGCCTGCGCGGCGGCTTCGCGCAGCGCCGCCTCGCCGGCGGTCCCGAAGGCGCAGGGCATGGCGCCCTTGTCGCGCAAGTGGCGCGTCAGGCGGCGCGTGTCGACGCCGCTCACCGCGGGGACCCCCTGGCGCCGGAGCCAGCCGTCGAGGCTCTCCCACGCGCGCCAGCTCGAGGGCTCCGGCGTGAGGTCGCGGACGACGACGCCGCGGCAGTGGACCCGGCCCGACTCGTCGTCCTCGCCGTTCGTGCCGTAGTTCCCGATGTGCGGGTACGTGAAGGCCACCACCTGGCCGGCGTACGACGGGTCGGTGAGCACCTCTTGATAACCGGAGAGCGCAGTGTTGAAGACGAGCTCGCCCGTCGCGACCGGCTCCGGCGAGCCGGCGGCCTCGCCCTCGAACACCTCGCCGTCGGCGAGCACGAGCAGCGCAGGGGCGCGCGCGCCCCCGCTCACCGCTGCGCCTCCGCGTCGACGACGACCGCCTCGCCCGCCACGATCGTATGGCGGTTCCTGCCCGTGAACGTCCACCCGGCGAAGGGGGTGTTGCGGCTCCGGCTCGCCAGGCGCGCCGGGTCGACCGTCCAGGTCGCCGCTGGGTCGATGACGCAGAGGTTGGCGGCGGCGCCCTCCACCACCGGGCCGCCCTGGCGCGGCGCCAGGCCGGCGATCCGAGCGGGCCGCCAGCTCATGCGGTCGAGCGCGAGCTCGAGACCGAGGAACGAGAGCACGACCGGCAGCGCCGTCTCCAGCCCGAGCATGCCGGGCGGCGCCTCGTCGAAGGGAAGGTCCTTCGCCTCGGGGGCGTGCGGGGCGTGGTCGGTCGCGATCGCGTCGATCACCCCGTCGGCGAGCCCGGCACGCAGGCACTCCACGTCCACCTCCGTGCGCAGCGGCGGGCTCACCTTGAACGTGGGGTCGTACCCGGCGCACGCGGCGTCCGTGAGCACGAGGTGGTGCGGGGCAGCCTCGGCGGTGACGGACAGCCCCTCGGACTTGGCCCGCCGGACCAGCTCGACCGAGCCCGCGGTCGACAGATGGAGGAAGTGGAGCCGGGCACCGGTGAGACGCGCGAGCGCGATGTCGCGGGCGACCATCGTCTCCTCGGCGGCCGCGGGGGCTCCCGGCAGCCCGAGCCGGCTCGAGCACGCCCCCTCGTGCATGGCGCCGCCCGCCGCCAGGGCGGCGTCCTCGCAGTGCTGGGCAAGGGTCACGCCGAGGCCGCGTGCGTAGTCGAGCGCCCGGCGCATCAGCGCGCCGTCCTGGACGCCCGCGCCGTCGTCGGTGAAGATCCGGACACCGAGCGCGGCGAGCTCGCCCATTGGCGCCAGCCGCTCCCCCTCCCGCCCGACCGTGATCGTCCCCGCGACCGCCACCTCGACGAGGGCGCGTGCCCCGAGCCTGAGCACCTCCTGGGCGACCGCGGCGCAGTCGACCGGCGGCTCGGTGTTGGGCATGGCGACCACCGCCGTGTACCCGCCGAGCGCGGCCGACCGCGCGCCCGTCTCCACCGTCTCGGCCTCCTCCCTCCCCGGTTCGCGCAGGTGGGCGTGGAGGTCCACGAGGCCGGGCGCCACCACGCACCCGCCTGCGTCCAGGACCTGCGCGCGGCTGGGCGCCTCACGCGCGACGTCGGGCCCCACGGCGCGGACGACCCCTCCGGCGACCACCACGTCGGCCCGCCGGCGACCGCACGCGTCCAGGACCTCGCCGCCCCGCAGCACGAGCGGGCGGCTCACGCCGCACCGCCGAGCAGCAGGAACAGGACGGCCATCCGGACCGCGACCCCGTTGGTCACCTGGCGCGTGACCACCGCCTGGGGCAGGTCGGCCACGTCGCTCGCGATCTCGACGCCGCGGACCATTGGACCGGGGTGGGTGACGACCGCGTCGGGGTCCAGGAGCTGAGCCCGCCGAGCGGTCAGGCCGAAGCGGGCCGTGTACTCGCGCAGCGTCGGGACGAACGCGCCGCTCCCGCGTTCGGCCTGCAGCCTGAGCAGGGACACGACGTCGGCTTTGGGCAACTCCGCGTCGAGGTCGTCGCCCACCTCGACCGGCCATCCCTCGAGGGAGGCGGGCAGCAGGCTCCCCGGCGCGACGAGGGTCACCGACGCGCCGAGCGCGTGGTAGGCGAGGACCTGGGACCGGGCCACCCGGCTGTGGAGGACGTCGCCGACCACGAGGACCCTCAGCCCCTCGATCTGGCCGCGTACCTGCCGGACCGTGAAGCAGTCGAGCAACGCCTGGGTCGGGTGCTCGTGCCACCCGTCGCCCCCGTTCACCACCTTGCAGCGCCGCACCCACCTGCTCACCTGCACGGGCACGCCGGCCGACGCGTGCCGAACGACGAGCGCGTCCATCCCCATCGCCTCGATGGTCTCGACGGTGTCCCGGACCGACTCGCCCTTCTTCACCGAGGATGCGCCGACCGAGAACGAGAGCACGTCGGCGGACAGGCGCTTGGCCGCCGTCTCGAAGGAGAGCCGGGTGCGGGTCGAGTCCTCGAAGAAGAGCGTCGCGATCGCCTTGCCGCGCAGCGTCGGGACCTTCCGGATCGGGCGCGTCCCCACCTCGGCGAAGGCCTCCGCGACGCGCAGGACCTCCTCGATCCCGTCGCGTCCGAGGTCCGACACCGAGAGCAGGTGTGTCACTGCAGGGTTCCGATCGTCACGCCGTCCTCGGACACGTCCACCATCTCGTCCCGGCGGGTCGGGAGGTTCTTCCCGACGTAGTCCGGCCTGATCGGGAGCTCTCGGTGGCCGCGGTCGACCATCACCGCCAGCTGCACCGTGCGCGCCCGTCCGAAGTCGCTCAGCGCGTGCAGCGCCGCCCGAACGGTGCGCCCGGTGAACAGCACGTCGTCGACGAGCACCACGGCCTTGCCTGTGAGCTCGCAGGGGATCTCGGTCACCGCCTCGGGCAGCACGGGCCGGAGCCCGATGTCGTCGCGGTAGAAGGCGACGTCGAGGGTCCCCGTCGGGACGTCGGCGTCCTCCGCTTCGCGCAGCGTCTCGGCGATGCTGCGGGCCAGCGGCACGCCGCCAGTCTGCAACCCGACGAGCACGACGCCGTCGAGGCCGCTGTTGCGCTCGGCGATCTCGTGCGCCATCCGGACGAGCGCGCGGTGGAGGTCGGCTGCGGAGAGGACTTGGGTCCGTGGGACGAAGATGCGGCCGCGGGTGTGACTGCGCTCGCGCTCGGCCAACGGTCCTCCTGTCCGTACGGGCCTCACGGGACCCGCTTCACGGTCGAAGGGAGACTCTACCCTGCGGATCCGCCCGTCAGCGCACCTGCGCCGCGACCGTGCGCAAGATGCCGTTCACGAAGGCGCCGGACTCCTCGGTGGAGTAGGTCTTGGCGAGCTCGACCGCCTCGTCGAGCACGACGGCCGTCGGGGGCCCCTCCGGGTCGAGCAGCTCGGCGACGGCCATCCGCAGGACCAGGCGATCGACGACGGCCATCCTCTCGAGGGGCCATCCGATCGACGCGGCGGCGACGAGCGCGTCGGCGCGGACCCGGTGGCGTTGCACGGCGGCGACGAGATCGGCCGTGAACCGGTCGGGCGGGACCGCCAGCGCACCCACGACCGCGGCCGGCGCCTCCCGCTTGAGCTCCGCCTCGTAGAGCAGCCCGAGCGCGCGTTCGCGCGACTGGTGCCTCGTCGGCTCGTCGGTCGGCACGGTCGCTCGTAGCTCGTCGGTCGGCACGGTCGCTCGTGGCTCGTCGCTGTCGGTCGGGGCTCGTCGCCCCGGGTCGGGCCTCGGCCGTTCGGCCTCGCGCACGTCCGCCGGGCCCGCTCAGGCCCGTGCCAGGTACTCGCCGGTCCGGGTGTCGACCCGGATCGACTCCCCCGGGTTGACGAACAGCGGCACCTGCACCACGAGCCCCGTCTCGACCGTCGCGGGCTTGCGGGCGCCCGAGACCCGGTCTCCCTGGATGCCCGGCTCCGTGGCGGTCACGGTCAGCTCCACGGCAGCGGGAAGGTCGACGCCGATGATGTCGCTCCCGTGCATCTGGAGGTAGACGGCGTTCCCCTCCTTCAGGTAGCTGGCGGCGTCGCCGAGCGTCGGGCGGGCCACCTGGATCTGCTCATAGCTCGTCGAGTCCATGAAGACGTACTCGTCGCCGTCGCGGTAGAGGAACTGCATCTCGTGCTTGTCGATGATGGCCTGCTCGATCTTCTCGTCGGCACGGTAGGTCTTGTCCAAGACCGCACCCGTGCGCACGTTCTTCAGCCTCGTGCGGACGAACGCGCCGCCCTTGCCGGGCTTCACGTGCTGGAACTCGACGACGGTGAAGAGACCTTCGGGGAGGTCGAGCGTCATGCCGTTCTTCAGGTCGTTGGTGGAGACGGGCATCGGGTCCTCTCGGCGCTCCTGTGCTCTTGGCTGCTCTGTGCTGCTCCGGTCGCGCTCGGCGCTCGCCTGCCCGCGTCGTCACGCCGCGATCGTCTTGGCGAAGTTCGTGAGGGCTCGGCTCCCCGTCTCGATCACCACCAGGGTGTCCTCGATCCGGACGCCGCCGGTCCCCGGGAGGTACACCCCCGGCTCCACCGTGACGATCATGCCTGCGGCCAGGGTAGCAGTGCCCAGCGCGTTCACCGTCGGCGCCTCGTGGATGTCGAGCCCCACGCCGTGACCGGTGCCGTGCTCGAACCGCTCCGCCCAGCCGGCCGCCGCGATCACGTCGCGGCAGATTGCGTCGACCGTTCGGCACGCCACGCCCGGAGCCACCGCCGCCACCCCGCGCGCCTGGGAGTCGGCCACGACGTCGAACACCCTGGCCAGCTCGCCCTCGGGCTCGCCCCCCACGAAGAACGTCCGGGTCATGTCCGACCGGTAGCCGTCGAAGGTCGCGCCGAAGTCGATCACGACGGCCTCCCCCCGCCCGATCCTGCGGTCCGTCGGGCGGTGGTGCGGCTTGGCCGAGTTCGGCCCGGCCGCGACGATGGTCTCGAAGGCGACGCTCTCGGCGCCCCCCCGGCACATCGCGGTGTCGAGATCCAACGCGAGCTCCGCCTCCGTCACCCCGCTCGACAGCATGGTGACCACCTCTTGGAGCGCGGCGTCGGCGATCGCGGCCGCGCGCGCGATGCGGTCGACCTCCCCGTCGTCCTTTCTCTCGCGCAGCGCCTCGACCTGCCCGCTCGTCGGGACCACCTCGCCCACGAGCTCTCTCCACTGCCGGCTGTCGTTCCAGCTCACGTGGTCCGCCTCCAGGCCGACGTGCGCCGCGGCGGAGACGAACGCCCTCACCGCCTCCCGCTGGGCCCCCAGCGCGCCGACGGTGATCTCGACGGCGGCGCCGGCCGCCGCCACCTGCTCGGCCGACTGCGTGCGGTACCGCCCGTCGGTCGTGAGCAGCGCGCCATGTGCGCTGACCGCGAGCATGCCGGCGGAGCCGGTGAAGCCCGTCAGGTAGCGGACGTTCGAAAGGTTCGTGACGACGAGCGCGTCCACGCCCGCGTCGTCGAGCCGTGCCCGCAGCCGGTCGAGCCTGCCTGCGACGTCCAAGGGGATCATGGTCGTGGCTCCTCGTCTTCCTGGAGACCTTCGCGTGGGGGCCCGGACGCCGGGGGCGGCCCGCCTCGCACGTGCGCGCGCGCCCCGCAGATCCGCACCGCGGCTTCGACTGCGAGCTCGTAGCCGAGCCCGCCCATGCCGGCGACGAGCCCGTCTGCGACCGGCGCGATCACCGAGGTGTGCCGGAACGGCTCCCGGGCGGCGGGGTTCGACAGGTGGAGCTCGACGACCACGCCGTCGTACGCACGGAGCGCGTCGTGGAGCGACCAGCTCGTGTGCGTGAGCGCACCGGCGTTCACCACCACCGCGTCGGCCCGCCCTCGTGCCGCGTGAACGGCGTCGACGAGCGCACCCTCGTCGTTGGTCTGGAAGTGGTCGAGCGTCCAGCCGTGGGACTCGGCGGCGGCCGTGGCGCGCCGGACGTGCGCGGCGAGCGAGCCGGCGCCGTACACCCCCGGCTCGCGGAGACCGAGCAGGTCCAGGTTCGGGCCCGAGAGCAGCGTCACGTGCACGTGAGCTCCTCCAGGGCGGCGAGCACGCCCTCCGGCGCGACCTTGCGCACGAGCTCGACGCCTGCGGGGCCGTCGAGCACGAACGCCAGGTCGTGCGCAGCCTTCTTGTCACGTGCCATGTACGAGAGGAGCTCTTCCTTGTCGACGCCCGCGAGGCCCGAGGGGAGCCGGCCGGAGAGGCCGAAGCGTGCCAGCACCTCGCGATGGAACGCCACCCGGTCGTCCCCGATACGGCCGAGACGTCGGGCGAGCAGCGCAGCGTAGACGAGCCCGACGGCCACCGCCTCCCCGTGGCGGAGGTCGTCGCCCGCCTCCAGCGCGGCGGCCTCGAGCGCGTGGGCGAGGGTGTGCCCGTAGTTCAGGAGGACCCGCTCCCCCGTGTCACGCTCGTCTGCCGCGACCGCCGCCGCCTTGCGGGCGACGCAGCGGGCGACCTGGGCCTCGAGCCCGAGCAGCGGGAGGTCGGGCTCTCCGAGAAACGCGTACTTCGCCATCTCGCCGCGTCCCGACGCCCACTCGCGCGCCGGCATGGTCTCGAGCAGCGCGGTGTCGCAGATGACCCCGGACGGCTGCCAGAAGGCGCCCACGAGGTTCTTCCCTTCGGGGAGGTCGACCCCGGTCTTCCCGCCGATCGCCGCGTCGACCTGGCAGAGCAGCGACGTCGCGACGGTGCAGTACGGCGTGCCGCGGTGGTAGCAGGCCGCCACGAACCCTGCGAGGTCGGTCACGACGCCGCCGCCGACGGCCACCACCACGTCGTTCGTCGCGAGGCCCGCGCGTGAAAAGGCCCGGCAGAGCGCCTCCACGTTGGCCAGCGTCTTCGCGCGCTCTCCCGCCTCCACGGTGTGGACGGTGAACGGGACGCCGGGGTCGATCCCCGCGAACCACGGCGCGGCGGCGACCGCCTCGTCGGTGACGACCGCCACCCGGCGCGCGGCCGGCACACGCGTCGCGAGCAGGCTCGAGAGCTCGGCCGACGCACCCTCGCCCACGAGGACGTCGTAGCCCCGCGCGCGCACGGCAACAGGCACGGTGGTCACGTTCGACGCGCTCATGCGCCCGCCCGCGCCTTGGGTACCCGTCGCTGCACCTCGTCGGCCACGCCCACAGGGTCGAGGTCGTCCACGTCGACGACCACTCCGGCGACCTCTTGGTAGAGACGGCGTCGCTCCCGGTCGAGGCGCACGAGCACGCCCTCGGGGTCGTGGCAGAGGAGGGGCCGGTGGTCGTCGGCGCCCGAGCCGTCGCGGGCCGGCGCGGCCATGTCCGCGCGCACGCGCCGGAGCAGCGTCTCGGGCTTCGCACGGAGCCACACCACCGTGCCGGCGCGCCGAAGGAGCGCCCGGTTCGCCGGGTCGAGCACCGCGCCCCCCGCGACCGAGACGACCGCGGGCTCGTCGTCCTCCAGCGCGGCGGCGAGCGCCCTGCTCTCCGCGGGGCGGAACGCCTGCTCGCCGCCGGCCTCGAAGAGCTCCTTCACGGTGCGCCCGGTGAGCGCCCGGACCTCGTCGTCCGAGTCGACGTACCGCCAACCGAGGCGGCGCGCGAGCAGCTCGCCGACCGTCGTCTTGCCGGCGCCCATCATCCCGACGAGGAGCACGCGGCGTGGCGTCGTCATGCGCGCTCGGGCGGTGACAGCGTCTCGCCGAGCGCGCCGAGGTAGCCGTCGCGGTTCCGGACCACCTCTGCGACCGAGTCCCCGCCAAACTTCCTCAGAGCCTCGCCCGCGAGCACGAGCGCCACCATCGTCTCGGCGACGACGCCCATCGCGGGCACCGAGGTGACGTCCGTGCGCTCCTTGAAGCTCACGGCCGGTTCGTTCGTGGCCACGTCCACCGTCGCGACGACGGGCCGGCTCAGCGTCGCCAGGGGCTTCATCGCCGCGCGGGCCACCAGGAGCCCGCCGATCGACATGCCGCCCTCGATCCCGCCCGCGCGTGCCGTGTCGCGGACGTAGCCGCCCGACGCGGCGGCGGCGTGGTCGACGCGGATGGCGTCGTGCGCGGCGGAGCCGCGCCGCGTGGCCACCTCCCACCCGTCGCCGATCTCCACCGCCTTCACCGCCGGGATGCTCACCAGGGCCTGCGCGAGAAGGCCGTCGAGCCGGCGGTCCCACTGCACGTGGCTCCCGAGCCCGACGGGGACGCCGTAGGCGAGCACCTCTGCCACCCCGCCCAAGGAGTCGCCCTCCTTCGCCGCGGCCCTCACCGCGGCCACCATCCGCTCTTCGGCTTCAGGGTCGGCCGTCCGCACGGGTGAGGCGTCGATCCGCTCCAGGTCCTCGGGCCTGGGCCGCGTCTCGTCGTTCGCGCGCTCGGGGCCGAGCTGGACGACGTGGCTCAGCACGTGCATCCCGAGCCGGGCGAGCAGCAGCTTGGCGAGCGCGCCGGCCGCCACCCTCGCAACCGTCTCGCGGGCGGACGCTCGCTCGAGCACGTCGCGCGCGTCGTCGAAGCCGTATTTCTGCATGCCTGCGAGGTCCGCGTGGCCGGGACGGGGCTGGGTCAGCACCGTCGCGGGCGCGCCGGGAGCGGGCGACATCTCCTCGGTCCACTTCCGCTCCCACTCGGAGTTGCCGATCTCCATCGCGACCGGCGACCCCAGGGTCCGCCCGTGCCGCACGCCGCCCAGGATGCTGAGCTCGTCCGCCTCGAAGCGCATCCTCGGTCCTCGGCCGAAGCCCAGACGGCGACGGCGCAGCTCCGCGCTCACGTCGTCGGCCGTCACCCGCAGCCCGGCGGGCAGGCCGTCGACCACGACGACGAGCGCCTTGCCGTGCGACTCACCGGCCGTCAGGTACCGCAGCATCCCCCCACGCTACCGAGCGCCGGGTGCCCAGAGCGTCGTCGCCGCGCGGGCGAGGCGCTCGCCGCGCGAGGCCTAGCGGCCATGGAGCCAGACGCCGCCCAGCCAGGCGCCCCACAGGACGCCGAACATCGTGCCGAGCGCGAGGGCCGGCGCGAACGGGAAGCGGCGGCCGCGGGTGAAGAGGACCGCGACGCCGAACACGGCGCCCGCGACGAACGCCGCGAGGAACCCGAGGTAGAGGGCCGCGAACCCGAGCCATCCGAGCGCGCCGCCACACAACCCGGCGAGCCGCACGTCCCCGAAGCCCATCGCCTTGGGGGAGATCCACCACACCGCCCCGAAGAGGAAGAACGCGATCGCACCGCCACCGAGTGCCTCGACCGCCGGGCGCCACGCGTGGCTCGTCGCCGAGGCGGCCAGAAGCGCCGCTCCCACCGCCGCCGCCGCCGCGTAGACGACACGGCGCGGGACGAGCCCGGTGCGGAGGTCGGTGACCGAGACGACCACGAGCGCGCCGGCGAGCACGCAGTACGCAGCGAGCTGCGGGACCGCTCCGAGCCGAACCGCGGCGAGCGTGCAGGCGGCCGCGGTGACCAGGGACACGGCTCCCGTCTCGAGCGCGGCCGGCCCACGGGCACGCACCACGGTCCCGGCCACGTCCCCCGGCGAACGGGCACCGGCTGCCGGCGTGCTGGGCGGCGGCCCGGCGGCGGCCAGCGAGGGGGAGCCGAGGGCTCCGTCGGCGGCCACGAGGGGCTCGACGGGCGCGGGGGCCGGGCGCCGGACCCGTCGCGCGACGAGGTCGAGCAACGGGCCGGCTGCTGCTCCGCCGGCGCCGCAGACGGCCACCACCCCCCAGGCCGTCATCGGGTGATCAGTAGTACGGGTTGGCGCCGCCCGCGTGGTCCGTCACGTCCACCACCCGGGTGAGCTCGGGGACCTCTTCGCGGAGCGCGGTCTCGATTCCCTGCGTCAGCGTCATGCGGGACATCGCGCAGCCCTGGCAGCCGCCCGAGAGCCGCAGGTACGCGACACCGCCGCCCTCGTCGATCGCGACGAGGTCGGACCGGCCGCCGTGCGCGGCGATCGAGGGGTTGACCATCTCCTCCAGCACCTCCCTCACGCGGGTGCCGAGAGGGCCGTCGAGGCCCGCCGCCATCACCTCTTCGGGGACGCCGAGCTCCTCGGGCTCGGGCGAGTTCGGGTTCGCCAGGACGAGGCCGCCCTCGCCCTCTGGGTTCCACTCGAGCCTCGCGCCGCGCAGCCGGTCGACGCTCGACTTCGGGATCACGACGGTCAGCTCGTCGTCCACGACGACCGCGTCGTCGTCCCCGGCGTCCGCCCGGGCCTGGAAGTAGAGGTCGTAGACGAACTGGCCATGCTGCACGCCGCGCACCTCGAGCCACAGCGCGAGTCCGCCAGGGTCCTGTTCATCAGCGAGCGCCTCGCGCACGACCTGGCGCGCCTCGGGCGACAGCGTGACGACGGCGAGCTCTTCCGCGATCTGTGCCATCGCGCCATTGTACGGGGTATGGTCCGGCGCCATGGCCACCCGCCGCGTCCCCGTCCACGAATGGGTGAGCTTCGAGGACCCCGACGAGGACCGGACCTGGGTCTTCGACGTGACCTTCCTCACCAGCAGCTGGACCTGCATCTACGGCCGGGGCTGCCAGGGGGTCCTCACCGAGCCCGCTCCCGAGCTGGTCCACGGGTGCTGCTCCTATGGGGCGCACTTCGTCGACGACGACGACGTCCGCCGCATCGAGCGGGCGGCCGCGACGCTGAGCGACAGCCAGTGGCAGTACCGCGGCCGTGCCCTGAAGAAGGGGATCACCCGCGAGACCAGGCGGGGCGAGACCGTCACCCGGCTCGTCGACGGCGCCTGCATCTTCCTCAACCGCCCGGGCTTCCCCACCGGTCCGGGGTGCGCGCTCCACCAGGCAGCGCTCGCCTTGGGGCGGCGCCCGCTCGACCTCAAGCCGGAGGTGTGCTGGCAGCTGCCGCTCCGCAGGGAGGACCAGGTCGCCGACGACGGCCACGTCACCTCGACGGTCGGGCAGTGGGACAGGCGCCACTGGGGAGCGGGGGGGCAGGAGTTCGCGTGGTGGTGCACCGAGTCCGACCAGGCGTTCGTCGGCACCCGGCCCGTGTACGAGGAGATGGCCGACGAGCTCGCCGAGATGACGGGCGGGAAGGTGCACCGGTTGCTCCGCGCCTACCTCGAGGACCGGACCCAGCGAGTGCGGGAGCCGCTCCCCCACCCCGCGGTCCGTCGCCGCGAACGTCACGAGCAGGGACGCTCCCTCCCGGGGAGCGACGCCGGCTGACGCACCAGCCCTGCGCGCCGGTCAGTCGTCGAGCGGGTCGCGCTCCCAGTCGTCGTGCGAGGGCGCGAGCGACCCGAGGATCCGGTCGTACTGGTCCTCTTCGGCGAGGCACCACGACGCGTGCACATCCTCGGGCTCGGCTCCGCACTCCGGGCACCGCTCCCCAGCGGTGGTGACTGAACGCTTGAGGCTTCGCGCTTCTTCGAAGCGCCGATGGCGTCCCTTCTTCACGACCACTCCCTTGCTGCCCGTCCGCGCTCGAGACGCTTGGTCGACCGAGCCTGGGGCCATGTAGACGACCTGGCCGACACCTGCCCATCTCAATCGGCGAGCGCCCGGCCGCGCTGGAAGTGTAGTCGTTGGAACGCGCCCCACCTCGTCGCCTCCGGGGTGTGTGCGCCGGCTCCACCCCTCGTATGCTGGCCTGACGATGCATTTCGACACTCACGCGATGCTCGCGCGGTTCCGTGAACGGGCCAAGGCGGTCAAAGACCGCGGGCTCCCTCCGGTGGAGGGGCCGGAGCGCCAGAGGTTCAGGGAGCAGGCGCAGCTCGACTACATGGACTTCGCAATGATCGGCGACGCAGAGGCGACGCTCGAGGACGGGATCCTGACCCTGCGGATCGACCTCCGCCCCCGCTGACCTCAGCCGCCGTAGCTCATGCGGGTGTCTTCCATCCGCAGGAGCGGAGGCAGGTCGCCTTCGGGGCCGCCGACCGCGACGACCTCGCCCACGAACAGCTCGTGGCTGCCGAGCAGAAGGCGGTGCCGCAGCGAGCAGTCGAGCCAGGCGGCCGCGCGCGCGAGCACGGGCGCTCCCGTCACGTGCACGTCGACCGGCTCCCCCGCCATCGATACGACGGCGCCGCCGTTCTCCCTCTCGATCTCGTCTTCTCGGACGGGCTTGACGAAGCGCCGGACCACCGCACGCTCCTCCCGTGCGAGCAGGCTCAGCGAGAAGCCCCCGCCCGCAGCCACGAGCCCGTGGGTCACGGAGGCAACGTCGACCGCCACCCCGACGAGCTTGGGCTCGACCGCGACCTGGACCGCGAGGTTGGCGGTCATCAGGTTCACCCTGCCGCCCGCCGCGCTCCCCACCACGTAGAGGCCGCTCGGCATCGCCCACAGGACCCGCCGACGGAGACGGTCCTCGACACTGTCGGGCACGCCGCCTCCGGCACGTCCCGGCATCAGAGGATCCCTGTTGTGACCGGCAGCACGGTCGTCGTCGTGGTGGGCGGCGTCGTCCCCGTGAGGATCCGGACCCGGCGCAGCACGTCGCCGAAGAGGGCCGCCGCCCGAGCGCGGTCGCGTCCGAACGCGCCGAACAGCCGGGTGCCCGCAGCCGGCGACCGGTAGCACGCCTCCGCGGCGTCGTACTCGAGCCCGTAGGCGTGCGCGAGGAGCTGGGTGACCAACGTGTCGGGTGAGGGCAGGTCGTCGTTGAATGTCTGCGCGCTGGTCGCCATCGCCGCGCACACGGTGTGCGCGGCATCGATGCCCTTGCCCGCGGCCAGCGCCTTGCGCACGTCCTGCCCGTCCTGCTCGAGCGTGCCGATGTCCTGGCCCAGGCTCGTGCTGCTCACCCAGCTCCGTAGGCGCTGCGCCGGAGTGCCCGACACGCCGTGACCCAGGGAGACGAAGGCCACGACCCCGACCGCGGCGACCACGAACGCCCCCAGCCCGAGCCACCACCTGCTGATCACCCCTCCAGGTCCGCCTCGGTCGCCGGCGCCACCTGAGGCGCCCTGGCCGTTTCGGTCACCGGCGCCACCTGGGTCATTCGACGACGAGCAGGTGGTACTCGCGCCTCCCCCGCCGCAGCACGAGGTAGCGGTCGTGCAGCAGGTCGCCCGGGCCGAGCGACCGGTCGAGGTCGTCCACGCGCCGGTTGTTCACGTATGCGCCGCCCTGCGCGATGGTGCGGCGCGCCTCGCCCCTCGAGGCGACGAGCCCCGACGACGTCAGGGCGTCGACCAGGCCCACCTCGCCGCTCAGGAACGCCGACCGCGCGACGCTGCTCGACGGCGCCTCGCCGACGACGTCGAGCAGCGTCCGCTCGTCGAGCGCGGCGATCTCCTCGCCGAACAAGGCGCGCGACGCGCGCTCCGCCTGCTCGGCCTCCGCCTCGCCGTGCACGAGGACGGTCACCTCGCGCGCGAGCGCGCGCTGCGCGGCGCGGCGCTCGGGACGCTCTGCGGTCTCCGTGTCGAGCGCCTCGACCTGGTCGTGCTCCAAGAACGTGAAGTACCGGAGGTACGTGCCGACGGCAGCGTCCTCGGTCTTGAAGAGGAACTGGTAGAAGTGGAACGGGCTCGTGAGCGCCGGGTCGAGCCACACGGCTCCCGAGGAAGTCTTGCCGAACTTCGTCCCGTCGGGCTTCAGGACGAGCGGCGTCGTCATCCCGTGCGCCGTCTTCCCGGACAGCTTGCGGATCAGCTCGACGCCCATCGTGATGTTGCCCCACTGGTCGCTCCCGCCGACCTGCAGCTCGCAGCCGTAGTCCTCGTGGAGCCGGAGGAAGTCGTAGGCCTGGAGGAGCATGTAGCTGAACTCGGTGTACGAGATCCCCTGATCGGCACGCTCGAAACGCGAACGGACGGCTTCCTTGGCCACCATCTGGTTCACGGTGAAGTGCTTGCCGACGTCGCGGAGGAAGTCGATGACGGGCAGCCGGGAGAGCCACGCGCTGTTGTCGAGCACGAGCCCGTCCTCGAGGTCGATGAAGCGTGCGAGCTGCGGTCGGATGCCCTCGAGGTGGGCTGCGAGCTGCTCGACGGAGAGGAGCGGCCGCTCGTCGGTCTTGCCTCCCGGGTCGCCGATCATGCCGGTGCCCCCGCCGCAGAGCGCGATGGGCCGGTGGCCGGCGAGCTGGAAGCGGCGGAGCGTCGCGAGCTGGAGCAGGCTCCCGATGTGAAGACTGGCGTTCGAGGGGTCGAATCCGACGTAGAAGGTCATCCGGTCGTCATCGAGGCGGGACCAGAGGCGCTCGTCGGTCACCTGGTGCACCACCTTGCGGAAACGGAGGTCCTCCGACAGGGTCGGCATCGGACCAGCCTGCCATATCCCGCGTTCTGCCCATTCGCAGCGAACGCGCGCCCTCTCGTCGCCCGGCGCCCTACGGCGCCCCCGTGGGCTGCAGGCCGGCGCGCCTCAACGCGTCGCCGACGGCCGCGTGCACCCGGCCGTGCACGGCCGCGTTCTCCTGCCGGGACGGCACCCGCGCCCGGACCACCGTGACGCCCTCGCCGCGGCGCGCCGCCCGCACCGCCTCTTGCAGCTCGCAGGGCGTGCCCACGTCCGCGGTCCGATGACCGAGCCCCGCCGCCGCGCGCACCACGTCGGGCGCCTGGGGCGTCGCGAACAGCCGTTCGAACCTGGCCCTGTCGACGGCGTCCACCTGCTCCAGGAACTCGAAGATGCCGCCGCCGCCGTTGTCGACCACCACGATGGTGCAGGGCGTGCTCTGCGCGCCGCACGGCGCGACGAGCGATGACAGGTCGTGGAAGAACGCGAGGTCCCCCACCAGCGCGACCACCGGGCCCACCGCCGCGGCCGCCGCGCCCAGGGCGGTCGAGCACACGCCGTCGATGCCGTTCGCGCCGCGGTTGGCGAGCACCTTCGGGGGCGCGGGGCGCGGCCGCGCGAACCACTCGAGGTCGCGCACCGGCATCGACGAGGAGACCACGACGGTCGTGCCCCCGGGCACCTCGCCGAAGAGCCGGCGCGCGACGAGCGGCTCGCTGAGGCAGTCCCCGCCGAGGGCGGCGTCGACGGCCTCCTGCGCGACGCGCTCGGCGTCCTGCCACCCTTCGAGCCAGCCGGGGGACGGCGCAGGGCGCGGGACGCAGAGCGCGGCGGCGAGCCACGCCGCGGGGTCGGCGCGGTGGACGACGGCGGCGCGGCGGTCCGCGTCGTCCCACCGCCACCACGGATCGACCGCGACCGCCGCCGCCTCGGACAGGTAGGCCGGGACCGCCTTCGACGCCCACGACGCGCCCAGCCGGACGACCGCGTCGGGTCGGAGTGCCGCTGGCGCGTGGCGTGCGATCGCGTCGGCCGCCGCGACGACGTTGGGGTGCGGGACCCGGCACCCCGAACGGGGGTCGGCGAGCACCGGCCAACCGAGCTGCTCGGCGAGCGCGAGCACGCCTGCGGGCGGACCGCACCCCGCCCCGGCGAGGAGGACCCCGTTGGCGGCCGGCCAGGTCCACCGCTCGGCGGCGCCGGCGTGGACCACGACGCGGTGCGCGGCCTCACCGGCGGGCCGTCCCTCGGGCAGCGGCCCGGGCGCGCAGGCGAGCGGCTCGCGGAAGGCCAGGTTCAGGTGGACGGGGCCCGGGCCCAGGGGGCCCGAGATCGCTTCGACCGCCGCACGCGCCCCCAGCGACCGCCACGACCACGCGGCCTCCTCGGCAGGGACGCCGGGGTCCGCTCCCCATCGGAGCGCGCCAGGGTAGATGCCCCGCTGGTCGATGGTCTGGGGCGCGCCGACGCCGTGCAGCTCCGGCGGGCGGTCAGCGGTGCAGACGATCAGCGGGACTCGCCCGTGGTGGGCCTCGACGACCGCGGGGTGGAGCTCTGCCGCGGCGGTCCCGCTCGTCACGGAGACGACGACCGGGCGCCCGGTCGCGCCCGCGAGCCCGAGGGCGAAGAACCCCGCGCCGCGCTCGTCCAGCCGGACATGCAGGCGGATCGCCTGGTTCCCGGCGAGCGCGAGGGCGAGCGGGGTCGAGCGCGAGCCGGGGCAGACCACGGCGTCGCGCACGCCGGCACGCACCCACTCGTCGACGAGGGTCGCCGCGAAGGTGGCCTGGACTACGCTCATCGCACGTGCTGCACGTGGAGTCGAGCGGGTCGGGACCGCGGCTCGTGCTCGCGCACGGGTTCACCCAGACCGCGAGGTCGTGGGGACGCTTCGCCGATCTCGTGGGCGCAGGCCGGGAGCTCGTCCGCGTCGACCTCCCCGGCCACGGGGGATCCGCGGGCGTGCGAGCGAACCTCGTCGAGTGCGGCGCTCTCCTTGCCGAGGTCGCGGGAGCAGGCGGCAAGCCGTTCGACCTCCTCGGCTACTCGCTCGGCGCCCGCGTCGCCCTGCACGCCGCGCTCGGCAGCCCCGACGGGCTCGGTCGCCTCGTCCTGATCGGCGCGACCGGGGGCATCGAGGACGCTTCGGCGCGAGAAGAGAGGCGGCGCCGCGACATGGCGCTCGCCGCGGATGTGGAGGCGGACCTGGACGCGTTCCTCGCGCGTTGGGTGGCCCAGCCGATGTTCGCCGCGCTGGGCGACCCCGGCATGGAGCAGCGGCGCCGCAACGCCCCAGCCGGTCTCGCGTCGAGCCTGCGGCTCGCGGGCACGGGCGCCCAGGACCCGTTGTGGGACCGCCTCCAGGAGCTTCGAGCTCCTCTCCTCGCCCTCGCAGGCGCGGACGACGTGCGGTTCGCGCTCGCGGCGGCGCGCCTCGCCACGGCCGCGCCAGCCGGGGTCTTCTCCCTCGTCCCAGGCGCGGGACACGCGGCGCACCTCGCCCAGCCGGAGCTGTGCGCAGGGGTCGTCCGCCGCTTCCTCGACGCCGGGCGGCCGGCCTGCGCGGGGTCCTGAAGGGCGCGCCCGGAGCCCGGGGCTCACAGCACGATCCCGAGCGCGAGCAGAGCACCCACCGCGAGCTGCAGCTGTCCCGTCCTCGCAAGCACCGCCAGCAGCTCCCGTCCGCTCGCGCCGTGGAGCACCGCGCGCGAGGGCCTCAGCGCGAGAGGGAGCGCGCCCAGCGCGACGAGCGCCCACGGACGGACCGCCGCCGCGCCCGCGATCCCCGCCACGACCCCTGCGAGGGAGCCGACGTAGAGCCAGCGTGCGCGCCGGGGGCCGACGCGCACGGCGAGGGTCCGCTTCCCCGCCGCCGCGTCCCCGGCGACGTCGCGCAGGTTGTTCGCCTCCAGAAGCGCGGTCGACAGGAGCCCGACCGGGACGCACACCCACCACAGGCCGAACGCCTGGCGCTGCACGTACGCCGAGCCCACCGTCGCGACGACGCCGAAGAAGATGAAGACGAACGCCTCGCCGAGCCCGAGGTAGCCGTAGGGCCTCGGTCCGCCCGTGTACAGCCACCCGGCGACGACGCACGCAGCGCCCACCGGGACCAGCCACCACGTGGTCGACGCGGCCAGCGCGAGACCCGCCGCGCCCGCGACCCCGAAGCACGCGAACGCCGCTCGCCGGACCGACTCGGGCGTCGCCGCGCCCGACGCGACGAGGCGCAGCGGCCCGACACGTCCCCGATCCGTGCCGCGGACCCCGTCGGAGTAGTCGTTGGCGTAGTTCGTGCCGACCTGCAGCGCGAGCGCGACGACGAGCGCCATCCCCGCGCGCCACCAGATGACCGCGTCCGGGCCGGCGACCAGCCGCCCGCCGCCGGGTGCGCCGCTCCGCAGCCACCATCCCACGGCGGTTCCCACGACGACCGGCACGGCCGCCGCCGGGAGCGTCCGAGGCCGCGCGCCGGCCACCCAACGCGACAGGGGCCCCGGGACCGCCGCAGGCGCCGAGCTCACGGGCGGCTCAGCTCTTCGTCAGGGACGGCGGGGAAATCTCGAGAAGTCCGGCGCTCGCCGCTCGACGTACGCGTCACGCCCCTCCTGCCCCTCCGCGGTCATGTAGAAAAGCATGGTCGCGTCCCCGGCGAGCTGCTGGATGCCCGCGAGGCCGTCGTCTGCCGCGTTCATGCCGGCCTTGAGCATGCGCAGCGCGATCGGGCTCAGCGAGAGCATCCGCCGGCACCACGCCGCGGTCTCGGACTCGAGCTCCCCGAGCGGGACGACCGCGTTCACGAGACCCCAGTCGAGCGCCTCCCGCGCGTCGTACTGGCGGCACAGGAACCAGACCTCCTTCGCCCGCTTGAGCCCGATCGTGCGAGCGAGCAGGCCCGCGCCGTAGCCGCCGTCGAAGCTCCCGACCTTGGGCCCCGTCTGGCCGAACCGCGCGTTGTCCGCCGCGACCGTGAGGTCGCACACCAGGTGGAGGACGTGCCCACCTCCGATCGCGTAGCCCGCGACGCTCGCTACGACGGGCTTCGGGAGCCGCCGGATCTGGACCTGGAGGTCGAGCACGTTGAGCCGGCCGACGCCGCGGCGCGCCAGCATGTCGTCCCCGACGTAGCCGTCGTCGCCGCGGATCCGCTGGTCGCCGCCCGAGCAGAACGCGTCGGGCCCCTCGCCTCTCAAGACCACCACACCCACATCGGGGTCGTCGCGGGCCAGCTCGAAGGCGTCGGAGAGCTCGAACAGGGTCTGCGGCCGGAAGGCGTTGCGCACCTCGGGGCGGCAGATCGTGATCCTCGCGATCCCTTCCGCCGTCTCGTAGCGTATGTCCCGCCATTCGCCGGACTCCTCGAACTCCGGGAGCGGCAGCGCGCGCAGCTCGTCGAGCGGGTCGGGTGACTTGCCGGAGATGACCGTGCCCACCGCGTCCATGGTCCTCTAACCTACCGGCAGGTGCCGGAGCTCGTCGCACTCGATCTTCCCGGTGGACCCGGGTTCGTCGACGCGTTGCGAGCAGCCTGGGACGCCGGCGACGCCGTCGCGCCGCTCGATGCGCGCCTTCCCGCTGCTGCCGCGCGCGCGCTCCTCCGCGCGCTCGCGCCGACGAAGGTGGTCGGCGGCGACGGCGACGTCGTCACGCTCGAAGGCGGCGTCCCGGTCGCAGAGGGGGACGCTGTCGTGGTCGCGACGAGCGGGTCGACCGGCACGCCGCGCGGCGTCGTGCTCACGCACGACGCGATCCACGCGAGCGCTCGGGCGACGAGCGCACGCCTGGGCGTCGACCCCGCCCGGCACCGCTGGCTGGCGTGCCTCCCGCTCTCCCACATCGGGGGCCTGTCGGTGCTGACGCGCTCGCTCGTCACCGGGGTCCCGTGCACCGTGCTCCCCGGCTTCGACGCCGACGCGGTCGAGGCCATCGGCCGGCGCGGCGACGCCACGCACACGTCGTTCGTCGCGACCGCGCTCGAGCGGGTCGACCCGGCGCTCTTCACCTGCATCCTGCTCGGCGGCGCCGCGCCGCCGCCCGCGGTCCCCGCCAACGTGGTGACCACCTACGGGATGACCGAGACCGGCTCGGGCGTCGTCTACGACGGCGTCACGCTCGACGGCGTGGACGTGGCGGTGGGAACCGGGCGTGCCGGGGAGGGCCGCGCCGGCGAGGTCCTCCTCCGCGGGCCCATGCTGCTTCGCGCCTATCGCGACGGGGCCGACCCGAGGGTGCCGGGCCCCGACGGGCGCGGCGGCTGGCTCCCGACGGGCGACGGGGGGCGCCTCGAGGGCCGTCGCCTCGTCGTCGACGGCCGGCTCACAGACGTGATCACCACCGGCGGCGAGAAGGTCTGGCCCGTCCCCGTCGAGCGGGCGATCGCCGCCCTCGCCTCGGTCGCCGACGTAGCGGTGTGGAGGCGCGCGGACCCCGAGTGGGGCGAGCGGGTGGTCGCGTGGGTCGTCCCCGCGGACCGGGCGGCTCCGCCCCAGCTCGCCTCCCTGGTCGAGGCGGTGAGGGCGACGCTGCCGCCTTGGGCCGCGCCCAAGGAGCTGGTGCTCACCGACCGCCTGCCGCGGACGCCGTCGGGAAAGGTGCGGCGGGCGGGCCTCTCCTGACGGAGGCTGGCTCCGCGCCGGCGTCCATGCCGGAGGGCGCGTCGTCTACGCGATGCCCCCGGACGGCCGGCTCGTCGCGCCGCCGTCCACGGTGAAGACGGTGCCGGTGACCCACGACGCCTCGTCGGAGACGAGGAAGAGGGCGGCCGCCGCCACGTCGTCGGGCTCGCCGATCCGGCGCATCGGGATCTGGGAGGCGACCAGCTCCTCGTGGGGCTCCCACAACACACGGGCGAAGCGGGTGCGGACGAGCCCGGGCGCGATCGCGTTCACCCGCACGCCGGGAGCGAGCTCGTACGCGAGCTGCTTGGTGACGTGGATCACCGCGGCCTTGGTGGCGCTGTACCAACCGATGCCGGGCTCGGGGCCGAGGCCGCCGGCGGAGGCGATGTTCAGGATCGACCCGCCTCTTTCGCGCAGCGCCGCGGCGTACGCCGCCTGGCACCACGCGAGGAGGCCCAGGAGGTTGACCTCCAGCGTCTTGGTCGCCCGCCCGCGGTCGATCTCGAGGAGCGGGCCGAAGTGGGGGCTCGTCGCGGCGTTGTTGACCAGGACGTCCAGCGAGCCGAACCGCTCGATGGTCGCGTCGACACACGAGGTCACCTGCGACGGGTCCCCGGCGTGCGCGACGTGCCAGGCCACCTCGCCGCCCGAGCCGGCGAGCCCGGCGGCGGCCGACTCCAAGGCGTCTGCCTTCCTCGACGAGAGCATCACCGAAGCTCCCGCCTCCACGTAGCGCCGCGCGATCGCGAGGCCGATGCCTCTGCTCGCACCGGTGACCAGCGCAACCTTGCCGTCGAGCCGCACGTCCATGGCCGACCACGCTATCGACGCGCCGCCGCCCCTACCATCGGCGCCGTGAACCGCTTGCGCGGGGCCTCGAGCCCGTACCTCCGCCAGCACGCCGACAACCCGGTCGACTGGTACCCGTGGGGGACCGAGGCGTTCACGCGGGCGAAGGAGGAGGGCAAGCCCCTCTTCGTCTCCATCGGCTACGCCGCGTGCCACTGGTGCCACGTCATGGCCCACGAGAGCTTCGAGGACCCCGCGATCGCGCAGGTCCTCCTGGACGCGTTCGTCTCTGTCAAGGTCGACCGTGAGGAACGTCCCGACGTCGACGCCGTCTACATGGCGGCAGTGCAGGCGATGACGGGATCAGGCGGATGGCCGATGTCGGTCTTCTGCACGCCTGACGGCCGGCCCTTCTTCGCCGGGACGTACTTCCCGCCGTCCGACCGCCACGGGATGCCCTCGTTCCGGCGGGTGCTCGACGCGGTCGCGGGTGCGTGGTCCGAGCGGCGGCACGAGGTGGAGGCGCAGGCGTCCGCGCTCGCGGACGCCCTCGAGCGCCACACGACAGCAGTCGACGGTCTCGCGCCGCTCACCGCCGACCGCCGCCTCGCGTGGGACGAGGTGTCGAATCTCGCGCTGGAGAAGCTCGCGGAGAAGTTCGATCCCGCCTCGGGCGGCTTCGGCCCAGCGCCGAAATTCCCGAGGCCCGGGTTCGTCGAGCTGTGCCTGCGGGCCGCGGGCGAGGGCGGCCGCGGAGGCGTCGACCCGCTGCAGATGGCGACGAGGACGCTCGACGCGATGGCGGCCGGCGGCATCTACGACCACCTCGAGGGGGGATTCGCGCGCTACTCGACCGACGCGCGCTGGCGCGTGCCCCACTTCGAAAAGATGCTCACCGACCAGGCGTTGCTCGTCCGGACGTACCTGCACGCGTGGCAGGTGACCGGCACGTCCACATACCTCCAGGTCGTGCGCGAGACCATCGACTTCGTCACCGGCACCCTGTCGACCCGAGACGGCGGCTTCTGCTCCTCGCTGGACGCGGACTCTGCCGGCGCGGAGGGCGGCCACGCGACGTGGACGCCTCAGGAGGTCGCCGCGGCGCTCTCGACGGAGCTCGAGCAGCCCGGCGGCACCGCAGACCTCGCCGCGGCGCTGTGCGACTGGTGGGGGGTGACCGAGCAGGGCGACTTCCAAGGGCGCACGGTCCTCCACCGGCCCCTCGGCGCGGGGCTCGCCCGACCGCCGGAGGTGGAGGCCGGGAGGAAGGCCTTGGTCGCCGCCAGGCGCCGTCGCCCCCAGCCTGCACGGGATGACAAGGTCCTCACCGAGTGGCACGCGATGTTCACCGCCGCCCTCGCCGAGGCCGCATGGGCTTGCGGCGAGGAAGCCTGGGCACGGCGCGCGCTCCAGGCCGCCGAGCACCTGTTCTCGCACAACCGCCGCCCCGATGGCCGCTGGCTGCGCTCCGCCCGGAGCGGCGTGCCTGCGTTCGCGGGCGACTACGCGTGGGTGGTCGAGTGCGCCACGCGGCTCGCGACGTCGACCGGACAGGCGCGCTGGATCGGACGTGCCGAAGATGCCGCCGACGGGCTGCTCGAGCTGTTCTGGGACGGAGGGCGCGGCGGCCTGTTCACGACGGGGCGGGACGCCGAGGCGCTCCTCGTACGCCCGAAGGACGTCACCGACGGGGCGCTCCCGTCCGCCAACGCCGCGGCGGCGGTCGCGCTCCTGCGCCTCGGCGCGCTCACCGGGACCCATCGGTGGACCGACGCGGGGGCGCGGATCGCGGAGCTGGCCCTCCCGCTCGCCGTCAGCCAGCCGCTCGCCGTCGCCGACATGCTCCCGGCCCTCGCACTCATGGATCGTGGCGCGCAGATCGTCGTCGCAGGAGACCGACCCGACCTGCTCGACGCCGTCCGGCGGCAATGGCTCCCCGACGCCGTCGTCGCCTGGGGCCAGCCGACGACAAGCCCGCTGTGGGAGGGGCGAGAGCCCGGCGCGGCGTACGTGTGCCAGGGCTTCGTCTGCCACCAACCTGCTCGCGACGTCGCCACGCTCGAGGCGCAGCTCGAGCGCCTCGTGGCGAGGCCACGCCGGTAGGCTCGTCTGGCCGCCCGGCGCGTCGACCGGGTGCGCATCGAGGAGGTGAGGTGCCCGGCACGAGACGCCAGGGCCTGCATGCGCCAGCGCACGCGCGAAGAGGGACCGCGACGCGGCGCGGCGGGTCCGTCTCGGGCGAGGACGCCGGCGGCGGCGTGTCCGTCTCGGGCGAGGACGTCGGCGGCGGGTCCGTCCAGGGCGAGGACGCCGGCGGCGGCGTGTCCGTCTCGGAGGAGCAGCCGGCGGCGACCGCCGGCGCTGCACGCTCGAGGGAGACCCCGGCGGGATCCTCCTCGCGAGCCGCAGGGCCCCGCCGCGGCCGCGCGCTCCTGCGGGATGTCGTGCACCGGGACCGGACGCTCACCGCGGGGGGCGCCGAGCTCCGGCTCCTCGTGCTCGCTTGCACGCCGGACGACACGACCGCCGTCGACCTCGCATCGGGTTCACTGGTACGGCTCCGCGTCCCATGGCCGGCCGGCCACGCGCCGGACCTCGCCCTCTTCGACGTGGTGGAGGCCACCTTGGCCGACGACCCCGAGTCCGACGACCTCGCCCAACCCGAGGCGGTGACGGTCGCCGCGCCCCCACGCCACGTCGGGTCGCTGCAGGGGCGGCGGGTGCGCAGGGTGCTCGCGCGCCTCGTGACCACCCGCGACGACCCGCTGCTCGGGTTCCACGGGCCGTCCGCACCCTACTGGGGCTTCCACGGGCTCCGGCCTTCCCTGGCGCTGATCCGGCCGGCGCGCGGACCGCAGCTCCTGCGCCGCGGCGCCGACGGCTCGACCTGGGTCCGCTTCGGCTGGGCGCGCGACGACGTCTGGCTTCCCGTCGAGGACGGCCGCGCGGCCCGGGCGCTCGCCGCGTCGCGCCGCGACCGCCTGTCGGGGAAGGCCCTCGCGGCGGCGCTCGGCTTCTCTCCGCACTACCTCCTCGTCGCGCTGAGCGGTCCTCGCGGCGGCCACTGCTACAAGATCTGCGCGGCGGTGCTGCCGAAGGGCTGACGCGAGCCCCACCGAAGCGCAGACGCGAGGCCCGCGGAAGGGCTGGCCGGCCCTCCCCGAACGTCCGCGACCCCCGCAGGCAGGCGAGCGTCCGCGACCCCCGGAGGCAGGCGAGCCCTGGACGTCAGCGGGAGAACTTGCCTCCGGCCAGGTCCTCGGCCATGGCCCAGCCGAAGGCGACAAGCCGGTCGCCCCGCTCGGAATCGACCGCTCCGAACACCTCGAGCGCACCCTCGGGGAGCTTCACCTTGGGGTGCACGAAGTCCAGACCTCCGGCTGCGGAGCCGTCTCCCTTCACGACGAAGGTCCGGTCGTCGAGCCTGGACTCCGCCCCGAACCGCTTCGCGAGACGCCGAGCCCACGCTCGCTCCTCGCCCGAGGGGCGGTGGCCGGCGGCCGGGACGACGTCAACGAGCCCGGTGAACGCGCAGAAGCCGTCCGCTCGCACGAGCCTCGTGCCGAGCAGGACGTCCTCGTCGGGGAACGCGAGCAACGCCCGCCGGAACTGGTCCGCCATCATGGCCTTCAGCGCGGACTCGGCCCGGCTGGTCCGGTCGACCGAGGCCACGCCCACGAGCAGCGACGGCGTGCCGCCGATCCGCTCGAGCGTGCAGAATGAATAGCCGCGGAGCTTCCTCCCGTCCCTTACGGTCGTGACGAGCACCCACTCCTCACGTTCCTTGGACAGGAACCCGATGTCGAACCCGAGGGGCTCTACTCCGAGATCGGCAAGCTCTTCCAGCTCAGCGTCACTGAGTGCGGTGCAATCCTTCGTGGTGACCACCATCGGCATGGCGAGATTCTACCGCCCGAGCCGAGCGGCCACATCCGTGACGGACCGGCGATGGCCGCGCCCGGACCGCGCCACGCAGCGCCGCGGCGCCGTCCACGGGGCTGAGACGGCGAGGGCTCACAGGTACGTCCCCGGGCGTGGCGGGACCGGTTCGTCGTCGTCCGGGCGCGGCAACCCTCGTTGGCGCATCTGGTCGAGCTGCGCCCTGGCAGCCATCTGCTGAGCGACCAACGTCGCCTGGATGCCGTGGAACAGCCCCTCCAACCACCCGACGAGCTGGGCCTGCGCGACCCTGAGCTCCGCCTCTGAGGGGACCCCGTCGTCGAAGGGGAACGCCATGCGGTCGAGCTCCTCGGACAGGTCCGGCGAGAGGCCGGAGGAGAGCTCCCGGACCGACTGCTCGTAGATCTCCTTCAGCCGCACGCGTCCGGCTTCGTCCAACTGCGCCTGGCGGACCTCCTCGAGAAGCTGTTTGACCATGGTGCCGATCCGCATCACCTTGCCGGGCTGCTCGACGGATTCGCGGCGCTCCTCGGGGCCTTCCCCTCCGTCCCTGCTCGCGCCGTCGCCTCCGGCACCCGGTGTCGCGGAGGGCGACCGTCCGGGCCCCGGCAGCACCTCGTCGGGCGAGACCGCCTGCTCGGCGTCCGTCGTCGGTGTCGAGTCCACTGTGCTCATACCGTCGATGATGCCAGAGGCAGGGGGGTGCCAGCGGATCTGCCGACGGCCTCGCTTCAGAGCGGGGTCACGGCTTCGGCGCCCACGCGAGCAGGGGGACGAACATCTCGTCCGGCGTGAGCGAGCCGTGACGGCAGACGAGGCGCTGCTCGCCGGTGTCGGCAGGGTCCAAGAAGGCAGTCGCTGCGAACGGCACGAGAGCGACGTCCCCGAGCCGCGCGCGCACGTCCGCGGCGGGGGTGCCGCCGAGCCAGCCGTCGTCGACGATCTGCTCGACGCCTCGCACCCACGCGACGTCGCCGTACCGCTCGGAGGCGACGGCGAGGAGGTCGTCTTTCGCGCCAGGCCGCGCGTGCAGCCACCGGAACCGACCCTCTCCCGAGAGCAGGGTGACGGCAGCCATCACGTCGGCGCCGAACACTTCGATCGACGGGCCGACGTCGACCTGTCCGTGGTCGGCGGTCACGACCAGCACCGCTCCGGGCGGGAGCACCTCGAGGAGGTCGCCGACCAAACGGTCCGCGGCACGAAGCTCGGCGTCGTAGTGCTCGCCCAGCCCGCACGCGTGCGCAGTGCGGTCGATGCCGTCGTAGTAGGCGTAGACGAAGGGCGCGCCGCGCTCGAGGAGCCTCCGCACCTCGACGACGAGGCCGGCGGGCGTGCGCCAGCCGTAGAGGGGTGAGTCGCCGAGGTGGGCCGCGGTGAACCCGGTCGCGGCGTACTCGTTCCTGGAGACGACGGGCGTCGGTGAAGGGCTCGCCGGGAACGCCCGGCGCGGCTGGAAGGTCCGAGGGGGGACGAGCCGGCGCCCGTCGCGCTCCCCGAGCCGCCACCCGAGCACGTTCAGGATCTCGTCGCCCACGGCGACGCGGTAGCCGACCACGCCGTGCTCCGACGGAGGGAGCCCGGTCGTCAGGCTGGTGAGCGCCGAAGCGGTCGTGCTGGGTGCGACCGACGTGACGGTCGTGCCCGTGCCGCTGCCGAGCACGGGCGCCAGACGCGAGGCCCTCGCGTCGAGCTGGCGCGAGCCGAGGCCGTCGAGCACGAGGAGCACGACCTGACGGGCTCCATGGACCGGCTCGGGAAGCCAGTCGGCACGGGGTCCTTCGGCACGGGGTCCTTCGGCACGGGGTCCTTCGGCCGGCTCGTCGGCCGCGCCGACCTCGGCGAGCAGGAGACGGACGACCTCGGTCAGGCAGCGGCCGCCGAAGTCCGGCAGCACCGGCTCGGGCCCCGTTGCGGCCGGCACCGGGCTTGCGACCATTGCCGACCAGCGTAGAAGTCGGCCGGCCCGCCAGGCGAGCCGGCGTCCCGCGCCAGGACGGGTCGGCGGCTCCTCCTGCACGAGAAGACGTCCCGGTAACATCGGGACGTGAGAGTGTCCACCCGCGGCGACTACGCGTGCCGAGCCCTGCTCTCGCTGGCCTTGCACGGCGCCACGTCGACACCCACCTCAGTCCGCGACATCGCGGAACGGACCGGGCTCCCTCAGCCGTACCTCGAGCAGATCCTCCTCGCGCTGAAGGGAGCGGGGCTCGTCCGCTCCAAGCGCGGCGTGGGAGGCGGCTACGTGCTCGCACGCGAGCCGGCCGACATCACCCTCGCACAGGTGGTGTCGGCGGTCGACGGACCGATCGTGGCCGGCGACTTCGGTGAGCCGCACGAGAACGGCGCCTGCGACCACGAGGGGCAGTGCGTCCTCCTCGCGGTGTGGGCCGAGGTCGGAACCACCATGCGCGAGCACCTCCAGTCGTTCACGCTCGCCGACATGGTCCGTCGCGCGCGAGGAACGCGCTCGGAAACGCCGCCTCCCGCGCCGGGACCGACGTTCGACGACGACCGGGGCCAGGGGGGAGCCGCTCTCGAAGGCATGCTCGGATCCCTCGCCGGGCCCGGGTAGGCCCGGCTCGGTCGGGCCCGGCTCGGTCGGGCCCGGCTCGGTCGGGCCCGGGCTCGGCCAGGCCCCAGCTCGGTCGGGCCCCAGCTCGGCCGGGCCCGGGATCTTCAGCCTCAGGGCGCAGACGGGGGTTCGCCGGGAGCGCCCGAAGGCTCCACCAGCACGTTCCAACGGGAGACGACGGGCGTCTCGCGCTCCCAGCCGAGCGCGCACACCGCACCGGGGCCGAGAGACAGGAGCCGGCCGCCGGCTGGCGGAAGGCCGACCCATCTGGCCGCCATCACGCGGAGGAAGTGGCCGTGCGAGAAGAGGATCACGTCGCCGCCGGCTTTCCGTGCCCGCCCGATCACGCGGTCGGCTCGGCGCCCGACGTCTGCCGCCGACTCGCCGCCTGGTACGCCGTCCGCCCAGAGCGTCCAGCCGGGCCGCCCCGCCCGGATCCGCTCCGTCGTCTCGCCCTCGTACTCCCCGTAGTCCCACTCGACGAGGTCGGCACAGGCATCTGCGCGGCCCCCGAAGCCCGCCAGCCGGCAGGTCTCCGCTGCGCGTGACAGCGGGCTCGTGAGCACGAGTGCCGGGTCCGGGACCAACCGGGAGAGCCATCGGCCGGCGACTCTCGCCTCGACCATTCCAATCGGCAGCAGCGGCACGTCGGTGCGGCCCGTGTGACGCCCCGTCGCGCTCCACTCGGTCTCACCATGACGGACCAGCCAGACGTCCACACCTGAACGTCACCATCCCCGGCGGCCGCCTGCAAACCGCCCAGCGCCCAAGGGACGCGCCCGCAGGCCGGGTGAGCGCCTGGAGTCCCGCTCGGGGATGGGGATGGCCGGGTCCTCCCCGGTGCCGGGCGGAGCGAGCCGCCCCGGCCCGAACCGGTCGTTCCGGGCTCCGACCTGGCCGTTCGAGCACGGAATGACACCGAGGGCATGGGCGTTGTACCCGAACGGGTAGGGCTGTCCTGTGGAGCGAGTCGAGCCCCACCCGCCGCTTCCGGGCGGAGACGTAGCCGATCCAGACCACCACGACGATCCAGACCACCACGACGATCCAGAAGAGAGCGACGAAGCACCCGACCATGAGCACCTTCACCAAGAGCAGCGCAGCCACCGCCGACAGCCTCGGCCTGCTTCTCCGCGACCTCGACCAGTACCCGATGCCCGATCACGATCAGCAGGTCGCGTTGGCGAAGCGGGTCGCGGCCGGCGACGAGAGCGCACGCAAGCAGATGGTGGCCGCGAACCTCCGTCTCGTCGTGCACTGGGCCCGCCGGTACCAGGACCGCGGCGTGGACCTCGCCGACCTCGTGCAGGAAGGGACCTTCGGGCTGCTCCGAGCGGTCGAGAAGTTCGATTGGGAGCGCGGCTTCCGGTTCTCCACGTACGCGACGTGGTGGATCCGGCAGGCGTTGCAGCGCGCCGTCCAGCAGCACGGCCGCACGATTCGCATCCCCCTCGAAGTCGGTGAACGGCTCCAGAGGATCGACGCGATCGCGGCAGAGCTCGCGGGCCAGCTCGGACGCCAGCCCACCGACGAGGAGCTGGCCGAGGTGACGGGCATGACGATCGAAGAGCGCCGACACCTCGAGGACGTCGCCCGGGTGACGGCCAGCCTCGACCAGCCCGCGACCATGGACTCGTCGACGCCGCTCGGCGAGCTCGTCGCGCCGGACGGCGACGACTGGACCGAAGAGGTCGACCGCGAGCTGGTGTTCGAGCGGATCCGCGCGGCTGTGGACCGCCTGCCCGAGCTCCAGCGCGACGTGCTTTGCCTGCGGTTCGGCTTCAACGGGAACGATCCTGCATCGCTGCAGACGACCGCCGAGCGGCTCGGCGTCGGGGTCCGCCGGGTGCGGCGTGCCGAAGAGGAGGCGCTGGCAACCTTGTCGGCCGACGGTCTGGTCGTCGGGGCGCGGGCCGCCGCAGCCTGACGGGCACGCGGACCGCCGCAGCCTGACGGGCACGCGGACCGCCGCAGCCTGACGGGCACGCGGACCGCCGCAGCCTCGCCAGGACAGGCCCGCCGAGCCCCGATCAGCCTGTCGTTCCCTCGAGCACCACGCGGAGGTCTTCCGGCAGTGCGGAGGTCCAGGTCGTGCGGATGCCGGACACGGGGTGGTCGATCGAGAGCTCGGCCGCGTGCAGGAACAGGCGTCCGGGCCCAAGCCCACCGCGCGTCGCCCTCGCCCCGTAGCGGTCGTCCCCCACCACCGGATGGCCGATCGCGGCGAGATGCACCCTGATCTGATGGGTCCGTCCCGTCTCGAGGGTGCACGTGAGGAGCGTCGCCGGACGGTCCGCCCAACCTCGCCCGTCGAAGAGGCGCGCGTAGCGCTCCACGACGACGTAGCGCGTGCGCGCGGGGCGGCCTGCCGGCGTCACCGCCATCCTGGTCGGCGTCCGCGCCGACCGGCCCACCGGCGCGTCCACGAGGCCCCGGTCGTCGGGCACGATGCCCACTACCAGCGCCAGGTACCGTCGCCCCACGGTGCGCGCGCTCATCTGGGCGACGAGCGACCGGTACGCGAGCGCCGAACGCGCGACCACGAGCAGCCCGGACGTCCCCTTGTCGAGGCGGTGGACCAGGCCCGGGCGGACCGGGTCCGACACCGAGGCCAGGGCCCCGATGTCCGGATGCCGGGCGAGGAGACCGGCGACCAGCGTCCCGCCGCGCGTCCCTGCGCCCGGATGCACCACCACCCCTGCCGGCTTGTCGACCACCACGAGGTCCTCGTCCTCGTACACCACCTCGAAGGGCACTCTCGGATCGGGCTCGAGGGGGACGGCCTCTTCGGGGAGCTCGACGACGAGCTGGCTCCCTGCATCGAGCGGAGCGCTCCGCTGCACGACGGGCCGGCCGTCGACGAGGACGCGGCCGCCCGCGACGAGGGCTGCGGATTCCGCCCTGGACACGCCGGTGAGCATGGACACCGCACGGTCGACGCGCACCCCCGCGAGCACCTTGGGCACCGTCGCGACGAACGGGCCGGACGGGTCCGCGGTCACCTCGGCCGCACGCCGTGCGGCGGCGCCGCCTGCGCCGGGTCGCTCTCGCCGTCGTCCCGCGCGTGCCGGGCTGGGAGCAGCACACCCAGGGCCAGGAGAGCGACGCCGACGGTGATGCACGCGTCGGCGACGTTGAAGGTCGGCCAGTGGCTGAGGGTCACGAAGTCCACGACGTCCCCGTGGTGGCCGCGCAGAAGGCGATCGGCCAGGTTGCCGAGCGCGCCGCCCAGCAAGAGCCCGTAGGCGACGGCGAGCAGCCGGCGTCGTGCGTGCCAGGCGAGCCAGCCCACGGCGGCGAGGATCGCCACCAGGACGGGGACGAGCCAGTCGCCGGCACCGGTCAGCAGGCTGAACGCGGTCCCCGAGTTGTACTGGAGCGCGAGGCCAAGGGGACCGACCAGGTGGACGGGGTGGCGGAGGGCTGCGAGGGCCCACGACGTCGTTGCCTGGTCGGCCGCGATCACCAAGACCGTGACGGCGCCGGTCACGATGGGGACACGGTTCCGCCCCCCGGTCAGCGTCGCGACAGCCCTCCGCTCTTGCATGCGACACAGAGCCTTGCGTAGGGCAGCGCCTTGAGCCGGGGCTTCGGGATCGGCTGCAGGCATCGCTCGCACACGCCGTAGGTGCCGTTCGCGATCTTCTCGAGGGCTGCGTCGATCTCCTCTACGGCGGCCAGCGCCTGCGCAGACAGGGCGAGGTCGCGTTCACGGTCGACGGTCACCGTCCCGCCTTCCCCCGACTCCTCGTCGAACTGCACGTCCCCAGGCTCGCGCTCTTGCGCGAGCGAGTCCGCCTCCGCCTTGAGGTCGGACGCCTGCGCAAGGTACACGGCCCGCTCGCCCACGAGAAGCTGGCGCTGCTCCGTGAGGAACTTCTCGTCCTGGGCGTAGGGTCCGGCGGGCGCTGCGGGAGCACGCCGGCTCGTCGGCTTCCTCTCCCGCCCGGCAGCCGCCCGCCGCTCGGGGGTGGCCTTCCGCTCGGAAGCTCCCTTGGCCTGCGCGGAGGGAGCGGCCTTGGCCTGCGCGGAGGGAGCGGCCTTGGCCTGCGCCCGTCCCCCGGCGGTGGCCTTCCGCTCGGGGGCGGCCTTGCCCTGCGCCGTGGTCTTCGACGCCGCCGACCTCGACGTCGCCGGTGCTCCTGTCCGCCGCGGGAGCTTTGCCGCCTTCGCGACCGTGGACGCGCCGGAGGCTCGCTTCTTCGTCTCCTTCGTCGTGGGAGAGGTCGAGGTGACTGCCGTCTTCACTGCCGTCTTCACCGTCGCTTTCGTGGCCGCGTTCCTGGCGGCCTTCGTCGTCGTGGTCACTACGTCACCGCGCGGCGATCCGGCTCGCCGCCGGGAGCCCGACGGCGCCGGCTCCTTCGCCGACGACCGGGAGCTGGCCTTCTTCGGCGCGGCGCGGCGGCGCGGCGCCGACCCCTGAGGAGTCGGCTTCGCCCTGCGAACGGCGCTGGCCGAGGCCGCCGCCGGTCGTTTCGGGACCTCACCCGTTCGGCCCCCCTTCACGACGGGCGTCGCCCGCTTCTTCTGCACGGTCGAACGGCTCGCCGCCGTCTTCCCGCCTTGCGCCACCCGCGCCGTCGGCTGTGACTTGCGTGCCGCCCTCGAGGCGCCACCCGTCGTCGCTGGCGCCATGCAGACCTCCTCTCCGTCTCGTCCCCCGCAGCGCGAGCAGCGCGCCTCGCGGGGGAGCCGGTGACCCTAGCGGACCGCGCGCCCCCCTTCAACCACCCCGCCGGCGACCTGCAGGCAAGGCGGCGGCGGCCCGCCCTCGGAGGTCACTCGCCGATGCGGCTGCGCTCGAGCTCGACCGTCTCGTCGCGCCCGGTCTCGAAGAGGTCTCTGTGCAGAGCGCCCGGGCGAGCTCCGACCGGCGTCTGCGACCGGTCAGGTGCCGCCGTCGCGTGCGATCGCGAGGGGGCCGGCGGGTGAGGTTCGGGCGCACCCGGCTGGGGCGCCGGCGCTTGCGGACGCGTCTCACCCGCGCGGGTCGCGGCAGGCGAGCCGGGCCCGGCACCCGCCGGCGAGCCTGGGCCGACCCCGTCCGAGACGGCAGGTTCACCGCTCGCGGCGTTCCTTGCCTTCTCGAGGCTCTCCGCGGGCCTGCGGTCAGCGGCCGGCTGGGCGGGGGAGCGGTCCGTGGGAGGCTCTCCGGAGCTCCGTGCAGGCATCGCCATCCGCTCGTCGACCCAGCGGAGCATCTCGGCGAGCGACGTGCGGATCTTCGTGCGCTGGTCCTCGAGATGCCTGCTCATCGCCTCCACGTCGCCTGCGAGCCGCTCCCGGGCACCTTCGAGCCGCCCGACCTCGTCGCGCAACCGCTCCTCGGCCTCAGAGGTGAGCTGCCGAGCGCGTTCTTCGGCCTGCGTGAGCAGCACGCGGGCGCGCTCCTCGGCCTGGCTCACCAGACGCGCTGCCTCCGCCTCGCTCTCCCGCTTCGTCTGGTCCACGAACCTCTGGGCCAGAAGAAGGGTGCGCTGCAACGTGTCGTTCGACACCGCGGTCTCCTGCGGAGAAGGACCGCTCACGGCCGGAGCTGCTCCCGGCACGCCGCGGTCGAGCGCGGCGGTGCGCTCAGCCTGAGGATGCTCGAGCTCCTGTTCGAGCTGCGCGACCCGCTCGGTGGCGATACGGAGACGCTCGTTCGCCGAGCGGAGCCGCTCTTGGACCTGCTCCGCCTCCACCGCCGCCTTCTCCAGGTACTCGTCGACCTCGTCGACGTTGTACCCCTTCAACCCGAGGCGGAATTCGACCGTGCGCAGCGTGTCGAGGATCGAGTGAGTGGATGGTGCGTTGTCCATGCGCGCGAAGTGTAGTCCTGGGACTTTCTTTCCCCTTGGATGGTGCAGGAACGGCTCAGGCGCGGAGCAGCGGGATCACGACGAGCTCGGCGACGATCACGACGATGATGATCGAGAGGTCGATGCCCATCCCGCCGGCGCGGATAGGCGGCAGCACCCGGCGGATCGGTCGAAGCACCGGCTCGGTGACTGCATCGAGGACGCGGACGACGCGGTAGAACGCGGTCCCCGGCCTCGCCGGCAGCCAGCTCAAGAGCGCCCGGGCGATCAGGACGACCACGTACGCCTCGACGAGGTAGGCAATGATGTTGAACACGTTCACCTGGCGGCCTCCACGGGTCAGCTCCGCCCGTAGCCTCGCTCCTGCAAGCGCTGGCGCTCCTCCTCGGACACCTTCACGTTGGTCGGAGCGAGCAGGAAGACCTCGTCCGCCACCTTCTCCATCTCGCCGCTCAACGCGTAGGTGACGCCGCTGCAGAAGTCGATCATGCGACGCTGCAGGTCGCGCTCGGCGACCTGCAGGTTCACGATCACCGGCCGGTTCGACTTGAGGCAGTCTGCGATCTCCTTCGCGTCGCCGAAGCGCGTCGGCGCGACGACTTGCACCCGCGTCGCCTCGCCTGCGCTCATTGGGCGGATGACCGGCTGGCGGGTCGTGACCGCACCGCTCCCGAAGGCGGGCATCGACGGCGCACCTTCTCGCGGGATCGTCCGGATCCGGCTCGGTGGCATGGGAGCTGGGCGCTCCTCCTCGACGTACTCGGGTTCACGCTGGCTCCGAGGCTCCGAGCGGGACACCGACACGAAGTTGCGCTGCGTGTGGTCGCCGTACTCGTCGTACTCGTCGTACTCGTCCTCGAGCAGACCGAGATAGACCATGGTCTTTTTCAAGAAGGTGGGCATCGCATTTCTCCTCGGCGGGTAGCGTACCGCCTCCCCCGCCGATCGGGCGGACACCACCCGGTCACGTTGCGGTCACACGACGGGGCGGGCGATCACCGAAGAGCGCCCGTCCCACCCGGACCATCGTGGAGCCCTCGGCGACAGCGAGCTCCAAGTCGTCGCTCATCCCCATCGACCGCTCGCTCAGCCCCAGGTCGTCGGCGAGAGCCCGCACCGTCCTGAACGCGAGTCGGGCACCCTCCGGGTCGGTCGGCGCGACCGTCATGAGCCCGCGAACGTCCAGCTGAGCGGCACGCAGCTCCGTGACCAGCCCAGGAACTGCCTCCGGCGGGCAGCCGTTCCGGCCCGATGCCGCCGTGGTGTCCACCTCGACGAGCACGATCGCCCCCGGGCGCCGCCGGGCGATCGCCTCGCCTTCCACCGCCCTCGCGACCCCTTGCCAGCACGACACGACCGGGGCCAGGGCCGCCACCTTGTTCCGCTGCACCGCGCCGAGGAAGTGCCAGCGCGCGCCGAGGTCCGCATCGCCACCTTGCACACGGGCTCCCCCGCTCTCGGCGCCACCCCCGCTCTCGGCGCCAGCCCTGTTCTCGGCGCCCCCGATCCCCGCCGACCGAACCGCCTCGACCTTCGCGAGCAGCTCCTGCGCGTAGTTCTCTCCCACGTCGGCGATCCCGGCGCGCAGCGCCGCGCGAACGGCCTCCGCGCCGAACCCCTTGGTCACGGCCACGACGCGGACGGCGGCAGGGTCCCCACCCGCGTCGGCGATGCGCTGACGCACCTGCCCGAGCGCTGCCTCCACGCCGGAGAAGCCCTCGGCCCCACGAGGGGCCATGGCCGGCCGGCCGCTCAGCGCAGGAACGACGGCACGTCGAAGTCGTCGTCGTCGAGGTCGATGCCGCCGTTCTCGCTGGTCGCGCCGAAGATGTCCACCGGCGCCGGAGACTCCAGGCCGAGCGACGTGTCGGAGCGCTCGGCGGGGCGGGACGACTCATCCCAGCGTTCGAAGCCTGCAGCGATCACCGTCACCCGCACCTCCTCGCCCATGTTGTCGTCGACGACCGCGCCGAAGATGATGTTCGCGTCGGCGTGGGCGACGCTGTGGATGATCTCGGCCGCCTCGTTCACCTCGAAGAGGCCGAGGTCGCTTCCCCCCGCGATGTTGAGGAGGATTCCCCGGGCGCCTTCGATCGACGCCTCGAGCAGCGGGCTCGTGATCGCGGCGCGGGCCGCGTTGACCGCCCGGCCGTCCCCGCTCGCGCTCCCGATCCCCATGATGGCGGTTCCCGCGTTCAGCATGATCATCCGCACGTCGGCGAAGTCGGTGTTGATGAGCCCGGGCACGGTGATGAGGTCCGTGATCCCCCGTACGCCCTGAAGCAGGACCTCGTCCGCCATCTTGAACGCGTTCACCATCGAGGTCTTCTCCGTCGACACCGTGAGCAGGCGGTCGTTCGGTATGACGATCAAGGTGTCGACCTTCTCCTTCAGGTTCTGGATGCCCTTCTCCGCCTGCATCGCACGGCGCCGGCCCTCGAAGGTGAAGGGCCTCGTCACCACGCCGATCGTGAGGGCGCCGATGGCCTTCGCGACTTCGGCGACCACTGGCGCCGCACCGGTGCCGGTGCCGCCGCCCTTCCCGGCGGTGATGAACACCATGTCCGCGCCCTGGAGCGCCTCCTCGATCTCGGCTCGGTGCTCCTCGGCCGCCTGGCGCCCGATCTCCGGGTCGCTGCCGGCACCAAGCCCTTTGGTGAGCTGGCGGCCGATGTCCAGCTTCAGGTCCGCGTCGCTCATGAGCAACGCCTGTGCATCCGTGTTCGCCGCGATGAACTCGACGTGCTTCAGCCCGGCGTCGATCATGCGGTTCACCGCGTTGACGCCACCACCCCCCACACCGACCACCTTGATCAACGCGAGGTAGTTGCTCTGCGAAGGTCCGGTCATGTGCTCCCTCGATGCTGTGGCGGCCGCCGGCCGATCGCATGTCCCCGTGAGCGCTTGGGCGGGCCGGCTAGGGAGTGGGCTCCGCAGCGCCGCGACCATCAACCTGACGCGGAGGTCGACGTCAGCTGGACGCGACCCGCCGACACCATAAGGGAGCGGCCAGCCGCGGTCAAGCGACGAGACGACGAAGAACGGCGCCCGACGGCGCGGTGCTCCTGCACGGGTCTGCCGCCCACGAATGCGCGTCGGGTCGCGCCCGAGCCCGCCTGCCCGAGCCCGCCTGCCCGAGCCCGCCTCGTCACGGCCTCACGAACGGCGTCGCCGGTGCCGCCACGTCGATCGTGGAGCCAGCGGTGAGGTCCGCACCCTTCAGGATCGCAGCGACGTCTTCGTACTTCTGCGACAGCTGGCTCGTGGACCCCACGTAGACGGTGAGCGTCGACGTCAGCTCGAGGGTGACATCGCCGCCGCGGTCCTGGGTGACGGTTGCGACCTGGTCGGCGAACGCCTTTGGAAGCGACGTCACCACGCGCAGCGCCGCGCGAAGCCCGCCTGAGATGGACCCCGGTCTCCCTGCCGGTTGGGCGCCGGCGACACGAGGCAGGCCCGCGGGCGTCCGCGCCCCCACCGCGAGGACCCTGCCGGTCCGGTCCACGAGCGCCCAGCCCGCCGACGCGGGAGCTTCCCGCACCGCGGCGACGGGCGTCCGCTCTCGGACCGCGATGCGGACCCCGTCCGGCCATTCCCGCGTGACGGTCGCGCTCGCGATCCACGGGAGCCGCTCGACCCCTGCCACCGCCGCCGCGCCGACATCCACGAGGGGCGGATCGCCGGAGAGTCCGGCCGCTGCGACGATCTGCCGTACGGGCGTGTGCACCGCGCCGACGACGGTGACGACGCGGGCCGCGAACAGCCGCGAATGCAACGCCGACCACCCGGCGACCACGACCACGACCAGCCCGAGGACGACGAGGGCGATGCGCAGCCGCCGCCGGGCCTCGCGCCGCAGGACCTCGGCCCGGCGGGCACGGATGCGCGGATCGACGGACACCCAGGCGTGACCGTCCTCGCTCGGGGCAGGGGGCGTCGCGGGCACGTCTTGCCGGCGCGGAGCCCGCCGAGAACGAGGGCGCGCCGGAGGGGACGGACGCCGCGCCGGAGGGGACGGACGCCGCGCCGGAGGGGACGGACCTCGCGCCGGAGGGGACGGCTTCACGGGTCGACCTCCATCGGGGCGTGCCCGGCGTCACCCAGCGGGTCGTCGCCGAACCCGACGAGCTTCACCTCGGGGCGGAGGACGACCCCGGTCGCCGCGGCCACCTTCCGGCGCACGTGCGTCATCAGGGCCAGGACGTCGGCCGCCTTGCCACCGTCGTCGGCCTGGATGAAGTTGGCGTGCTTCTCGGACACCTGTGCCGTCCCGAGACGGAGCCCCTTCATGCCCGCCGCCTCCACGAGCCGACCCGCCGAGTCGCCAGGCGGGTTCGTGAACACGGACCCTGCGTTGCTCCCACCGGGCTGGTGCTCGCGGCGCCAGCGGACGATCTCCGAGATGAGCGCCCTGCCGGTCTCGGGGTCGCCCCGAATGGTCGTGAGCTCGGCCCACACCACGACCTCGGCGTCGCCGAGGGAAGAGGTCCGGTAGCCGAGACGCAAGCGGGCGGCCTCGGACTCGCCGCCGCCGGCGCCCACCAGGTCCACCGACCGGTACCGGACGAGACAGGACGCGGTGTCGGCGCCGTGGCCCCCCGCGTTCATCTTGAGCGCGCCGCCGACCGATCCGGGGATCCCCACCGCCCACTCCAAGCCTCTCAGTCCCGCGTCGACCGTCCTGCGCGCGAGGACCGCCAGCCCCAGCGCGCCCCCCGCGCGGACCAGCACGGCCGCGCCGGAGACGGCGGGAAGGCCGGCGCGGCCGCCCTCGCCGGGCGCCTCGGCATCCAGCCCCCCGAGCGCCGCGAGGCCGCTGCCGGGACGCACCACCACGCCGGGGAACCCGCTGTCCGCGACCAGCAGGTTGGACCCCTTCCCCAGCACGAGCACCGGCACCTGGCCCGCCGCGCCGCTCGACACCAGTGCGTCGCGGAGCCCGAGCAGGTCGTCTTCGCTCTCGGCGTCGACGAGCGCCGCCGCGTTGCCCCCGACGCGGTACGTCGTGAGCGCGCCGAGCGGCGCGTCGACACGGGCACGCGGTCGGACGCGCGCGGGCAGCGCGGCCAGGACCTCCGCCAAGACCTCCCGCCGCGCGGCCTCGTCGAACGCCTGGCAGGCCCGCGCGTCCGGCGCCTCGGCCGACACGTGATCCGGCATCATCCGCTCACCTCCGCGCGGAGCGCCATGAGCTCCTCCGGCAGGGTGGTGAGATCGCCAGCCCCAAGAGTCACGCAGAGATCTCCGGGCGCCAGCGCCGCGGCGACGGCCGCACGGAGCCCGTCACGCGACGGGACGTAGAAGACCCGGCGAGCCCCTCTGCGGCGGACCACGGCGTCGGCGACGAGACGGCCCGACACGCCGGGCGCTGGAGGCTCCCCTGCGCTGTAGACCTCGGTGACGAAGACGAGGTCGGCGTCGTCGAACGCCCCGGCGAACGACTCGGCGAGCGCGGCCGTCCGCGTGTAGCGGTGGGGCTGGAACACCGCGACCGTGCGCTGCCAGCCGCCGGCCGTCGCGGCGGCGAGCGTCGCGCGCACCTCGGATGGGAGATGCGCGTAGTCGTCCACGAAGGTCACGCCGCCCGCGTCCCCGCGGAACTCGAAGCGACGGGGGACGCCGGCGAAGCGGGCGAGCGCCGACACGACCGCCCCGAAGGGGGCGCCGACCTCGAGCGCGCCGACCGCGGCGATCGCAGCGTTGCGCGCGTTGTGGGCGCCCGGCACCGCGAGCTCGATCCGCCCGAGCAGCCCGCCGGGCCCGTGCAGGTCGAAGCCGATCGCGCTCCGCCCCGCCACGATGCCGTCCATGCGGTACGCCGCGCCGTGCGACGTCCCGACCGTCACCGCTCCCGCCTGCGCGCCGAGGCGGGCCGCGACAGGGTCGTCCGCGCCCACCACCCGCCGCCTCGCAGAAGCGAGGTAACGGGCGAACGCGTCGGTGAGCGCGTCGAACGTCCGGTAGTGGTCGAGATGGTCCGGCTCGACGTTCGTGACGATCGCGATGTCGGAGCGGAGCGAGCCGAAGGAGCCGTAGCTCTCGTCGGCCTCCATCACGAGCCACTCGCCGGCGTCCCACACGGCGTTCGTGCCCGTCTCGTTCACGTCCGCGCCGATGAGGTACGAGGGATGCAGGCCCGCCTCGGCGAGGGAGAGGGAGAGCATGGATGCGGTGGTGGTCTTGCCATGCGTGCCTGCGACCGCGACGCACTTGCGGCAACGTGCGATCGCCGCGAGGACCGAGGAGCGGTGCACGACGGGGATGCCGCGCCGGCGCGCCTCGGCGAGCTCCACGTTGTCCCCGGGGACCGCCGGCGAGTAGGTCACGAGATCCGAGCCCGGGACCTGACCGGCCGCGTGGCCGATCGAGACCTCGATGCCCGCCGCGCGCAGGCGATCGGTGACCGGCGAAGCCTTGAGGTCGCTGCCGCTCACGTCATGGCCCATGCCCACGAGCACCATGGCGATCGCGCTCATCCCGGCGCCCCCCACCCCCACCACGTGGACGTGACGGGCGGCGGAGAGATCGACCTCGTCAGCCGAGGACCGGACCGTCGGGGAGTCAGCGGGCATGGGTCACCACGATCTCGCAGATCCGGTCCGCAGCGTCCGGGCGGCCGAGGCTCCGGGCGGCCTCTCCCATCGCGCGCAGGCGACCGGGGTCGTCCAGCAGCCCGTCGAGGACCGACGCCAGGCGGTCTCCGTCGCAGTCTTCGTCGGGGACGACGACGGCGGCGGCCGCGTCGAGGAGCCCACGCGCGTTCGCGCTCTGGTGGTCCCCCGGCGCGCCCGGCAGCGGCACCAGCACGGACGGAACACCCGCGACGGTGAGCTCCGCGACGGTGCTCGCGCCGGCACGGCACACCATGACATCGACCGCCTCGTAGAGGCGCGCCATCCGGCTCTCGAAGTCGACCATGCGATAGCAGAGCCGGTCTCCCCCGGCGGCGAGGCCACGCGCCGAGACCTCGGCGCGCAGCTGCCCCGCGTCACGCCGGCCCAGGACGTGGTAGAGCGCGCGATCGTCTCGACCGCGCCAGCGCTCTGCGAGTCCGAGCGTCGCGACGTTCAGGCGCCGGGCGCCGAGCGAACCGCCCATGACCCCGACCACCCGGCGGCTCTCGGGCAGCTCGAGCTCCCGGCGCGCACGCGCAACACCCGGACCGCTGCGATCGACCTCGGTGATCTCGGGACGCACCGCCACCCCGGTCACCACCGCCCTGGGGAGCCCGCTCCCCGGGAAGGCCACGGCGTTCGCCGCGGCGCGCTTCGCGAAGAGACGGTGCACCGCGCCGGGCACTGCGTCGATGGTCACGAGCACGAGCGGCACACCGAGCACGATCGCGGCCGCGTCAGCAGGAAAGCTCGCGTACCCGCCGACGGACACGACCACGCACGGCCGCCGCCGCGCGAGGTCTGCGATCTCCCGGATCGTCGCGGACACGAGCCCTGCCACAGCGCCGAGGTTCGCCCGCAGCGAGCGCGGATCGAGCCGCCGCACGATTCCGCGGCCCGGCAGCAGCGTGAAGGGGAAGCCCTGGCCGTCGAGGAGCAGCGCCTCCTGCCCGCGCCGGGACCCGACGAGCTCGATCGACTCGGCCTCGTGACCGAGCGCACGAAGAGACCGGGCGATCGTCAGCGCCAGGAAGACGTGCCCGCCCGTCCCTCCACCGGAGATCACGGCGAAGGGCCTCCTGTTCATCCCGGCCTGATCCGACCGTCGCCGGCGAGGCGACCGTCGGCTGCGAGGCGACCACCGCCGGCGAGGCGACCACCGCCGGCGAGGCGACCACCGCCGGCGAGGCGACCGTCGCCGGCGAGGCGACCGTCGCCGGCGACCCTCTCCCGGCGGGCGACGCTCACGAGGACGCCGGCGCCAGCCATGGTGACCACGAGCGAGGACCCGCCGTAGGAGATGAACGGCAGCGGGATCCCGGTCACCGGGAGCAACCCGATCACGGCCCCCACGTTGATCAGCGTCTCGACGCCGATCCACACGACGAGCGCCACCGCGAGGATCCCGCCGAAGCGGTCGGGGGCCCGGTTCGCAGCCCTGAGCCCGAACCAGCACAAGGCGCCGAGCAGCAAGAGGACGCTGACGGTGCCGACGAGCCCGAGCTCCTGCCCGATCACTGAGAAGATGAAGTCCGAGTGGGGATTGGGCAAGAAGCCCCACTTCTCCGTGCCGTTGCCGAGCCCGACCCCGAAGACGTGACCTGACCCTAGGCCGATGAGCGACTGCACGACCTGGTAGCCCGAGCCCGACGCGTGGGCGCCCGGGTTCACGAATGAGAGGAGCCGCTGGCGGCGGTAGGGGTCGACGAGGCTCACCGCGACCGCCAGCGCCACCACGACCCCGCCGATCTTCAGGATCGGACGGAACGACACGCCGGACGCGAACAGGATCGACAGGCCGATGCACCCGAGCACGACGGTCGTGCCCATGTCCGGCTCGAGAAGCACCAGCCCGGCCGCCGCGAAGGTGACGAGGAGGAGCGGTCCGATCACCGTTCGGTCGCCGCCCCCCACCTCCTCCCGACGCACCACGACGTCCGCGCCGAAGACTGCGAGTGCGAGCTTCATGATCTCGGAGGGCTGCACGTCGAAGGACCCGAACCCGATCCATCGGCTCGCGCCTGTCGCCTGCACCGCGAGGTGCGGCACGAGGACCAGGACAAGGCCGCCGAACGCGACGAAGGCGATCAGCCGCGCCAGCCGCCGCAACTTGCGGTAGTCCATCCGGCTCGCCACGACCATGGCCACCGTGCCGATCACGAGCCACAGGCACTGCCGGATGAGGATCGACCACGCCGACCCGTACGTCTCGATCGAGACGACCTCCGACGCGGACCCGACCATCACCGTCCCCAGGACGCAGAGCACGGCCACGAGCGTCACGATGATGGTGGAGGTCGGCATCTCGCGCAGGAGAACCACCACGCGTGCCTGGCGCGCCACCGACTTGGTCGCCGTCATGGGGTCTTCCCTCTCGACTTCCCTAGGCATCCCGACACACCATCGTCGCCGACGGGGAAGCGTCCGTGGGGGACCGTCCGCATCAGATCTTGGCCGCCGTGAGGAAGACCCCGTAGAAGACCCCCAAGGCGAGCGCGGCGAAGAGGCCGGCACAGATCCACAGCCGCACGATGACCGTGGTCTCCGGCCACCCGATCAGCTCGAAGTGGTGGTGGATCGGCGCCATCCGGAGGATCCGCTTGTGGAACAGACGGAAGCTCACGACCTGCCCGATCACCGACACCGTCTCGATCACGAACAGCCCGCCGAGGATCGGGAGCAGCAGGTCGAGGTTCAGCAAGAGGCACAGCGCGCCCAGGCCCGAACCGAGGGCGAGCGAGCCGGTGTCCCCCATGATGATCTTGGCCGGCGCCGCGTTCCACCACAGGAAGCCGAGGCACGCCGCCCCGAGCGCCACCGAGGTGAGGGCAAGGTCGATCCCGTACGCAGGCAACAGGTGGAAGATCCCGTAGTGCCGGAAGATCCAGTACCCGAGGATCGCGAGCACGGTGAAGCAGAAGCCCGACGAGCCGGCGGCGAGCCCGTCGAGCCCGTCGGTCAGGTTGACCGCGTTCGACGTGCCCACGAGGACGAACACGGCGAAAGCGACCCATCCCGCCTCGCCGAGCTGCACGCCGGGCGAGCTGAGGCGGGTGAACGACAACGTCGTGGAGGTGTGCGCCCAGTGCACGGCCAGCTCCGCGACGAACACGGAGGCGACCACCTGCGCGGCCAACTTCGCCCGCTTGTTCAGCCCGAGGCTGCGGCGGTTCCGCACCTTCATCCAGTCGTCGAGCGCGCCGATGGCCCCGAACAGCACGACGGCGATCACGACGAGAACCCCCTCGGCCGAGAACTTCACCTCGGTCCCCAGGTGGCCGATCAGGTACCCGCCGACCACTGCGCCGACGATCGCGAGCCCTCCCATCGTGGGGGTGCCCGCCTTGGCGGTATGGGTGGCCGGGCCCTCCTCCCGGATCTGCTGCCCGATGCGCTTGCGCATGAGCCATCGCATGAGGACTGGCGTGCCCAGGATGGCGAGCCAGAAGGCGGAGGCCCCGGAGGACATGATCGAGAGCACGGTCAGCCACCCCGGCCAGGGCGCCGGCCGGACGTGCGCGCCGCCAGCGCCTGCGCGATGACGGCGTGGTCGTCGAAGGGAAGACGCTGGTCGCCCACCTCCTGCACCGTCTCGTGTCCCTTGCCCGCGACGAGCACGACGTCCGCGGGGCGGGCGAGCTCGATGGCTGCTTCGATCGCACGGCGGCGGTCAGGCTCGACGACGAGGCGGACCGAGGGTGCGGGCGCGGCGACCCCGCGCAGCACGTCTTCGACGATCGCTCCGGGATCTTCGTGGCGCGGGTTGTCCGACGTGACGACGACGACGTCTGCCGAGCGCGCCGCCACTGCGCCCATGAGCGGACGTTTCAACGCGTCACGGTCGCCCCCGCACCCGAAGACGACGATCGTCCGACCTCCGCTTTCGGCAGCCATGCGCCCGGCCTCCGCCAGCGCGGCCTCGAGCGCGGCAGGAGTGTGCGCGTAGTCGACGAGGACGTAGAAGCCCAGCGCGCCGGCGCCGACGACCTCCAACCGACCCAAGACGGGCCCGGCGGCGGGGAGGCCCTCGGCAGCGACGGCGGGCGGCACCCCCAAGGCGACGGCGGCCTCGGCCGCGAGCTGCGCGTTCTTCACGTTGACGAGGCCGGTGAGCGGCACGACCACCCGCTCACCGCGCCAGGTGAACGCGGAGGTGCCGAGTCGGAGGACCACGTCGCTCACCGCTGCGCGCGTGACCGCGACCGTGGGGACCCGTGCGCGACGGAGGATGCGCCGGCCCCACGGGTCGTCCACGTCCACGACCGCGATCTTTGCCCGCTCGGGCTCGAACAGCGTCGCCTTCGCCTCGAAGTACGCCTCCATCGATCCGTGGAAGTCGAGGTGGTCGTGGCTCAGGTTCGTGAAGACAGCCACGTCGAACTGGACAGCGTCGACGCGCGACTGGACCAGCGCGTGGCTGGACACCTCCATCGCGACCGCCGGTCGAGGCGAGAGAGGGTGCGAGTCCCGGGCTGCGGCGAACAGCCGCTGCAGGTCCGTCGACTCCGGCGTGGTGCGAACGCCCGTGAGCGTGCCGATGACCGTCGTCGGGTGTCCCGCGTGCTCGAGGATCGCGCCCAGAAGATGCGTGACCGTGGTCTTCCCGTTGGTGCCGGTCACTCCCGCCATGAGGAGGGACGAGGCCGGGTGGCCGTAGAAGGCGGCGGCGAGCCGCGCCATCGCGGCGCGTCCCTTGCCCGGTGCAACTCGCACCTGGACGACCCGGCGGGGAAGCGGCCCTACTTCGTGCTCTCGCACGATGCCGACCGCTCCCATCTCGACCGCCTCCCGCGCGTGGGCATGGCCGTCGGTCTCCTGCCCGGCGAGACAGCAGAACAGCGCGCCCGCGCTCACGCGCCGGCTGTCGTGCTCCACGCCGGCGATGTCGACCGCGTCGGGGTCGCCCGACGTCTCGAGCACGTCGATCTCGTCGAGCAGGAGGGTCATGCGCACGAAAGGCAGTCGGAGAGCACGGGCACGGACCATCCGTGAGCCGTGGCCCCAACGGATGGTAGCCGCCTCACGTCGCTTTCCGGACGAGCGCTGTGAGTGTCGTGGGCGCTGTGGCCTGCGGCTTGCCGCCGAGCCCAGGCGACGTCGGGACGTCGTAGCGATGCAGTGCGTACGCCATGATCTTCGAGAACACCGGAGCCGCCGCGGCCCCGCCGTAGATGGGGACCGGCCGGTCGAGCATCACGATGGCCGAGAGGACCGGGTGATTGGCGGGGGCGAACCCGACGAACGTGGCGTCGAACGCCCCTGTGATGTACCCTGCCCTGCCGTTGTCATAGGGGATCTGCGAGGTGCCGGTCTTCCCTCCGACCAGGTACCCGGGCACTGCGGCGGCGACGCCGGTCCCGGAGTCGACGACCTGCTCGAACATCGCCACGAGCTCCTTGTCCACCGCGCGCGAGATGACCCTTTCCATGTGCGACGGCGGCGTCGGGCGCACGGTCCCGTCCGAGGCCACGGTGGCACGTACCAGCTTCGGCGACACGAACACCCCGCCGTTCGCGACCGCGTTGAACGCATCGAGCACTTGCAGCGTGCTCACCGCGTCCACCTGGCCGATCGGGAGCGAGACGTAGTCGGTGGGCTCCCATTGCGGCGCTGTCACGAGCAGCCCGGGTGACGCGCCCGGGAAGTGCAGTCCGGTTGTCTTCCCGAAGCCGAGCCTCTTCACCTGCTGGAGGAGGCGGGCCTCGCCCAGCCTCTGTGCGATGTAGGAGGTCCCGATGTTCGAGGACTGGGCGAGGATCTGCGTCGCGGTCATCTGCTGGGTCGGGTGCGGTGTCGCGTCGTGAAAGAGGTAGCCGTCGATCGTCCGCTGGTCGGGCACCAAGAAGGTGGACCGCGGCGTGATCACGCCCGTGGAGAGCGCGGAGGAGAACGTCACGATCTTGAAGACCGACCCTGGCTCGTACAGCTGCGTGACGGCGGCGTTGGTGGGCGCTTCCGCGACGGGCCCGCCCGGGCCGATGCGAATCGGAGCGCCATTGGCGCTCGGCGAGGCGGTGGACGCCGGCGGGGCGGCTTTGGTCGGAGCCGTCTTGGTCGGCGTCGAGACGAGGTTGACCATCGCCAGGATCTGGCCCGTGGCCGTGTTCATCACGACCGCGTCGCCACCTTGCGCGTGCGACGCCACGATCTCCTGCGCAAGGTCCTGCTCGGCGGCGTACTGCAACGGCTCGTCGATCGTCAGCTCCAGCCCCGTGCCTGCGACGGCGGGCATCTTCTGGGTTACCGGCGTGCCGGGGAGCTGGACGCCGAGCGGGGACTCGAGGATCGTCTCGCGGCCCGCCTGGCCCGCGAGGATCCGGTTGTACTGCGCCTCCAGGCCCGCGTCGCCGTTGCCGGACGCGTTCACGCCGCCGACCACGGGGGACGCCACGCCGCCGTCGGTCGTGACGTTGACCGAGGTGTCGACCGTCGTGATCCCCGGGAACGCCATCGACGAGACCTTCTCGGCCCGGCCGACCGAGAGGTGCCGCACGAGCGGCACGTACCCGGAGCGCTCGGAGAGGAGACGGGCGAGCGTCGACGCGCGAAGGTGCAGCAGAGGAGCCAACGCGCGCCCTTCCTCGACCGGATGGTCGACCTGGAAGTCGTCTGCGAGGATCATCTTGGTCGGGATCGACATCTCGAGGACCGCACCGTTGCGGTCCGTGATCGCGCCGCGTAGCGCTGGGACGACGACCGGCTGCGCCGTCTCCTGCGCCGCCTCCGCCTCGTAACGCCCCGCGTGGAGGACCTGCACGTCGACGAGCCGTGCAGCGACGGCGACGAGCGCCAGCACCAGGACGACCCGCGCCATGCGGACGCGCCGCACGAGCAGTTGGCGCCGCGACTCCGCCGATCGCAGCCCGCGAACGCGCCCACGGGCCGGCGGTCGCGCACGCCGCGCGTCCGAGGTGCCCGGCGGCTCAGGAGCTGCTTGGCGGCGGGGAGGCGACGCCGGACGCGTCGCCGTGGGCGCGGGGCTCACCCGCCTGACGCGGCATTGGGCGCGGGTGTGCGACCCGCTGCCGCGACGTGCGGAGCCGGCAGCACGACTCCGAGAGGGACGTGCGCGAGCTGGCGCACCTGGGACGGCGACCTCATGTGGAGGGTGCCCTCGGCTACTGCCAGGATGCGCGAGGGGTTCTCCAGCTCGGCAAGGGCGAGCACCTCGCGCTGGTGGAGAAGCTGCGCCGATGTGATCTCGACCTGCAGGTTCGCGAGCCGGACCTGCCCCTGCGCGAGCTCGGCATGGCCGGCTACCACGAACAGCAGGCTGCCGCTCACCAACGCTGCCGACGCGAGAGGAGCGAGCCTGCGGCGCCGGACGCGGCGCGTGCGCGGCGCGACGACCTCCAGCGGGGCTCGCCGGGCTTCTTCACCCTGCGCCGGTGGCGCTGCCTCGCGTGGTGCGACCCGCGCGCCAGCGACGGCCCGTGCGCGCTCCGCCCCGGTGCTCACGCGGCGGGTCTGCGCTGGATCGCGCGGAGCCTTGCGCTCTCCGCCCGATGGTTCCGTGCGACTTCGGCCGCCGACGGCTTGCGCGAGCCCCTGAACACGAGGTCGTGCTCGGGCCGCGCGCCGCACACGCAGGGCAGCCCGGGAGGGCAGGTGCAGCCGCCGGCGACTGCCTCGGCGAAGGCCGCCTTCACGAGGCGGTCCTCCCCTGAGTGGTACGAGATCACGACCAGCCTGCCTGCCGGCTTCAGCAGGCGCAGCGCGACCGGCAACGCCCGCGAGAGCTGAGCGAGCTCGTCGTTCACGGCGATCCGGAGCGCTTGGAAGACTCGGCGCGCGGGATGGCCGCGCCGGCGAGCAGGAGCCGGGACGGCTCTCTCCACGATCCCGGCGAGCTCGCTCGTTCGCGTGACCGGCCTCGCCAGGACGATCGCCCGCGCGATCCGCCTGGCGAGGCGTCCTTCGCCGTTGGCCACGAAGAGCGCCGAAAGCTCGTCGACGGTCGCGGTGTTCACCAGATCCGCTGCGCTCGGGCCGCCGGACGCGTCCATGCGCATGTCCAAGGGCGCCGAGGAGCGGTATGAGAAGCCGCGTTCGGGCCTGTCGAGCTGGGGCGAGCTCACGCCGAGATCGAAGAGGACGCCGGAGACCGTCGGCGACGGCGCAGAGGACTGCGGCCACGACGCCGGGTCGGATGCGACCTCGCCGAGGACTTCCTCCATGCGGTCGAAGGTCGCGTGCCGTACCGTCGCACGCCGCCCGAAGCGGGCGAGACGCAACCCGGACGCGGCCACCGCGTCCGGGTCGCGGTCGAGCGCCAGCACGCCGAGGTGCGCGTGCGCGTCGAGCAGCCCTGCGGCGTGCCCGCCGCCGCCCGCGGTGCCGTCGACCACCACGCCGGCGGGCACCGGCCCGAAGAGCGAGACGACCTCGTCCAGCATGACGGGCTCGTGTGCGAACGTCTGGGTCATCTGCAGCCCCTCGACGAGCGAGGCTCCCCAAGGACGAGTCCCCAGGCGACCAGAGCAGAAGAGGGCGGAGAAGAAGTCTTCCACCGTGCCGGTCGAGGGGCTGCAAATGGTCCAGCACAGCACAGGTGCCAAGGGACGCTGTGGTGCGACGCGACGAGTGCCGGTGCAGAGCTCCTTTCTCTGCCTTTTTCCTTGCCCTTCAGTGCTTCCTTTGCTTCTTGTTCTTGTGCCTCTTGTGCCTCTTGCGCCTTGCCCGGCGGGGCCGCGCCCGCCGCGGCCCCGCCGGGAGTCACGTCGCCCGTCGTGCGGGCCAGTCAGTCCGCCTCGAGGAACCAACGTTCCTCGGGGGCGACCCGCTCCTCCCACACCGCGGGGTTCCACAGCTCGATGCGGTCGATCGCGCCGTGCACGAGCACCTCCGCCTCCAACAACGCGAACCCTCGCAGCCGCGCGGGGATGGCCATCCGGCCCTGCCGGTCGATCTCCACTTCGTACGAGCTCGCCGACCACAGACGGGCTCGGTTGCGTGCAGTCTTCCCCTCTGCGGCCTGCTGCTGCATGGCCTGCAGCTGACGCTGGAACTCCCCCGGCGTCCACAGCGCGAGGCAACCCTCCCGATGCTCGGTCAGGTAGCCGCCTCGCTCGAAGTCGGGACGGAACTTGGAGGGGAGGATGACCCTCCCCTTCGTGTCGAGCGAGTGCTCGTACCTGCCAACGAATGCCGCCACCAGCCCCGTTCCCGTCCCCGTCCACGACGCTCCTCAGCCTGCGCCCTGTGCTCCACGTCCCACCTGCGCTCCACTTCCAACCACTTCCCGCCACTTTACGCCTCACTCCTCCACCAGTCAACATTCCGGCTCCACTTGGCCTCCTTTCGAGGCTGCCGCGCTGACCGGCCCGGCTGCCGACCGGCCCACCGGCGGCGCGAGGCGGCGCGAAGCCGGCGTGAAGCCGGCGTGAGGTGAGCCGGCGCGAGCCGGCGTGAGATGAGCCGGCGCGAGCCGGCGTGAGATGAGCCGGCGTGAAGCCGGCGTGAGGTGAGCCGGCGCGAGCCGGCGTGAGATGAGCCGGCGCGAGCCGGCGTGAGATGAGCCGGCGCGAGCCGGCGTGAGATGAGCCGGCGTGAGATGAGCCGGCGCGAGGCGGCGCGAAGGCGGCGCGAAGCCGGCGCGAGCCGGCGCTCCGCCTATCCGCGCACGGTCACGCCTGCACCACTTCCCAGGACGCGGGTTCGGGGAGCGCAGCGACCAATTGGTCGTGGCCCCACGACGCGACGCCCATGTCCCCCAGGCCGAGCGCTGCAGCCCGCAGCGTCCCGACGAGCGCGTGGCGCGTCGTCGACGGCAGGTCGAGAAGGTCGACGAGGGGCTCGGGGTCCCACCGGCGGTACGCACACCCGTGCACGAGCACCCCCTCGCGGCTGCGCCACTGGGCAAGGCCCACGACCTTGCGGCCTTCCCGCACCACCTCTCCGGGCCCGACGCCCGCGAAGCACACCATGTCGCTTCCGGGCGCTGGGATCGACGCTCCTCGGTGGACGCTCAGGTCACCGGCCTCCCGGCGGAAGGCCGCGCCGAGAGCGCGTGCCCACCATTCTCCCGCGACGGCCGCGCTCGCTCGTGGCTCGACCGACCAGAGCGGGTCGTCACGCGGGACCCACAAATCCGCCCAGACCTGAGCGCCCGGGAGGAGGAGCACCGCTGCCCCTCCGCTCCGCCGCCGCACGACGGAGGCCCCGCAACGAGAAGCGCGGTCCGCGTCCACCACCGAGCTGGGCTGCGCGCTCCCGATGACGAGCACCACCTCGTCGACATCGCGCAGCACCACCCGGCGACCCGCGCTCCGGAACGGCTCGACGTCGAAGGCGCCCGAGATCTCGCGGGCCCCTGGCACGCTCAGGAGGCTGCCGCCAGGTACGGCTCCCACAACGGGTCGACCTCGGCGAGGTGGCGGAGCCGCCAGAGATGGCCGTCCGGCGCCCAGGGCTTGAACGACAGCGTCCAGCCCATCTCGGAGAGGAGCTGGTCCCCCTTCATCAGGTTGTCCCGCTTGCAGGATGCCACGACGTTGGTCCAGTCGTGTCGCCCCCCACGACTCCTCGGCACCACATGGTCGACGGTGTCGGCGGCCTGCGCACAGTACGCACAGACGCCGCCGTCGCGGCGGAGCACCGCGCGTCTGGTGAGCGGGGGCGTGCGGGCCCAACGCGCAATGCGGACCATGCGCGAGAGCCGAACGATCGCGGGCACCTCCACGCTCAGGTGCGCCGACCGGAACACTCGCCGCTCTGGCCTGAACGCGACCGCCTCTGCCCGCCCGTCCAGCATCAGCACGATCGCGCGTCGGTCGGAGACCAAGGCCAGCGGTTCGTACGTCATGTTGAGCAGGAGTACCCGCTCCATGGTCTCGAAGGCTACCGGAGCGCGCGCACCGGACGGCGCCATCTTCTTCTGCACCACTGGAGAAACTCGCGCACGTCGTCGGGATCGGGAGCCGTGTCGCCCTCGCCTCCGTAGGCGGTCTCCATGCGAAAGCGCCAGTAGCCCGCGTCCGGCCACGGCGCTGGTGGCCATCTCCGCCACCACCCCACCGGCGCCAGGCGCACTGCCACCACCACCGCGACGGGCCACAGCTCGGGTCGGGCGGCGATCCCCCGCGCGACGCGGCAGAGGCCGTGCGGTCCGCTCACGAGCCGGCGAGCCACGTCTTGGACCCGAGCTCGGTCCCGCGGAACCCGACGGCAGCCGCCCCGACGAGCGGCCCGTCGGCTCCGAGCGCTCCCGGCACGATCCTGGCGCGGGAGACGAATTCCAGACGCGCCCGCGCCGACAGCTCCCTTTGCGCCGCGGCGAAGAAGGGCGCGCCGAAGCCCAGCGCGACGGACCCGGAGACGACGGCGAGATCGAGGTCCAGCAGTGCCGCGACCGACGCGACCGCTCGTCCCACGAGCGTGCCCGTCCGCGCCACCACGTCGGGCGACGCCTCGGCTGGCGCGCTCTTGGTGAAGGCCTCGATCGCGATGCCAGAGGCCTCTGCCTCGAGGCACCCCCTGGCGCCGCACCTGCAGCGGCGTCCGTCGGGGACGACGACGACGTGGCCGACATGGCCCGCGTTGCCCAGCCGCCCGTCGAGGAGCCGCCCGTTCACCACGAGGCCGCCGCCCACGCCCGTCGAGACCACCATGGCGAGGTAGTCGTCAGAGCCCTTCGCGCTCCCGTACCTGCCCTCCGCGAGCGCCAGGGCCTTGGCGTCGTTGTCGACGAAGGTCGGCAACGCCGTCAACACCTCGAGCCGGCTGCGCAAGGGGAAATCCCGCCACCCGCGGATGTTGAGCGGCGAGACGGCGTCGCCGTGGTCGCGCATCGGCCCGCCGCAGCCCACGCCGCACGCCAGCGCGGCGCCTGCGAGCGAGTGCTCGAGCAACCCGCGCACCAGGAAGGCGAGCGCGACCCACACGCCCTCCGGGTCCGGCGTGGACGGCGTCGGCACCGTGCGCGCGGCGAAGATCCGGCCGTCGGCTCCCACGATCCCGGCTCGCAGCTTGGTGCCGCCGATGTCGACGGCCAGGACGTGCGCGGTGCTCAGCGGTCTCGCCGGAAGAAGTGCGAGCGGAACCACTCCCTGGTGCCCTCGAGAGCTTGCACGATGCCGGCCGGCTGCTCCCCGGAGCGACGCGACCTCGTCAGGTCGTGCCAGCCCGCCCTCCCCAGCCGCCGCAAGTTCCGTTCGAACACGACAGCCGAGCCGAACATCAGCGCGACGCCCGCGAGCCCGAGGACGACCGACTGCGAGTAGAAGGCGACGAGCACGGCGAGACCGGCGAGGAACCCGAGCGCCGCCCACTTGCACTGCCGGCCGGCGTGCCGGTAGACGGTCTTCGACCGCACGCGCTCCGCGAACCGCGGGTCCTCGCGGACGAGCGACTCTTCGAGCTCGGCCAGGATGCGCTGCTCGTGCTCAGACAGCGGCACCGGCCCACCCTTCTTCCGCTTCGCCCTGCGGCCCCATGCCCTGCGGCCCCATGCCCTGCAGCACCTGCACGGTGAAGGACCTCCTCGCCCTTCCGCTCGGTGCGTCCGTGGTCACCGCGGCCATGGTCGCGCGAGCGCTCTTCGAGACCCGATTCTATGGCGCAGCGGTCCGCGCGACATCTCGCCCCGCCCCGGGGGGGTCAGCCGCCTCCCGGCTCACCGGCCCTGCGACGCCGCCGGAGCCAGGACCACAGGTTGGACGCCGCGGCTCCGAGGAAGCCCGAGATGACGATGACCACGATCAGCGGAGCACCGGCCGTCGACACCCAGAAGTGGATCTGCACGTCCTGCAGGTTCGCCACCGCGAACCAGATCAAGAGGACGAGGGCGACGCCGAACAGCACCAGCCGGGCGGGCCGGAGCTCCCGGCGCGACGGTTCATGGTCCGGGGGCTGAGCGCCCGGCAACGTCGACTGGTCGTCCATGGCCGCCTCCATCTCCAACTGGGATCCGGCTCGCTGGAATCCTCGCACTAGCCTCCCAGACCCGCGACGCCCACGGGGCACGCGACGCCGGTGCCCCCCAGCCCGCAGTAGCCGTTCGGGTTCGCGGCGAGGTACTGCTGGTGGTACGGCTCGGCGTAGTAGAAGGGGCCCGCGGGCTCGATCTCCGTCGTGACGAGGCCGAACCCTGCCGCGCTCAGCCTCTCCTGGTAGGTCGCTCTCGCCGCCCGCGCCGCGGCGAGCTGCACGTCGGAGACGCCGTAGACGGCGGAGCGGTACTGGGTGCCGACGTCGTTCCCCTGCCGCATGCCCTGGGTCGGGTCGTGACCCTCGAAGAAGACCGCCAGAAGCTCCTCGTAGGACGTCTTGGAGGCGTCGAAGACGCAGAGGACCGCCTCGGCGTGGCCGGTGAGCCCCGTACAGACCTCCTCGTAGGTGGGGTTCGGGGTGAAACCCCCGCTGTAGCCGACTGCGGTCGTGACCACGCCGTCGGTCTGCCAGAATTTGCGCTCCGCGCCCCAGAAGCAGCCCATGGCGAAGATCGCGTGCTCCGTCCCCTCCGGGAAGGGGGGCACGAGCGGCGAACCGAGCACGAGGTGCCGCTCAGGCACGGCCGTCGCCGCCTGCCGGCCGGCAAGCGCGCGCGCCGGATCCACCATCTGGGCCCTCCCCCCGGCCGTCCTGCTCCCGAAGCTGCCCACCCGGCGGTCCTCCGTCCACGAGCGTCGACCTGCGGCGCCCGGAACCGGCCGCGCGGCACGCCCGTCCGCACCTTAGTGGCGACCCCCAGGGCCCCCGGCGCTGCGAAGGGCCGAGGGTCACAGAGCAGGGTCGGCGGCACGAATTCCGGGCGAAGGGATTACGTTGGTTGGGCCCCCTCCTGGCGGGGGCACTGCCAGTGTTCGCACGGACCGCACACGACGAGCGCTCGTCGTCCACCGAAGGGACGGTGCGCGGCATGACCCCAGCAGACTCCGACCCGACCTCACAGACACGCTCCGCACGTGCAGCTCGCCTGAGCGCTGCCTATGCCGGCGCGCGAGCTGCGACCGAGACGCTGGCGGCACCGCTCTCCGCCGAGGACCAGACCGTGCAGTCGATGCCCGACGTGAGCCCCACCAAGTGGCACCGTGGCCACACGTCGTGGTTCTTCGAGACCTTTCTCCTGCTGCCTGAGCTGCCGGGCTACGAGCAGCGTCATCCGATGTACGCCTACCTCTTCAACTCCTACTACGAGGCGCTGGGGGCGAGGCATCCCCGGCCCGAGCGGGGCATGCTCTCGAGGCCGGGGATCGACGAAGTCGCCGCATACCGGCGGCACGTGGACGAGGCGATTGACAGGCTGCTCGCCCGTCCCCTCGCCGCGGAGACGCTCGACCTCGTGGAGCTCGGGATCCACCACGAGCAGCAGCACCAAGAGCTCCTCCTCATGGACATCAAGCACGTCTTGTCGAGGAACCCTCTGCGACCTGCCTACGACCCACTGCCTCGATCCACTCGAGGGGGCTCGGAGGCAGAGGTCCCGAAGATGGGGTGGATAGAGCGCTCCGGCGGAGCCGTCCGGATCGGGCACGAGGGGAGCCGTTTCTCGTTCGACAACGAGTCGCCGCGACATGCGGTGCAGCTCGTCCCGTTCGCGCTCGCGGACCGCCCGGTGACCTGTGGCGAGTGGATGGAGTTCGTGGACGACGGCGGCTACACGCGACCCGAGCTCTGGCTCTCGGAGGGCTGGGCCGCCGTCCAAGAGCAGCGCTGGCGGGCGCCGCTCTACTGGGACGTTGGCGACGGCGACGTCTCCGTCTTCACCCTCCGCGGCCCTCGAGCGCTCGCGCCCGGAGAGCCGGTGGTCCACGTCAGCTACTTCGAGGCGGACGCCTTCGCGCGATGGGCCGGCGCGCGCCTCCCCACCGAGGCGGAGTGGGAGACGGTGGCATCTGCGAGGGACGCCGAAGACGCGCCGTTCGACCTGCACCCCCGCAGGGTCGCCGGCACGGGCTTCTTCGGCACCGTGTGGCAGTGGACGCAGTCCAGCTACAGCCCCTACCCGGGCTTCCGGCCCAACCCGGGAGCGGTCGGCGAGTACAACGGCAAGTTCATGGTGAACCAGCAGGTGCTGCGCGGGAGCGCGTGCATCACCCCGGTGGGTCACGCCCGGAGGACGTACAGGAACTTCTTCCCGGCCTCGGCCCGCTGGGCGTTCAGCGGCCTGCGCCTCGCGCGGGACCTGTGATGGCAGGCTCCACGTCGCCTCCGCTCAGCCTCGACATCCATTTCGGGGCCGAAGACCTGAGAGCCGAGCTGGAACGCGACGTCACGTCGGGGCTCGGCGGCGCACGGAAGTCGCTCCCTCCCAAGTGGTTCTACGACACGGTCGGGAGCAAGCTGTTCGAGGAGATCACCGAGCTTCCCGAGTACTACCCGACCAGGGCCGAGCGGGCGCTCCTCGAGCTCCACGCGGCGGACATCGCCGCACTTACCCGGTCCGACACGCTCGTCGAGCTCGGCGCCGGGTCGTGCGAGAAGACGCGACTGCTCCTGGACGCGCTGGCCGCCGGCGGCGACGTGCGCAGGTACGTGCCCTTCGACGTGAGCGCGGACTTCTTGCAGGCATCCGCTGCCGAGCTCTCGCGCGACTACGAGGGACTGAAGGTGCACGCAGTCGTCGGCGACTTCCTCTGCCATCTCGACGCGATCCCCGGTGCAGGACGGCGCCTGGTCGCGTTCTTGGGCGGGACGATCGGCAACCTCGTCCCTACGCAGCGCCGCCGCTTCTTTGCGGCCCTCCGGGGCACCATGCGTCCTTCCGACCATCTCCTGCTCGGCGCAGACCTCGTGAAGGACGTGCCGAGGATCCTGGCCGCCTACGACGACGCCGCCGGGGTGACCGCCCGATTCAACCGCAACATCCTGAGCGTGGTGAACCGGGAGCTCGACGCCGATTTCGTCCCCTCACGGTTCGACCACGTCGTCCGCTGGGACCCGTACGCGCGCTGGGTCGAGATGCACCTCCGCTCCGACCGCGATCAGCTCGTCCACGTCGGCGCGCTCGGGCTCACCGTCCCCTTCGAGCGGGACGAGGAGCTCCTGACCGAGATCAGCGCGAAGTTCACACCTGCGGGCATCGAGGCGGAGCTGGTCCGAGCCGGTTTCACGGTCGACCGCCAGTGGGGGGTGGACGGCGGCGAGTTCCTGCTCACCCTTGCTCACCCGGGCTCTCGCCGCTGAGGGCCGGCTCCGACGCGCCGGCGAGGCGCGGTGTCCGAAGGTGCAGACGGCCTCGGGCCGCCGTCGCGGGCCGCCGTTGCGGGCCGCCGTCGCGGGCCGCCGTTGCGGGCCGCCGTTGCGGGCCGCCGTTGCGGGCCGCCCGAAGGGCCTCCTGCTGGGTGCTCTCTCCGTCACTGCTGGTAGTGCTCCACGGTCTCGACGGGGCGCTCTTCCGCTCCGTCAGGATCACGGCCTGCGCGCCGCAGGGCCCGCCGCTGCCGGAGCAGGTCCCAGAGCTGGTCGAGCGTCGTCTGCAGCCGCTCGAGACGGTCTCGCTCGTCCTGGCCCAGCCCTAGAGACGTGGCCGCGTGCGCCTCCTCTAGGCGCCGCTCCTCGTCTGCGAGCTCCCCGATGCGGCGGATGATGTCTGTGTCCTGCGTTGGTTGCACGTGTTCCACGCACGTGATCCTCTCGTCGCCGCCGCGTTCACGCGACCGCCGGGAGCGCGTCTCCCCCCGCGTTCGCGGTGTCCGCCGCTCCGCCTTCCACGGCTTCTCCCTCTTCTCCCTCTTCGCCCTCTTCGCCCCACGTCGCCCGGTCGTCCCGGAAGGCGGGGCCGAGCACGTCCGCGACGGTGCGCGCGAGATGGAAGGTCATCTGCGCGCGCACGTCCTCGGGGACGTCCTCGAGATCTGGGTCGTTCCGCACGGGCAGGACGACCTCGGAGAGCCCCGCGCGATGCGCGGCCAGCACCTTCTGCTTCACCCCGCCGATGGGGAGGACCCGGCCCCGGAGCGTCACCTCGCCGGTCATGCCCACGACCGGCCGCACGGGCACACCCGTCAGGAGGCTCACGAGCGCGGTGGTCATGGTCACCCCCGCCGACGGGCCGTCCTTCTGGACCGCGCCCGCGGGCACGTGGAGGTGGAACCGCTTTCCGGCGAACGCCCCCGGATCGACCCCGAGCTCGACGGCGTGCGACCGCACGAAGGAGAGCGCGATCTCCGCAGACTCCTTCATGACGTCGCCGAGCTGGCCGGTGAGCGTCAGCCCCTCGGGGCCGTCCGACAGCGACGCCTCCACGTACAGCACTTCGCCTCCGGCTCCCGTGACCGCGAGCCCCGTCGCCACACCGGGAACGCCGGTTCGGTCGGCCGGCTCGAAGAAGTACCGGGGCCGGCCCAGCCAGCTGCGGAGGTCGGCGGCGTCGACCAGGACCGGGGTCGCGGCCTTGTCGGAGGCCAGCGCCGTCGCAACCTTCCGAGCGAGCCGGCCGAGCTCCCGCTCGAGCGACCGGACTCCCGCTTCACGGGTGTAGTCGGCCACGATCGTCTGCAAGGCCTCGGTCGTCACGTCGAGCTCTCCCGCGTGCAGCGCCGCCCGGGACACCTGGCGCGGCAGCAGGTGGTGACGCGCGATCGCGACCTTCTCCGCTTCCGTGTAGCCGTCGAGACGGATTACCTCCATCCGGTCGAGAAGCGCAGCCGGCACGGTGTCCACGACGTTTGCGGTCGCGATGAAAAGGACCCTGGACAGGTCCAGCTCCACCTCGAGGTAGTGGTCGCGAAAGGTGTGGTTCTGTGCGGGGTCCAGCACCTCGAGCAGCGCAGACGATGGATCGCCGCGGTAGTCCGCGCCGATCTTGTCCACCTCGTCGAGAAGAAGCACCGGGTTCATCGTGCCCGCCTCGCGCAGCGCGCGAACGAGCCGGCCAGGCTGCGCCCCGACGTAGGTGCGCCGGTGACCGCGGATCTCGGCTTCGTCGCGCACTCCGCCCAGCGCGACTCGGACGAACTTGCGCCCGAGCGCGCGGGCCACCGACTCGCCGAGCGAGGTCTTCCCGACCCCGGGCGGGCCGACGAGCGCGAGGATCGCGCCCGCGCCCCGCCCCTCGGCGAGCGCAAGCCCGCGTTCGGTCTGGAGCTTGCGGACCGCCAGGTGCTCGAGGATTCGGTCCTTCACGTCACGGAGCCCCTCGTGGTCCTCGTCGAGGATCTGCGCGGCCGCCGCCACGTCCAACCGGTCCTCCGACTCGACGGACCACGGCAGGTCGAGGACCGTGTCGAGCCAGGTGCGGATCCAGCCGCTCTCGGGGTTCTGCTCGCTGGTGCGCTCCAGCCGGTCGACCTCCCGCTCCACCGCCGCACGCACCTTGGCAGGAAGCTCGCGCGACGCCAACTTGGCCCGGTAGTCGTCGGGATCCTCCTCCCCCTCTCGTCCGCCCAGCTCACCGAGCTCCTTGCGGATCGCCTCGAGCTGGCGACGGAGCAGGAACTCGCGCTGCGTCCGCTCCATCCCTTCTTCCACGTCGCTCTTGATCCGCTCCCGGAGCGCCAGGTCGGCCAGGGTGTCACGAGCCCAGCCGAGCACGAGCTGCAGGCGAGCCTCCACGTCGATCGTCTCGAGCACCTGCACCTTCTGCGCGAGCGTGAGGTCGGGCGAGTACCCGGCGAGGTCGGCGAGCCGCCCGGGATCGGCGACCTCTCGAAGCTGCGCCACGACCCGGCGCTCGCCGCGCCCGAGCAGGATGTTCTCGAGCACCGCACGGTACTCACGGGCGAGCTCGGCCGCGACGGGCGTCGCCGGTCCCTCGTCCACGGGCTCGGCCTCGACCCATAGCGCCTCACCGGTGCCCGGCACCCCGGTCCCGATGTGCGCTCGCTGTTCCCCTCGCACGACGATGGCGACGAGCCCGCCGGGGAGCTCCCCGCGCTCGGTGATCTCGGAGACGGCGCCAACGGACGCGTAGCGCCCCTCGATGTGGGGAACGAGCAGCAGCCTCCCGCCCGCCGACGTGGCCGCGTCCGCCGCCGCCAGCGCCTCGGCAGACTCGAGGGCGATCGTGAACACCATGCCGGGGAGCATGACTCCCGACTTGAGCGGGAGGAGGGGAAGGGTCAACCTGTCCAACGGGATCTCTCCGATCTCTCGTGCTGCGGCGGGCCTGAGCGATCCCACCTGGGCAGAGGTTCAACACCTCTTGGTGCCGGCGGTATTCCGTGTTGGCGCGCTGCCGCCTCCAGGCCGCTCCCGATCGCACCGGGCGGGGCGGTATTCCGTGTTGGCGCGCTGCCGCCTCCAGGCCGCTCCCGATCGCACCGGGCGGGGCGGACGATGGAACGAGCCGGCCCTCCAGGTGCGGCCATGATGTGGTCCATGACCGTCGTGCGCATCAATGCCATCACCGTCCCAGCCGATCAAAGCGCCGAGCTCGCACGCCGTTTCGCCGCGCGTGCCGGCCAGGTGGAGCGGGCCGAAGGATTCGAGGGGTTCGAGCTCCTCCGGCCGACCGACGGCCGTGGCACCTGGCTCGTCGTGACCCGCTGGCGCGACGACGCCGCGTTCCGGGCATGGGTCGCGTCCCCGGCGTTCGCGCACGGCCACCGTGGAGCGGCCGGGGCGGCGGACGCCACCCAGGGAGGGGGGGTCGCCACCTCGAGCGAGCTCTGGTCCTACGACGTGGCCGACCTCTCAGGGGGCTGACGCCTGCCGGGGCAGGAAGACCCGCGCCTGCCACGTCCCGGTCAGCGGCGCCACGGCGAGCGCGGTCCCTGCCCTGAGCATCCAGTCGAGCACCTCGGGCGTCGACGCGCCGGCGGGCGGGTGGACGATCAGCCCTCGTCTGGAGTGGTCCTGCCTGACGCGCCAGCCCGACGGCACGGGCACCCCGAGCTCTGCCAGCTGCGGCGCAGCACGACGCCCTCGCGGGTGGAGGATGCCGACGCTCTGCACGCCGGTCCCACCCCTTCCACCTCCTGCCGGCATCCAGGTGCACATGCTCACAGGAGGCTGCGCGGTCCCGAAGAGGGCCGAGAAGACCCCCCGCGAGGGCGGCTCCACCTCGTCTTCGGGCACTCCGGGGAGGAGGTTCATCCAACCGTCGTGCGCCTCGGAGAGCGCGCGCATCCAGTCGAGCACCGCCGCAGTCGTGGGCGGGCGGAACTCGAGCTCCTCAACGCTGCGTCGCGCCGCCATGCCGGAGTGTCTACAGGACGGAGGCCGGGCGCGACACCGCCCCGCTCGACAGAGACCCGTCGAGCGGGGCGGTACGCCGTCCCTGGAGTCGGCAGGCGCCCGACGTCAGGGAAGACCGCCAGGCTGCGGAGCGCTCACGCCGCCTTGGCGATCTCGGTCGACCGCGCCTTGGGGAACTCCTCCGCCACTGAGGTCCTCGAGACGTGGCGGACGCCGAGACCCGTGAGGACCAGCATCAGGAAGGCTGCGCCGAAGGCCGCCAGCGCCCCGTCGAAGGCGAGCGTCCCGAAGACCGAGAAGGCGTAGGCCTCCAAGAGGAGCCCCTCGAGGGTCACCGCTCTGAAGCTGGTTGTCACGAGGGCTGCCATCTTCGTTGTCCCGGGGTGTGCCATCGCATACGCGGAGATCTTCGAGTAGACGCCGTGGAACGGCATCCCGTAGACGTCCATCTGCACTTTGTACGCGTAGGCCTTCGCCTGCGCGCCGCTGAGCACCCGCTGGCCCGCGTATGGCAGCTGCACGGCTCGCGAGGGGTAGTTCTCGCTCTTCGGTGTGTTGATTGTCTTGGCCGTCGGGAACGTGACCTCCTGGCGTGCCAGCTGGTTGTGCACCTGGTCGCTGGTGAAGTTGGACCCCCACAGGAGAAGCGCTCCCGCCGCGATCAGGACGACCGTGAGGACTGCGCCGGCGCTCGTGAGGATCATGTCGAGGGTCTTGCGTTTCATGGTGTCCGCTCCCTTTGTCGACCCGCTCGGGGTCTCCTGACGCCCTCTTTGGGGCGTCTCGAAGACAGCGTGCTCTTCGAAGAGCGGTCAGTGGAGGGCCAGAGGTCCTTCGGCTGCGGGCCGAAAGTCACAACGTTTGGACCGTCGCGACTCGTCAGGAGGCCCAGGAGCTCCGCTCGAGCCGGTGGCGCAACGTCGCGATCGCGCGCATCTCGATCTGCCGTACACGCTCGGCGGAGATCGACAGTGCCGCGCCCACTTCCGCCGCGGTGCGGGGGCCGTCGGATGGGCCGATGCCGTAGCGCATGCGGAGGACCGTTGCCGCCGACGCCGGCAAATGCTCGAGGAGGTTGCCGACCTCACCCGGAAGGACAGCTGAGATCGCGACGTCGCCGACGTCTCTCGAAGGGTCCGCGACGAGCTCTCCGAGCTCGCTGCCGTCTTCGTCGATCAGAGCGGACAGCGACGCCACGGGTGCGGCGGCTCTGCGGATCGCGACCACGTCCGCCACCCTCATGCCGGTCTCGTCGGCGAGCTCGCGCGTCCCGGGAGCGTGACCCAGGTGCCGTTCGAGCCGCTCCGCGGTCTCCGACAGCATCCGCGCCTGATCGCGACGGTGCCGAGGGAGCCGCACCGACGAAGAGTCTCCGACGGCCTGCGCCACGCCCTTTCGGATCCACCAGGTCGCGTACGTCGAGAACTTGTACCCCCGCCGCCAGTCGAACCTCTCGATCGCATGGAGCAATCCGACGTTTCCCTCCTGGACCAGATCGGCCAGGTCGACGCCGCGGTGCTGGTAGCGCTTGGCGATCGAGACGACCAGGCGGAGGTTGGACCTCGTGAATTCCTGGCGGGCACGGCTGCCCGCTTCGACCGTCTTGTGCAGCGCCTGCCTCCGCTTGCGGCTCATCCGTCGTCCCTGCTCCAGCTCTGCCGCTGCGTGCTCGCCCTCCTCGATCGCCTTGGCGAGGCGCACCTCGTCTTCTCGGAGGAGGAGCGCGTGCCACCCGAGCTCGTCGAGGTACATGCGCATGAGGTCGATGTCTCGCTGGCCGGGGTGGTCGCCGGAGTCTCCTCGGTCGTACCGCATCGTCTCCGCCTCCGTTCCCCGCGCGTGGTCGCGCAGGTTCGAGCCAGGAGTAACCCACCAGTCAGCGGCGGGCTAGAGACGGAAGTCCCTTCGCCTCGCCGAGCGCTCTCGAGACGCCTCGTCCGGCTCTTCTTCGGGTCCTTCGGCTCCAGAAGGGACGTTCGACCCTCCCGGCGCTCCGTGCCCGCGAGAAACGCTTTGGAGGGAGGAGAGCGTGACCACCACCCACAACGTCTGGCGCCCCCACGGCCCCCGCGGCCAGAGCCCTGGCCCGAGCCAAAGGGCGCGCGGAGCGGCGGGAAGCATCCTCGCCACCCTCGCGATCAGCGCGGCGAGCACCACCGTCCTGTGGCCCGCGCCCAGCGCGTCGGCGGCACCCTCGGCCGAGCGCGCCGCCAACGGGGTGGCGACGCTGCCGCTCAGCCAGCTCCTCTCGCTCGCGCGGCGAGGCGCCATCCGTTCGGCCGTGCTGGACACAGCCGCCGACACGGTGAGCGGGACCTTCACGGAGGGCGGCGCTACGCGGGACTACGAGTCCGCCTACCCCTCTGGCTACGGCGTCCGCCTCACCGAACAGCTCCTGGCCGACCGCGTGAACCTCTCTGCGGCGCCGGCGGCCCAGGGGGGGTCCTACGCGACGGCGGTCGCCGCAATCGGCGGGGGCACCTTCCTCGTCGCCCTGTGGATCGCGCTTGCCGCGCGCCGCCGCCGCTCGGGGGCCGGCGTGCATCCGGGCAGGTTCGGCGGCTCGCAGTCGGCCGCGAACCCGGCGGGGTTCGCCAAGGGTCACGGAGAGCAGGCCGAAGTGCCGCCGACCCGCTTCAGCGACGTCGCAGGGCTGGACGAGGCTGTCGACGACCTCTCTGAGCTCGTGGACTACCTGAAGGACCCCGAGAGGTACCAGGCTGCCGGCGCCGACCTGCCCCGTGGGTTCCTCCTCGTCGGGCCGCCGGGAACCGGCAAGACCCTGCTCGCCCGCGCCGTCGCCGGGGAGGCGGGCGTGCCGTTCTTCGCGATCTCGGCGTCGGAGTTCGTCGAGAGCTACGTCGGGGTCGGCGCGGCGCGCGTCCGCGCCCTCTTCGACCGGGCGCGGGAGGCGGAGTCGGCGATCGTCTTCATCGACGAGCTCGACGCGATCGGCAGGTCGAGGAGCAGCCACTCGGTGCCGGGCAACGAGGAGCGGGAGAGCACGCTGAACCAGCTCCTCGTCGAGATGGACGGGTTCGCCACGTCGGCGTCGGTCATCGTGCTTGCGGCCACGAACCGCCCGGACATCCTCGATCAGGCGCTCTTGCGCCCCGGCCGCTTCGACCGGCAGATCGCCGTGCCCACCCCCGACCGACGAGGCAGGCTGCGCATCCTCGACCTCTACCTCCACCGACGCCACGTCGCCCCGGACGTGGACCCCGACGTGCTCAGCCGCCGAACGGCCGGGTTCAGCGGGGCCGACCTCGCCAATCTCGTCAACACCGCGGCGTTGCTCGCGGTGCGCGCGGGGAAGCACTCCATCACGAGCTCCGAGCTGGACGAGGCGCTCGCGACCGTCGCGCTCGGTCCTGCCCGCAAGTCCGTGTCAGTCGCAGCCGGGGACCGCCGGATCACGGCGTGGCACGAAGCTGGCCACGCGCTCGTCGGCCTCTGGCTCGAGCACGCGGCAGACCCCATCTCGGTCTCCATCGTCCCGCGAGGACAGGCGGGCGGGGTGACGTGGTTCCCCGGGCACGACGACATGTTCCTCAGCCGCCGGCAGGCCACTGCGCAGCTCGCCGTCGCGATGGCCGGGCGCGCGGCCGAAGAGCTGCTCCTCGGCGACGACTTCACCCAGGGGGCGGCCCAGGACTTCAAAGCGGCGACGGAGCTCGCGCGCCGGATGGTGACCGAGTACGGCATGGGCTCGACGGGACCCGGCTTCGTCCTTCCCGAGGAGACGCGCATCGGCGTTCTCGCCGAGCGCGTCCACGCCTCCGTCCAGGCCCTCCTCGATGAGGCGCTCTCGTGCGCCCGCGACCTCCTGTCACCCGCACGCGACGTGCTCGAAAGGGTTGCAGCCCGCCTGCTCTTGGAAGAGACGATCGACGCCGCGGTGCTGCAGGAGCTCGCCGGCCGCCCTCTGCCCGGCAGCGGCGAGCCGCAGTCCACGGTGCGCCGCGAGCTCGCCCGGCCCCCGGGGGGCCACGCGATCGCGGGCGCAGCCTGACATGGGTCGACATGGATGCAGGGGCCTCGGCGCCCGCAGGGAATTCAGGACCGCGCATTGTCGCCGGTGCGGCCCGAGAGGCGCGACGACTCCACCGACGGCGTGACCACCCCGCCGACCTGGCCCACGCGTGGCAGACTCTTCGCATGAGCCTGCGGGTCTTCCTCGTCGACGACCACGAGGTCGTGCGGGCCGGGCTCCGCTCGCTGATCGAATCCGAAGAGGACATCGCCATCGTCGGCGAGGCGGGAAGCGTCCAGGAGGCACTGGTCCGGATCCCGCTCGCGAAGCCAGACGTCGCCATCCTCGACGTTCGCCTCCCCGACGGGAGCGGCATCGCGGTCTGCCGCCAGATCCGGTCCGACCACCCGCAGATCGCGTGCCTGATGCTCACCTCCTACGCCGACGACGAGGCGTTGCTCGCAGCGATCATGGCCGGTGCGGCCGGCTACGTCCTCAAGCAGGTCGGGGGCAACGACCTCGTCGCCGACATCCGCAAGGTGGGCGCAGGTGGGACGCTGCTCGACCCGAAGCTCACCGAGCGGGTCCTCGACAGATTGCGGCGCGGCCCCCAGGAGGACGAGCGGCTCGCCACCCTCACCCCCCAGGAGCGACGGATCCTCGACCGGATCGCCGAAGGCCGGACCAACCGGCAGATCGGCGAGGAGCTCTTCCTCGCGGAGAAGACCGTGAAGAACTACGTCTCGAACCTGCTCGCGAAGCTCGGCATGGAGCGTCGCACCGAGGCGGCGGTCTACGCGACGAAGCTGGCCGAGCGGCGCGGCGCGCTCGCCCGTGAGGAGCCGACGGGCGGCTCGTGACCGCCGCCCGTCGCGGCGCGGCGCATGTTGTCACGCCGCCGGGGCGCGCGCACGTCCACTCCGGCAGCTTCCAGCGCCTCTTCCAGACGCCTCCGCTCCTCCTGCGGGCATGTGAACCGCCAGGCTCCACATGGGATCTCGTGAAGGCTGCAAAGACCGATCAGCGCACGGTCGTACCGCAGCTCCGTGGCAACGCGCGACGGAGCGTCTGGCCGGCGCGCGGAGGCGATCGACTGGTCGGCACGGAGCCGGTCACGGCACTCGGAGAGCTGCTCGAGGAAGCGCTTCTCGCTCGAGGCGTCGGCTTCCGAAGTCTCGTCCTCCTGGCTCAACGACATGGCCAGGAGCTCGCTGTACATCGACATCGTCGCCAATCTCGTGTCCGCCACTCCACGACACTCGGGGACCGTCGGCCCGCGGCTGCACTCCCGGGACCACTCTTGAGCGCAGGAGCCATGGGGCAACAGGGTCCTCGGTCACACGCAGAGCCCCATGTCCTGAAGGCTGCTCACCGGTGCAGGGCTGCTCGGAGGGCCTTCGGCACGCCCTATGCTCGCACCGAGGGAAGCGATCGGACGCAGCCCCGTACCGATAGGATCGGCCGTGCCATACCGGCACATTGACGACCCCGCCCGGCTGCGGCGGCTCCTCGAGGCGGTGCTCCTCCTCGAGGAGGACCTGAGCATGCCTGTCCTCCTGCGCCACTTCGTCCAGGAGGCGTGCTCCATCACCGGCGCCCGCTACGGCGCGCTCGGCGTGCTGAACGACGAACGCAACGCGATCGCCGAGCTCATCGCCGTCGGCATCTCGGACGAAGAGGCGCAGGCCATCGGGCACCCGCCCACCGGCCTCGGCCTGCTCGGGATCCTCGTCACCGACCCCAAGCCTCTTCGGCTCGCGAACATCTCGGACCACCCGGACAGCGCGGGGTTCCCTCCGGGCCATCCTCAGATGCGCTCGTTCCTCGGCGTCCCCGTCGCGGCCCACGACGAGGTCTACGGCAACCTCTACCTCGCCGACAAGATCGGGTGGTCCGAGTTCACCGAAGACGACGAGGCTCTCGTGATGTCGTTCGCGCACGCCGCAGCGATCGCGATCGAGAACGCGCGCCTCCACGAGCGGGTGCAGGAGATCGCGGTGCTCGAGGATCGAGACCGCATCGCGAGGGACCTTCACGACGTCGTCATCCAACGGCTCTTCGCGGTCGGGCTGTCCCTCCAGGGGCTCGCGAAACCGCCGCTCGAGCCACCGACGGTCGAGCGCATCCAGCACGCTATCAGAGACCTCGACGAGACCATCCGGCAGATACGGTCGTCGATCTTCGACCTCGCGAGCACATCCTCACCGAGGCCCGGACTGCGCGCGAGCGTGCTCGCGCTCGTGCGCGAGCTGCGCCCGGTCGTCGGGTTCGACGTCTCGGTGTCCTTCGACGGCCCGGTCGACACGAGCATCCCGGAGCCGATCGCCGAGCACCTCCTCTTCACCATCCGCGAGGCGCTCACGAACGTCGGCCGTCACTCCAAGGCGTCGCGCGCCTCGGTGCGCCTCCAGGCCGACACCGCATCGGTGACCCTCGAGATCGTGGACGACGGCCGAGGGCTCGCGGCTGCGATGGGCGACGGCAGCACCGGCACGGGCCTCGGGCTCGCGAACCTTCGACGCCGGGCGGAGAAGCTCGGCGGCGAGCTGGAGCTCGGCACGCCGGAAGGCGGAGGCACCTCGATCCTCTGGCGCGTGCCGGTCTGATGACCTGATCGCCTCCTCCCGCGCTCGAAGTCCCTCTTGCAAAGGTGCCCGTCGAGGGACTCGGAGCGCGCGGCGCTGCCGGTGGCTCTCCGGCCTCTTCCCACGGAGCCGAGGATGGGCCGTTGGGCCCTGCCTGCCCTCGACCTCCAGAGGTCGAATGGGCACGAGACGCCACCTGTGGTCGGACGGGCGGCGACGATGGTCCATCGGCTGCGGCAAGGAGTCCAACATGGAGAACACGAAGCGTCGCCCGTCCACTCGAGTCCCCCGAGGCAAGCGCCCAGCGCGCGCCACGCTCAGTCCTTACCTGGTCGAGGAGATCACCTTCACGCTCGAGGAGATCCGCCGCGCGCGCGACGCGGCCTGATCGCCGACGACGATCTTCGTCCTTCGTCCGGCCGGCGCCGGGATCTGCGGCGTCATGGAGCGCTCTTGGATCGCGAGTGCCCGAGGGGAGGCGGCCGCGTGACCGGCGCGTCCAGCAACGCAAGGCCGTTCCGCCGGTCCCACGCGTCGTCCACGGCGCGCTCGCGGGCCAGCGCAGCGGCGTGCACCGCGTCCGTGCCCGGGCCGCCGAACGTCGGTGGCTCGTTCTCCGACGGATCGCCGAGGAGCGCGCCGACAGTGGCGGAGGTCGAGCGGCGAAGCGCCTGGAGGTCGTAGCCGCCCTCCAGGAACAGCACCGTCCGGCCCGGTGCCGGCGCGAACGCCGCCACCGTGCAGGCGAGCGCGGCGAAGTCGCCGCTCGACAGAGCGAGCTCGGCCAGAGGGTCCGCCCGATGGGCGTCGAACCCGCACGATACGAGGACCCAGTCCGGGCGGAACGCGTCGACGACCGGCGCCACCACGTCATCGAGCGCTTCCCGCAGCACGTCGCCGGTCGCGCCCGGCGGCACCGGCACGTTCAGCGTGGTCCCGATCGCCTCGTCCCCACCGACTTCCTCGGGCCTGCCGGTGCCAGGGTACAACGGCCATTGGTGCGTCGAGACGTAGAGGACGGCGGGATCGTCCCAGAAGATCTCCTGGGTGCCGTTGCCGTGGTGGACGTCCCAATCGACGACGACGACGCGCGCCCCTCTTGCCGTGAGCGCGGCCGCTGCCACCGCGACGTTGTTCAGGAGGCAGAAGCCCATCCCACGCCCGCGCTCGGCGTGATGACCGGGCGGGCGGGCCGCGACGAACGCGAACCCCTCGGCCCGGGAGCCCAACGCGTCGATCGCCGCGAGGCCCGCGCCGGCGGCACGGAGGGCCGCGTCCCATGACGTGCTCGTGACGTACGTGTCCTGGTCGAGCAACCCGCCGCCGCGACGTGAGAACGCCTCCAGATCGTCGAGGTACCGCTCGTCGTGGACGCGGGCGAGCTCCTCTCGGGATGCACGACGCGCTCCGACGGTCACAAGGTCGCTTCCCAGCCGCAGGTCCCCGATCCCCTGCAGCACTGCGGCGATGCGAGCCGGACGCTCCGGATGAGAGCCTCCGTCGTGCTCCACTTGGCCGACGGGGCCCGCCAGGATCAACAAGGAGCGCCGGCCTCTCTTCCTGCGTCGCCTCTCGCGCCGACGAGCCTGGCGGCTTCTCGCCGCGCGAGCACCTCGAGGTACTCGCGAACGGGCTCGATCGAATACCTGACCTTCACGACCCCTTCTTCGAAGCTGGTCGTCACGGGGAACCCGGTCTTGGCGAACATCTCGAGCATCGGGGCGTTCTCCGTGAGCGTGTCGGCCACGAACACCCCGATCCCCTGGACGCGAGCCGCCCGCGCGAGCTCGTCCGCGAGCAGCGTGCCGATCCCCAGGTTCTGGTAGGAGTCCTCGACGACGAACGCCACCTCGGCTTCGTCGGTGCCCTCCACCCGATCGTACCGGCCGACCGCGACGAGCCGGTCCTCCGCCAGCACGATCAGCGCGAGCCGAGCTGCGTAGTCCACGTGGGTGAAGCGCTCCACCTCTCGGGCGCTGAGCTCGGGGTGGAAATTGAAGAAGCGCAAGTAGACAGACTGCGGCGACAGCGACGCGTGGAACTTCACCAGCATTGCCGCGTCGTCAGGAAGGATCGGGCGGACGTGCACCACCTGTCCGTCGCCGATCCGCGCGTCGCGCTCCCACTTGCTCGGGTTCTCCGAGCCATCCGGCACGGTGACTCTCACGATCGTCCGCGACACCACGGTGCAGGATCGCACACAGACGGCTCAGTGACGATGGAACGGCTGGCGCCGTTCAGCAAAGGTTGATCCAGCGTGGGTCACCGTATTGGGCGGTGCCACATACTGAAGGAGCCAGCCATGTTCCATCATCAGTCCCAGTCTGGCACGACGTTCGTCGGGCTTGACGTCCACAAGAGTTCCATCACCTCAGCCGTTCTCGTCCCCGGCGCCGATACCGCCGTGGTCGACCGGTTCTTCCCCGACGAGCCGTCCATCAGGCGCTTTGTGAGCGGGCTCGGAGACCCCGGGGCGGTTTCGGTCTGCTACGAGGCCGGCCCCACCGGCTACTCCCTGGCCCGGCTGCTCGGGGGCTGGGGAGTCGCCTGCGAGGTCATCGCCCCCTCGCTCATCCCCGTCGCCGCCGGCGCCCGGGTGAAGACCGACCGCCGCGACGCCCGGCGCCTGGCCGAGCTCCACCGGGCGGGCCAGCTCACCGCGGTGCGGATGCCGACCGAGGCCGAAGAGGCGATCCGGGACCTGTGCCGGACGAGAAGCGACCTGGTCACCGACCGGGTCCGGGCCCGGCACCGCCTGGTCAAGTTCCTCCTCCGCCACAACGTGGTGTTCCGAGACGGGGTGCACTGGACCATGCGCCACGAGGCGTGGCTGGCCAAGGTCACCTTCAGTGACGAGGCCCTCACCCGCACCTACGCCCGCTACCGCTCGGTGCTCTCGGGGATCGAGGTCGAGCTGGCCGCGGTCGAGGCCGATCTCAAGTGCTACCTCGACCAAGGCCCGTTCGCCGAGGCGGTGGCCCGGCTCGCCGCCTACCGCGGCGTGACCGAGCTCGGGGCCCTGTCGCTCGCCGCCGAGGTGGGTGACTGGGCCCGGTTCCCCCGTGCCAGCTCCTTCATGGGCTTCTGTGGGCTCACCCCGGCCGAGTACTCCTCGGGGGACCGCACCAGGCGGGGGCGGATCACCAAGACCGGCAACGTCCACCTGCGCACCGCCCTCGTCGAGTCGGCCTGGTCCTACCAGCACCGCCCGGCCGCCGGCGCCGTCATTCGCCGCCGCCAGGCCCGGGCCACCGATGAGACGATCGCCCGGGCCTGGAAGGCCCAGGTCCACCTCACGGCCAAGTTCCGCCGCCTGGCGGCCACCAAGAGCTCACGCAACGTCGTGGTGACCGCGGTGGCTCGGGAGCTGGCGGGCTTCTTGTGGGCCGAGATGGTCGCCTGACATGCCAACCATCCAGCTCGCCCGACCCTCGGCGGGGTCGTGAGCGAGGCCTCCACCATGCACCGGGCCGCCGCCGCGGCAGAGAAGATCCCCGTTTCGGCTGTGCGAACCCGGGCCCTCGTGCCCGGACGCGAACTCAGTGAGGGGCACCGTTCTGCGCATCGTCATCTTGCGGTCCCAACCCGCGAACATCAGCGTGGCGGTTCGTCGAACCGCACCAGTGTCCCGGTGCATGGTCGGGTTCTCGATCGCTCACCGCCGAGCGGCACGGGGAGGGCGTAGCAGCCGCCACCCCTGGGTCAAGACCGTTCGTCCTCGCTTCGCTGCGGGCGCTCCGTCTTGACCCAGGGGACCCCGTCGCCTGCCAACGAGCAGCTATGCGCTGAACCTCTGGTTCAGCGCGTCCGAAAACCGCCCGGAGAACGATCCACGCCAGGGGTTGACATTCCGTTCCACATCAGCCGGCGGACGACCAGACGATCTCGACGAGGTGCCGCACCCTCACGGCTTCAGCCACCTCCTGTCGGAGCCGCCGGCCGAACTCCTCGTCCTCGCCCCGTCTGCGCAGCGTGTGCACTCGGACGTGGACCGCGCCCCCCCAGCCGTCCCTGATGTCGACCCTCGTCACCACGCCCTCGGCGGTGTCCGGGATCGTCCGTGCCACGGCCTCCAGCACCTCGCGCGTCGTCAGGCCGCCAACCACCAGCCGCTCCGACACGTGCCCATCGGGAGATGCTGCCGACTCGCCACGTCACGCTCACAGGGTCGAAGGTCCCGATCCCGCCGATCGGATCCGGGTCGGGGCCGCGGCCAGGCGCGGCCGTCCTTCCGCCTC
>JAKATH010000036.1 GCA_021828055.1 Actinomycetes bacterium
CGTTGAGCGGGATCAGGTTCACGTGGGCGCCGAGGGGACGGGCGAAGCGGGCGAGCTCGGCCATGTCCGAGGGCCGGTCGTTCGTCCCGTCGATCATCGCCCACTCGATGGAGAGCCGCCGCCCGGTGGCGCCCACGTACCCCGCGCACGCCTCGGCCAGCTCCCCGAGCGGGTAGCGGCGGTTGATCGGCACGAGCCGGTCGCGCAGCGCGTCGTTGGCGGCGTGCAACGAGACCGCGAGGTTCACCGGAAGCGGCTCGCCCGCCAGCCGGCGGATGCCGGGCACGAGCCCCACGGTCGAGACCGTGAGGTGCCGGGCAGAGATGCCGACGCCGCCGTGGATGCGCTCGACCGCCGCCCACATGCGCTCGTAGTTGGCGAGAGGCTCGCCCATCCCCATGAAGACGACGTTCGACACGCGCCGCGGCCTGGCGGCCCGGACCGCCACGACGACCTGCTCCACGATCTCGCCGGCGGTGAGCTGCCGGTCGAATCCCGCCTGCCCCGTCGCGCAGAACGCGCAGCCCATCGCGCAGCCCGCCTGCGTCGACACGCACACCGTGACGCGCCCGGGGTACTCCATCAGCACGGTCTCGACCCGGCCCCCGTCATGGAGCCCGAAGAGCCACTTGACCGTGCCGCCGCCGTCCGTGGTGCGCCGGGCCGACTCGCTGAGCGCCGCCGGCAGCAGCTCGTCGAGCTCCGCCCTGAGCTCGAGCGGGAGGTCGGTCATCTCGGCCGGGCGGAGCGCCCTGCGGTGCAGACCGTCCCAGACCTGGCGCGCCCGGTAGGCGGGCTGGCCGTCGAGCAGCGCGGCGAGCTCCTCGCGCGAGACGTCGTAGGCCGTCGGGGGGCTCATCGCTCGAACTCCAAGAAGAGACCCGGGTCGGGGGCGAGCGAGAGCGGGCTCGGCCCGTCCCGCAGGAGTCGGAACGAGCCCGCCGCCGCCACCATCGCCGCGTTGTCGGTGCACATGGCCATGCTCGGGAGATAGGTCGGCACGTCGACCGCCTCGAGGGCGCGGCGGCGCAGCAGCGAGTTGGCGGCGACCCCGCCGCCCAGGCAGAGCCCCCTGGCGCCGGTGGCGCGCACCGCGCGCGCGGCCTTGGTGACGAGCACGTCGACCACGGCGTCCTGGAACGCCGCCGCGACGTCCGGAGTCGCCGCCTCCGGCCGGCGCTCCACGGCGCGGACGACCGCGGTCTTGAGCCCGGAGAACGAGAAGTCGTAGCCGTCGCCGAGCATCGCCCGGGGGAACGTGAACGCGGCGGGGTCCCCCTCCTTCGCGACGCGGTCGATCGCAGGGCCGCCCGGGTAGCCGAGGCCGAGGAAGCGCGCCACCTTGTCGAACGCCTCTCCTGCCGCGTCGTCCAGCGTCTGGCCGAGCAGCCGGTAGCGTCCCGGCGCGGCCGCGTGGACGAGCAGCGTGTGGCCGCCGGACACGAGCAGGACCACGAGCGGCCAGCGCAGGGAGGGCTCCTCGATCACCGGGGCGAAGAGGTGGCCCTCGAGATGGTTCACGCCGACGAAGGGCACGCCCCAGCTCATCGCGAGCCCCTTGGCCGCCGACAGCCCGACGAGCAGGGACCCGACGAGGCCGGGGCCGTAGGTCGCGGCCACCGCGTCGGGGCGCTCGATTCCGGCACGCGCCATGGCCTCCTCCACGGCCGGCACGAGCAGCTCGACGTGGGCTCGTCCCGCGATCTCCGGGACGACGCCGCCGTAGCGCGCGTGGAGGTCGATCTGGCTGGACACGACCGACGACTCGACGACACGCCCCTCGGACACCACCGCGGCGGCGGTCTCGTCGCAGGAGGTCTCGATCCCGAGCACGTTCACGCGCGCTCCGCCTCCTCCGCCTCGATCCGCTCGAGCCGCTCGCGGTACGCGGCCGAGTCGACGTCGTAGGCCCACATCACCAATGCGTCCTCACCGGTCAGCTGGTAGTAGCCCTTCCGGACCCCGACTGGCACGAAGCCGAAACGCCGGTACAGCGCCTGCGCCCGCTCGTTGCCGACCGCGACCTCGAGGGAGACGCTGCGCGCCCCTTCCTCCTGGGCGATGCGCACCGCCCCGAGCATGATCTGGGTGCCGATGCCCCGCCGCTGGTGCTCGGGCGCCACGGCCACCGTCGTCACGTGCGCCTCCTCCTCCACGAACATGAGGCCGACGTAGCCGACCGTCTCCTTCCCGACCCGCGCGACCCGATAGGCCCGGCCCCTCCGCAGCGACAGCTCGGAGACGAAGACGCCGTGGCTCCACGGCTCGGGGAAGACCACCTGCTCGATGGCCATCACCCGCCGCAGGTCGCGCCGGCGCATGCGGACGAGCTCGATCACCGCTGCACCCAGTTGATCCGTGCGTCGGCTTCGCGCAGGTACACGGGTCGCACCGCCGCCGCCGGCACCGGCGCCGCGCCGGCCGCCAGCCTACCGGCGGCGATCGAGACGAGGACGCGCGGCGACGGCTCGCGGATGGCGGCGACGCGGAGGCCCGCGCCGGCGAAGAGCGCGGCGTAGCGGTGCGCGCCGGTCCCCACGAGGAGCGTGCCGGGCGCCCCCGCGAGCCTGCCGGCCAGTGTCTCGGGGCTCTGGCGCGAGGGCGCTTCGGTCTGCACGCCCGGCTCCTCGTAGCTCGCGACGAACACCTCCGCGCGGCGCGCGTCGACCACCGCCGCGACCGGGCCCTCCCACCCTCCGTCGTAGACCTCTTGCGCGAGGACGTCCACGCTCGTCACCTCGACGACCCCGAGGCCCAGCCCGGCGGCGAGCCCCTGCGCGGTCGCCACGCCCACCCGCAACCCGGTGAAGAGCCCCGGGCCGACGTCGACCGCGACCGCGTCGACGTCGGCGAGCGAGGCGCCTGCCTGCGTGAGGACGTGCTCGACCGCCGGCCCGAGCGTCTCGGCGTGCCGTCGATCGCCGCGCAGCCACACCCCGGCCAGCGGGCCGTCCGCGTCGGCGAGCGCGACGCCCACCAGCCCGGCTGCCGTCTCGATGCCGAGCAGCATCAGGCGGCCCCTGAGACCTGCCCCGCCAATGCGGACGCCACCTCGTCGCGCCGGGCGTCGTCGTCGCCGTGCACGGTGAGGTGCCGCTCGTCGTCGTCGCCGTCGGTGCCGGCGGCGGCGGTGGCGGTGCCGTCGGCGGTGCCGGCGGTTCCCGTGGCGGTGGCGGTGCCGTCGGTGCCGGCGGTGGCGGTGCCGTCGTCCCGGGTGATGTCGACGGTCCAGGTCACCGCTCCGAGCGCCGGCCGCGCGACGTCGCCCCATTCGACCAGCGCGACCCCCTCCTCGACGAGGTCGGCGAGCCCCAGGTCCGCGACCTCGGCGAGGTGGTCCAGCCGGTACACGTCGACGTGGACGAGCTGGCCGAGGGTGCACGGGTACTGGCGGACGAGCGTGAACGTGGGGCTCGTCACCGGTCCCTCGACGCCGAGGCCGCGCGCGAACCCCTGGGCGAACGTGGTCTTCCCTGCGCCGAGGTGCCCCTGGAGAACGATCACGTCGCCCCGCCGTGCCACACCCGCAAGACGCGCGGCCAGGGCCCGAGTGGCCTCTGGGGACGCAGAGCGAGCCGGCAGCGACCAGGCCATGTCAGGGTCGCACCGTCTCGGACCAGCATCCCTGGGAGGCGTCGGTCATCGGGCCGCGCGCAGGAGCGCCTTGGCGCGCACGAAGTCGGCGCGCATCTCCGCGACGACCTCGCCGCCGCCGCGCAGCGCCGCGGCCGGATGGTACGTCGGCACGAGGTGCACCCCGCGGAATGCAAAGACGCGGCCTCTCAGCTTCCGGATGCCGTCGGTCGTGTCGAGCAGGGTCTTCGTCGCGAAGTTGCCGAGCGTCACCACCACGCCCGGCGCGACGAGGTCGATCTGGCCCTCGAGATAGGGGCGGCACGCGTCGATCTCCGCGGGGAGCGGGTCCCGGTTGCCCGGAGGCCGGCACAGGACCACGTTGGCGATGTAGCACTGGTCGCGCTCGATGCCGATCTCCTGGCGCATGAGCAGGTCCAGCAGCTTCCCCGACCGCCCGACGAACGGTTCGCCACGGAGATCCTCGTCCCGACCGGGCCCCTCGCCCACGAACATGAGGTCCGCGGCAGGATCGCCAACCCCGAAGACGACCTGGGTGCGCCCCGCCGCGAGCGCGCAGCGCGTGCACCCCGACGCGTCCTCGCGCAGCCGCGCGAGCTCCTCTGCCGCGCTCATCCGACGAAGCACCTGCGGATGCTACCGTCATGCCCCGCCTTCCCAAAGGGCCGCAGGCGCGTCACTCGGTCACGAGATCGCACAACGTGTCCCCCCGCTCCAGCATCACCATGTGGCCGCACCCGGGCAGGAGGGTGAGCCGTGAACCGGGCACGCGGTCGGCGATCGCGCGCGCCGCGCGCGGCGGCGTCAGCACGTCCCTGGTCCCGACCACCACGTGCACCGGCACCGTCAACCCCGCGAGCCGCTCGCGGACGTCGAACGCGAGCAGGTGCCCCATCAGCTCGGCGAGGGCGCCCGGCGACATCGAGTCGAGCATCTCGCAGAGGAGCTCCACCGCGGCGGGGGAGGGAGAGGCGCCGAACGCGACCCGCGACGCCCAGACCGTGGCCGCCTTCGGAAACGGCCCGCGTCCCCGCCTCTCGGCGCTCGCCAACGCGCGCGCCGACGCGGCGGCGACGAGCGCCGCGAGCGGCGGGCCGGCGATCGGGCCCGGCGTCGAGGCGACGAGCAGCAGCCGCCGGACGTGGCGGGAGAGGTCGTCGGGACGGTCCAGCGCGAGCAGCTGGGCGACCATCCCGCCCATGGAGTGGCCCACGAGGACCGCGTCGCGGACCTCGAGCTCGCGGAGGACCTCCGCGAGGTCCGCGGCGAGCCGCTCGAAGGTGCAGCCCTCGCGTCCTGCGCGCGACTGGCCGTGCCCGCGCTGGCTCACGGCGAGGACGCGGCCGGGGAGCGAGTGGAGCTGCGGCGCCCAGGCCGCCGCGCTCAGCGTGATGCCGTGCACGAGGACGAAGGTCGGGCCCTCCCCCCGCTCGACCACGTGGATGCGCCCGCCGTCGCTCGTCGTCACGAAGTGGTGCCGGAGGTCCGGCGGAAGCGTGAGCCCGGCGGCGGCGAGCTCCTCGGCGCCCACCCTCCAGCGCCCCGCCGCCGTGCGCTGGAGCAGGTAGGCGAGCCCCGCGCCCCCGGCGACGCCCGCGCCCAGAAGGGAGGCGCGACGAAAGTTCACCGGGCACCCCCGGCACGCCCCGCGGCGGGCACGAATGGGCGGGGTGGGGAGGCGCGACGAAAGCTCACCGGGCACCCCCGGCACTTCTGCGGGCGTGGACTCGCGGCACGCGCGGCCCGATGCCGCACAGCACCTCGTAGGCGATGGTCCCGAGGCGCGCGGCCCAGTCCGCCGCGGTGATCTCCTCGCCGCCCTGGCGGCCGACGAGGACGACCTCGTCCCCGGGCGCCACGGCGGCCCCCGGGCCGCAGTCGACCATCAGCTGGTCCATCGTGACGACGCCCGCGAGCGGCCTGCGCCTGCCGCCGACGAGCACCGGGCACCCGGTGTCGAACAACCGGCGGGGCACCCCGTCGGCATAGCCGATCGGCACGGTCGCGACGACGCTGCGCTCGGGAAGGGCGCGGCGCCGCCCGTAGGAGGGGCGCTGACCGGCGTCGAGCTCGCGCACCTCGCTCACCCGGGCCTTGAGCGTGAGGACCGGCCGCAGCCCGGCCAGGAAGGCCGCGACGTCCTCCCCCGCGCCGCCGTCGGCCATGGCCGCCGAGGGCGGGTAGCCGTACATGCCGATGCCGCAGCGCACCAGGTCGTACCGGGCCGAGGGCCACGCGACCGCGCCCGCGGTGTTGGCGGCGTGGAGCAGCCGCGGCCGGGCGCGCAGGCCGGAGACGACCCGGTCGAAGGTCTCGAGCTGGAGCGCGGTGAACACCCGGTCGTCGTCGTCCACCCCGTCCGCCACCGCGAAGTGCGTCCACACCGCCTCGAGCCCGAGCGCGGGGTCCGCCTCGACGGCCTCGACGAGGGCCGCCGCGTGGTCGGGCGCGGCGCCCGCCCGGTGCATGCCGGTGTCCACCTTCACGTGGACGCCGGCCCGGACGCCGGTCTGTCGTGCCGCGGCCGCGAGCGCCTCCAGTCCGGCCCGCGTCGTCACCGTCGCGCTGAGGCCGCCGGCGACCAGCGCCCCGGCGGCGTCGGGCAGGGCCTCGGAGAGCACCAGGACGGGCGCCTCGACGCCGTGCTCGCGGAGCTCGAGACCCTCGTCGACGAGGGCGACCGCCAGCCACGCCGCGCCCGACTCGATCGCGGCGCGCGCCACGGGCACGGCGCCGTGGCCGTAGGCGTCGGCCTTCACCACCGCGCACAGCGCGGCCGGCGCGGCACGGCGCGCGAGGAGGGCGACGTTCGACGCCAGCGCGTCGAGGTCGACCTCCGCCCAGGCTGGTCGCGTCCGTCCCTCAGCCACCGGCACCCTCCCGGTGCCGGCCCGGCAGGCTCCCGAGCCAGCCGGAGAGGCGAGCCGAGACCAGCCGCGGCAGGTCGCCCGCCACGAGTCCCTCCGCCGGCCCGTCGGACGCCGCGCGGCCGTGGACGTGCGCCGCGAGCGCCGCAGCGTCGATCGGCGCCATGCCGCGGGCGAGGAAGGCGCCGATCACCCCCGAGAGGACGTCACCGGTGCCCGCGGTCGCGAGGCACTCGCTCCCCGACGCGGAGAGCACGACCGCCCCGGAGCCGGACGCGACGGCGGTCAGGGACCCCTTCACGAGGGCGACGGCCCCGAGCGCACCCGCGAGACGCCGCGCGGCCGCGACGCGGTCCGGCCCGGGCGCCTCGCCGAGGAGCCGCGAGTACTCGCCGTCGTGGGGCGTGACCACGACCGGTCGGCGGCCGGCGACGACGGCCCGTGCCGACCCGGCGTCTCCGAGTGCGAAGAGCGCGTCGGCGTCGACGACCACCGGCACCTCGGCACCCGCGATCACGGCACGGACCCCCTCGACCGTGTCGGCTGTCCGGCCGAGCCCAGGTCCGACGACGAGCGCGCGGCAGCGCCCGAGGACGGAGAGCACGTCGCCGGCCCACCCGCGCGACCCGAGCGGGAAGCGGACCGCCTCGGTCGGCCACACGCACCCGGGCGCGTCGCCGCCGCCCGGCACTCCGAGCCGGACCATGCCGGCACCCGAACGGGCGGCGCCTTCGGCGGCGAGGACCGCAGCGCCCTCCATCCCCGGCGAGCCGGCCACGACGCAGACCGCGGTCGCCCATTTGTGCGTGTCGGCCGGCCGGCGCGGCACCAGGCGGGCAACGTCGGCGTCCTCGACGAGCGAGATCTGCGCGTGGAGGCCCCCGAGGCCGATGTCCGCGACCTCGACCTCGCCCGCGAAGCGCGGCCCGTCCCCCTGCAGCAGACCGGGCTTCAGCGCGGCGAACGTCACCGTGCGCGCGGCCGTCATCGGGCGCCCGGGCGCAGACCCGGTGTCCCCGTCCACGCCCGAGGGGATGTCCACCGCCAGCACGAGTGAGCCCGGCGGCGGCTCGGGCGCCTCGTACGGGCCGCGCAGGCCGGTGCCGAGCGCGGCGTCGATGACGAGGTCGCAGCCGCCGAGCCTCGAGTCGGGGCCGACCACCGACACCCGCGCGCCCCGGCGCCTCAGCAGCTCGGCCGCGACCCGGCCGTCCGCGCCGTTGTTGCCCTTCCCCGCGACGACCACGACGCGCCTTGCGTACGCGCCGCCGAGCATCCGGAGGGCCGAGACGGCGACCGCGGTGCCGGCGCGGCGGATCAGAGTCCCCTCGGAAGCGGGCGACGCCGCGTCGGCCGCGCGCATCTCGGCGACGGTCACGACGGGTCGCACGTTCAGGCCTCGGCCACCACCATGGCGATCGCGACCGTCGCCGTGTGGGTGAGCGACACGTGCCAACGCGCGACGCCATGGCGAGCGGCCAGCACGGCCGCCGCCGCAGACAGGCGGAGCGTCGGCTCGCCGCTGTCGAGCCGCACTACCTCGACGTCGCGCCAGCCGAAGCTGCCGATCCCTCCCCCGAGGGCCTTCATGGTGGCCTCCTTCGCCGCGAAACGCGCCGCGAGCCGTTGGACGTCACCCCCGCCGTCACGCTGCTCGCCCTCGGTGAACAGCCGCGTCGTGATCGCCGGGCGGCGGCCGAGCGCCTCGCCGAAGCGCGCCACGTCGACCGCGTCGACCCCGACGCCGGCGATCTGCGTCACTCGACCGTCACCGTCTTGGCGAGGTTGCGGGGCCGGTCGACGTCGTTGCCGAGCCGTCGGGCGAGGGCGTACGCCAGGAGCTGGAGCGGCACGACCTCGACCACCGGCGCGAGCACCGGGTCGGCGACGGCCGGCACGCGTAGCACGTGGTCGCCGGCGGCGCCCGGATCGCCGTCGGCGGCGACGCTCACCACGGTCGCGCCCCGGGCCGCGGCCTCGGCGACGTTCGACCGCATCTTGTCGCGCAGCGGGTCGAGCACGGCGACCACCACCGTCCCCGGCTCGACGAGGGCGAGCGGTCCGTGCTTGAGCTCCCCTGCGGGGTAACCCTCGGCACGGAGGTAGGAGATCTCCTTCAGCTTGAGCGCGCCCTCGAGCGCGACCGGGTAGCCGAGGTTGCGGCCGATGAAGAAGAAGTCGCGGGCGCCGCCGATCGCGTCCGCGACCTCGTCGACCTCCTTCTTGCGGCCGAGCGCGTCCTCGACCGCCTCGGGGAGGCGCTGCATCTCGTCGAGGACCGAGGCGATGGCAGCCGGGCCCATGGTGCCCCGCCACTGCGCGAGTGCGAGTGCGAGCACTTCCAGCGCGACGATCTGCGCGAGGTGGCACTTGGTCGACGCCACGCTCACCTCCGGCCCCGCACGGGTGTAGACCGCGCCGTCGGCCTCCCGCGCCATGGTCGAGTGGACGACGTTGGAGACGACGACCGTGCGAGCGCCCGCCCGCCGCGCCTCGCGCAGCGCCTCGAGCGTGTCGAGCGTCTCACCCGACTGGCTCACCCCGACCACGAGCGTCCGCTCGTGCAGCACGTGCTCGCGGTGGCGGAGCTCGCTCGCGATCTCGACCTCTGCCGGCAGCCGCGCCCAGCGCTCGACCGCGTACTTGGCCACCATGCCCGCGTGGAAGCTGCTCCCGCACGCGACCAGCACGAGCTTGTCCACCGCCCGGAGGTCGTACGGCGAGAGGCGCAGCTCGTCGAGCACGAGCGACCCGTCGGCGCCGCGCCGGTCGAGGAGGGTGTCGGCGACCGCTCGAGGCTGCTCGTGGAGCTCCTTCGACATGAAGTCGTCGAAGCCGCCCTTCTGCGCCGCGACGACGTCCCACGACGGGTCCACCGTGACGGCGGTCGGGACGACCTCGCGACCCTCGTCGTCGGTGACCCGGAGCCGGCCGGGGCGCACCTCCGCCACCTGGTCGTCTTCGAGCGCGTAGTAGCAGTCGGCTCGACCCAGCAGCGCGGACACGTCGGAGGCGACGAACCCGACGCCGCCGCCGATCGCCGCGAGGAGCGGGACGGAGCGGCGTCCCGCCACGATCAGCTCGGGATCGGAGGCGGCGAGCGCGACGACGCTGAAGGAGCCCCGCAGCGTTCGGAGCGTCGCGCGCATGGCGTCGCCGAGCCCCGCCCCGCGGGCGAGCTCCTCCTCGAGCAGGTGCACGAGGACCTCGGTGTCGGTCTCCGAGGTGAAGGTGTGGCCCCGGGCGGCCAGCGAGGCGGCGAGCTCCGCATGGTTCTCGATGATCCCGTTGTGGACCAGGGCGACGCGGCCGGTGCAGTCGACGTGGGGGTGCGCGTTCGCGACGGTCGGGCTCCCGTGGGTCGCCCACCGCGTGTGCCCGATCCCGGCGCGCGACGGGGGCGCGGCAGCCGTCGCGGCCGTGAGGTCGGCGACCGAGTGGTTGCCCCCCGCGGCCCGTTCCCGCCAGAGCGCGCCGCCGTCGACGAGCGCCACGCCCGCCGAGTCGTAGCCCCGGTACTCGAGCCGCCGGAGCCCGTCGAGGATCGCGTCCAGCGCCCCGCCGTCCCCGGTGAGGCCGATGATCCCGCACATGGGGCCGAGGCTAACCCGAGACGAGGCAGTCCTCGACGACCCGGGAGAGCCGGTTCGCCGCTTCGGCGGCGAGCGCGTGCGTCGGCGCCTCCACCATCACCCGGACGAGCGGCTCGGTGCCGCTCGCCCGGAGCAGCACCCGCCCGGCGTCTCCGAGGTCCCCTTCGATCTCCGCCACCGCCTTCCACACGCCGTCGGCCTGCGCGAGCCGGCCGGGGTCGGGCACCGCGACGTTCACGAGGACCTGAGGGACGCGCTCGACGAGCCCCGCGGCAAGGTCGGCGAGCGGCCGCCCGGCGCGCACGACGGCGTCGGCGAGCAGCAGGCCGGTGAGCACGCCGTCACCGGTCGTCGCGCGCCTGCGGAAGACGATGTGCCCCGACTGCTCCCCTCCCAGCGCGAGCCCGCCCTCGTCCAGCGCGGCGAGCACCTGGCGGTCCCCTACAGGGGTCTCGTGCACCGAGATGCCGCGCCGGGCCATCGCGAGACGGAACCCGAGGTTGGTCATGACCGTCACCACGACCGCGTCTCCGGCGAGCTCGCCCCTCGTCGCGAGGTCGATCGCGAAGATCGCGAGGAGCACGTCGCCGTCGAGCAGCGCGCCGGTGTGGTCGACCGCCACGAGACGGTCGGCGTCCCCGTCGAGCGCCAGTCCGAGGTCCGCGCCGCGGGCGACCACTTCTTGTGCGAGGCGCTGCGGATGGGTCGACCCGCACCCGTCGTTGATGTTGGTGCCGTCGGGCTCGGCGAAGAGGGGCTCGACCGCGGCGCCGAGCTCCGCGAACACCTTCGGGGCGACCGCAGACGCTGCCCCGTTCGCGCAGTCGACGACGACACGCAGGGCGTCGAGCCTGCGGCCGTCCAACGACTCTACGAGATGGCGCTCGTACTCGGCCGCGGCGCCGGAGTCGGAGGCGAGGACGCCCACGCGTGCGGCGGGCGCGGTCGCGGGCGGGGCCGCGGGCGGGGCCGCGGCCGCGGGCGCGGGCGCGTCGAGGGCCGCGGCCGCGGGCGCGTCGAGGGCCGCCTCCACCTCCGCCTCGACGTCCGGCGCGAGCTTCAGGCCGGACTCGTCGAAGAACTTGATGCCGTTGTCGCGGTAGGGGTTGTGCGACGCGGACACCACCGCTGCTGCAAGGCCGCGGCGCTCCGCCACGTAGGCGACCCCCGCCGTGGGCAGGACGCCGAGGTCCACGACGTCCGCTCCTCCCGAAGCGATCCCCGCCGAGAGTGCGGCCTGGAGCATGGTCCCGGACTGGCGCGTGTCCCGACCCACGACGAAGGCCGTCGCGCCGAGCACGCGTGCGGCGGCGCGACCGAGGTTGGTCGCGAGCTCGGGCGTGAGCTCCGCATTGGCCACCCCGCGCACCCCGTCGGTGCCGAAGCCCGGACGGGCCAACGCGCTACCGCTTGGAGTACTGGGGGGCCTTGCGGGCCTTCTTCAAGCCGTACTTCTTGGACTCCTTCTCCCGCGCGTCGCGCGTGAGGAGCCCCGCGCGCTTGAGCGCCGTCCGAAGGTCCGGGTCGAGCGCGCACAGCCCGCGCGCGATGCCGAGCCGCAGCGCCCCTGCCTGGCCCGACATGCCGCCACCGCCGATCGTCGCGTCGATGTCGTACGCCTCGGTCAGGCTCGTGACGCGCAGGGGCTCGCTGGCGAGCATCCGGTGCGTCGCCGAGGGGAAGTAGCCCTCGAAGGTGCGGCGGTTGACGGTGATCGCCCCGTGGCCGGGCCGGAACCGGACGCGGGCCACCGCCTCCTTGCGGCGTCCGGTCGTCTGCGAGAGCGGTGCCGGCACGGTCAGCCCTCCCTGCGTGCTGACGGGATCTCGAGCGGCTCGGGGGCCTGGGCCCCGTGCGGGTGCTCGGGGCCGGCGTAGACCTTGAGCTTGGCGAGCTGCTGGCGGCCGAGGGTGCCCTTCGGCAGCATGCCGCGCACCGCGCGGCGCACGAGCTCCTCGGGGCTCCTCTCGAGCAGCTCTGCGTAGCTCGTCTTCTTGAGCCCACCTGGGTAGCCACTGTGGCGGTAGGCGAACTTGTCGTCGCCCTTCCCCGCCGTGAGCACGATCTTGGCCGCGTTCACGACGATCACGTGGTCGCCGGTGTCGACGTGGGGGGCGAACGTCGGGCGGTGCTTGCCGCGCAGCCGACGCGCCACCTCGGTCGCGAGGCGGCCGAGCACGAGGCCGTCGGCGTCGACCAGGTACCAGACACGCTCGATGTCGCCCGCTCTGGGGGTGTAGGTGCGCAAGGGGAGTCCTCGAAAGGTGGTGGAGACGGGACGACAGCCTACCGGGGCGCCGTGAGCACGGGCAAGCCGCCCCTGCAGCCCACGGCCGCCCCGAGCGCCCTACCCCGCACGACCGCCCCCCTCCTCACCTGCGTAACCGACCCCGACCAGGCAGAGCCCGTGCGCGGGCGCGGGCCTGGGGGAGCCCGCCCGGTCGCCCGCGGCGAGGAGGGCCATGACGGTGGCGGCGGTCGCCTTGCCGCGCCCGGCGTCGACGAGCACGGCCACGATCGACCGCACCATCTGGTGGCAGAAGGAGCCGGCGACCACGTCGAAGCGGAGGAGCGCGGGCGGTGCCTGGCCTGCGGGCCCTGCCTGGCCTGCGGGCGGTGCGGGCCCTGCCTGGCCTTCGGGCGGTGCGGGCCCTGCCTGGCCTTCGGGCTGTGCGGGCCCTGCCTCCCCGGCCCAGACCGCTGTGGCGGGCACCGCCCGCCAGCGGGCCCGGGTCACCCTGCGCACGATCGGCTCGGTCGCGGGTCGGTTCGGGGCCCGACGGCAGAAGGCGCGGAAGTCGTGCTCCCCGAGGAGCGGGTCCGACGCCGAGGCCATCGTCTTCAGGTCGAGCGGTTCGGCGACGTACCAAGCCATGCCGGCGAGGAGCGGGTTGGGCACAGGTGCGTTCCAGACGAGGTACCGGTAGTGCCGTGACGTAGCCGACCGCCGGGCGTCGAAGTCGCGCTCGACGGGCGCCGCGGACCGGACGACGATCTTCGGCGAGAGCTGCCGGTTCACGGCCCGCGCGAGGTCGCCTTCGTAGGTGGCGGGAAGGTCCACGTGGGCGACCTGGCCGACGGCGTGAACGCCGGCGTCGGTGCGGCCCGCGCAGACGACGGCCGGCGGCTCGGCCAGACGTGCCGAACGGGCGATCGCGTCGGCAAGCTCCCCCGCGACGGTGGGGACACCCGCTTGCACGGCGAAGCCCCGGAAGCTGCTCCCCTCGTAGGCGAGCAGCAGCCGCCAGCGCCGGGGCTCGGTCAGACGAACTCGATGCGCGCCATCTGCGCGTTGTCGCCCGGGCGCGGACCGAGCTTCAGGATCCGCGTGTAGCCGCCCGGGCGATCCGCGTACCGGGGCGCGATCTCGTGGAACAGCTTGTGGGCCATGTCGCGGTCACGGATGAGCGCGACGACCTGGCGCTGCTGGTGCACGCCGCCCTTGCGCGCCGCGGTGACGCACTTCTCCGCGACGGGGCGCAGCATCTTGGCCTTCGACTCGGTCGTAACGAGCGACTCCGCGGCGATGAGCGATGCGACCAGGTTGCCCAGCATGGCCTTCTGGTGCGCGGCGCCGCCGCCCATGCGGCGGCCCCGCTTCGGCGTCCCCTGCATGTCCCGTCCTCAGTCCTTGCCCCGGAGCGACAGCCCTCGCTCGTCGAGGCGCTGGGCGACCTCGTCGAGGGACTTCTGGCCGAAGTTCGTGATGGCGAGGAGCTCGTCGGGGGTGCGCTGGACGAGCTCGCCGATGGTGTTGATCTGCGCACGCTTGAGGCAGTTGCGCGGCCGCTCGGAGAGGTCCAGCTCCTCGATCCTCAGGTCGAGGTCCGGCGAGCCGCCCGGCACGCTGCCGATCTCGCCGAGCTCGAGGCCCCGGGGCGACTCCTCCAGGTCGGCGACGAGCCCCACGAGGGCCCGCAGCGTGTCGCCCGCCGAGGCGAGCGCCTCGCGCGGAGTGATCGAGCCGTCCGTCTCGACGTCGAGCACCAGCCGGTCGAAGTCGGTGGACTGCTCGACCCGCACGGGCTCCACCTGGAAGGTGACCCGGCGGACGGGCGAGAAGATCGAGTCGACCGGGATGACGCCGATCACAGAGGACCTCTTGTTCCGGTCCGCGGACACATAGCCGCGCCCGCGCTCCACCGTGACGTCGATGGCGAGGCGGCCTTTGGCGTTCAGCGTGGCGAGGTGCAGGTCAGGGTTGAGGATCTCGACGTCGGGGCTCGTCTGCAGGTCGGCTGCGACCGCGTCGCCGGGGCCGCGCTTGTCGAAGCGGAGCGTCACCGGCTCGTCCGAGTCCACCCGGACCAAGAGGTCCTTCAGGTTCAAGATGATGTCGGTGACGTCCTCCTTCACCCCCGGCAGGGTGGCGAACTCGTGGAGGGCGTCGTCGAAGCGCACCTGGGTGACGGCCGCGCCGGGGATGGACGAGAGCAGCGTCCGCCGGAGCGCGTTCCCGAGGGTGTGGCCGAAGCCCGGCTCGAGCGGGCCGACGGCGAACCGCTGGCGGTCGCTCCCGTCCTCGTCGAGGACTTCGACGGTGGGTCGTTGGATGATCAGCATCGGCGTGGGTTCCTCGATCGTTACCTTGAGTAGTACTCGACGATCAGCTGCTCTTGCACCGGCTCGTCGATGTGATCGCGCAGCGGCGGGTTCAGCACCTCCACGCTGTAGCCCCCGTCGGACGCCTCGAGCCAGGGCGGGCGCCGCCGGTCGAGGGTGTCCATGTTGCGCCGCACCACGAAGATCTCGCGGGACGGCTCCCGGAGCGTGACCCGGTCGCCCTTGCGGACCCGGTAGCTCGGGATCGTGACGCGCTTTTGGTTCACGAGCACATGACCGTGGCGCACGAACTGGCGCGCCTGCGCACGGCTCGCGCCCCAGCCGGCGCGGAAGACCACGTTGTCGAGGCGCATCTCGAGCATCCGCAGCAGGTTCTCGCCGGTGATGCCGGGAAGGCGGTCGGCCTCCGCGTAGAGGTTCCGGAACTGCTTCTCGAAGATGCCGTAGATGCGGCGTGCCTTCTGCTTCTCGCGCAGCTGGGCGAGGTACTCCGACCCCTGGCGCATCCGGTCACGCCCGTGCTCCCCGGGCGGGTACGCACGGCTGTGCCGGTCGGTGACGGCCTCGGACACAGGGCACTTGAGCGAGAGGCACCGCTCGCCCTTCAAGAAGAGCTTCGTGCGCTCGCGCCGGCAGAGGCGGCAGACTGGACCCGTATAGCGTGCCATCGTCTACCTCAGACCCGACGCCGCTTCTTGGGGCGAACGCCGTTGTGCGGGATCGGGGTGACGTCCTTGATCCCGACGACCTCGATGCCCACCGCTGCCAGAGACCTGATCGCCGTCTCCCGCCCGGAGCCCGGCCCGCGCACGAGCACGTCCACCTTGCGGACGCCGTGCTCCATCGCCTTGCGCGCGCAGGCTTCTGCGGCGAGCTGCGCGGCGAACGGCGTCGACTTGCGCGAACCCTTGAAGCCCACGTTCCCTGCAGACGCCCAGGCGAGCACGTTGCCCTCGGGGTCGGCGATCGAGACGATCGTGTTGTTGAACGAGCTCTTGATGTGAGCCACGCCGTAGCTCACGTTCTTGCGCTCCCGGCGGCGGGGCCGGCGGGAGGATCCTTGCTGCTTGGTCGGCCTCGGCATCTACTTGCGAACCTTCTTCTTCCCGGCCACGGTCTTCTTCGGGCCCTTGCGCGTGCGGGCGTTGGTGTGCGTGCGCTGCCCGTGAACCGGCAGGCCGCGGCGGTGCCGGACCCCTTGGTAGCAGTTGATCTCCATCTTGCGCTTGATGTCCTGCGCGACGTCCCGGCGCAGGTCTCCTTCGACCTCGAGGTTCGAGTCGATGTCGCTGCGCAGGCGGATGACCTCCTCGTCGGTGAGGTCGCGCACCCGGGTGTCCGGATCCACTCCCGTGCGCGCGAGGATCTCCCGGGCCCGCGTGGGGCCGATCCCGTAGATGTAGGTCAAAGAGACCTCCACGCGCTTTTCGCGCGGGACGTCCACTCCGGCGATGCGGGCCATCTGCTGCTCTCTCCTGTCCTAGCCTTGCCGCTGCTTGTGCCGGGGGTTCTCGCAGATCACGACCACACGGCCGTGCCGGCGGATCACCTTGCACTTCTCGCAGATCGGCTTGACGCTCGGTCTCACCTTCATGGCGTTCCTTCCTGCCTGCCTCACTTGTACCGGTAGGTGATCCGGCCGCGGTTCAGGTCGTAGGGCGTGATCTCGACCTGGACCTTGTCACCCGGCAGGATGCGGATTCGGTGCATACGCATCTTCCCGGAGCTGTGGGCCAGCACCTTGTGCCCGTTCTCGAGCTCCACGCGGAACATCGCGTTGGGCAGCGGCTCCACCACGGTGCCCTCGAGCACGATGGCGTCTTCCTTCGGCTTCGGCAGGTGACTCTCCTCGACTCGTTCCTCGGCTCCGGACGCAGCTGCGCCGGACCACGAAATGGTGAACGGCCCCGACCAGCCGGGGCAGCGGCGAGGCAGTCCATGAGTCTACCGCATCGCCGGTGAATTGCCAGCGGAGGCAGCCCGCCGGCCCTGGCCGGTGCCGTGCCGGCCCTGGCCGGTGCCGCGCCGGCCCTGGCCGGTGCCGTGCCGTGCCGTGCCGTGCCGCAGCGCGCCGCGCGCCCGGTTGCGAGGGGCTCACGGCAGGGTGAGGACCTCGGGACCCTCGTCGGTGACGGCGATCGTGTGCTCGAAGTGAGCGGAGAGGGAGCCGTCCAGCGTGACCACGCTCCAGCCGTCGTCGAGCAGCTTCGTCTCGGGCCCGCCCACGTTCACCATGGGCTCGACGGCGAAGACCATGCCGGTCTTGAGGGTCGGCCCGGGGGACCCGGGCCAGTAGTTGGGGACCTGTGGCTGCTCGTGCATCGCTGAGCCGATGGCGTGGCCCACGTACTCGCGGACCACGGAGAACCCCTCCGCCTCGGCCACCTGCTCGACGGCACGGCCCACCTCGTGGAGCCGGCTGCCCTTGCGGAGCTGGTCTATGCCGGCCCACAGGCTCCGCTCGGTCACCTCGATCAGGCGCCGGGCGACCGGGGCGACGTCGCCGATCGCCATCGTGAAGGCCGCGTCCCCGTGATAGCCCTCCACGATCGCCCCGCAGTCGATCGAGAGGACGTCCCCCTCCCTCAGGCGGTAGTCGCCGGGGATGCCGTGGACGATCATGTCGTTCGGCGAGGTGCAGATCACCGCGGGGAACCCGTGGTACCCGAGGAAGTTGGAGGTGGCGCCTCGCCGCTCGAGCACCCTCCGCGCGGCAGCGTCGAGCTCGCGGGTGGTGACGCCCGGCCGTGCCGTCGTGCGGGTGACCTCGTGCATCTCGGCGACCACCTTGCCGGCGCGGCGCATCTTCTGCAGCTCCTGCGCATTGCGCCTCATGGTGCGTCCTCCGTCTCCGTCCTGCCCACCTGCGGCCCCGAGCCGGTCACGTCCGGCGCTCGTCGACAGCGTGCACGCAGCGCCTGGCGACCGCGTCTGCGGGACCCGTGCCGTTCACCCGCGCGAGGAGCCCCGCGGCCTCGTAGCGCTCCAGCAGCGGCGCGGTCGATCGCTCGTAGAGCTCGAGGCGCCGCCGGATGGCCTCTTCAGTGTCGTCCTCGCGCTGGACGACCTCGCCGCCGCAGACGTCGCACGTCCAGTTCACCGACGGCGGGGAGGAGACCGAGTAGTTCGTCCCGCAGTCGACGCACACCCGCCGCGAGGCCAGGCGCTTCAGGACGACGGAGGTCGGCACTTCCAGGTCGACCACGAGGTCGAGGCGTCCCGGGAGGAGGACCTCGTCGAGCTGCTCGGCCTGGGCGACGGTGCGCGGGCAGCCGTCGAGGATGAAGCCTCGCGCCCGGGCGTCACGTTCGGCCAGGCGCGCCGCGACCATCTCCATGATCAGATCGTCGGGGATGAGCTCGCCGTCGTCCATCAGCTTCTTGGCGCGCAGTCCGAAGCTCGTCTTGGCCTTCACCTCGCGCCGGAGCATGTCCCCGGTCGAGACGTGCGGCACGACGTAATGGTGCGAGAGCCGCACGCACTGCGTCCCCTTGCCAGCTCCCTGCTTGCCGAGGACCACGAGCCTGACGCCGGGAACCACCCAGGCCCTACTTCAGAAATCCCTCGTAGTTGCGCATCATGAGCTGACTGTCGATCTGGCGCATCGTTGTGAGGGCGACGCCGACCGAGATCAGGAGGGTGATGCCGTAGAAGGGGAACCTGTTGAGGTTCCACAGCGCCATGAGCAGCGACGGGATGACCGCGACCGCGCCGAGGAAGAGGGCGCCGGGGACCGTGATGCGGTTCAGGATGTGGGAGAAGTAGCGCTCGGTGGGCCCGCCGGGGCGGATGCCGGGCACGAACCCACCCTGCTTGCGGATGATGTCCGCCTGCTGGTGGGGGTCGAAGGCGACGTACACGTAGAAGAAGGTGAAGGCCAGGATCAGGATGAAGTACATGAAGATGTAGAAGAGCGACGTCGGGGTGATGTTGTTGCGCACCCAATTCTGGAAGCTGCTCGACGGCACCACGTTGCTGAGCAGCACCGGGATGTAGAGCACGGAGCTGGCGAAGATGATCGGGATGACGCCCGACTGGTTCACCTTGAGCGGGATGTAGGTGCTCTGTCCGCCGTACATCCTCCGGCCCGCCATGCGCCTCGCGAACGTGACGGGGATCCGCCGCTGCCCCTGTGTCATGAACACGATGCACACCAAGAGCACGATCGACACTGCCATGATGACGCCGAACTTGAAAGCCCCGCCCTCCTCGTAGAGGCCCTTCCCGCCCGAGGGGATCGAGGCGACGACGTTGGCGAAGATCAGGATCGACATCCCCTGGCCGATCCCGCGCTGGGTGATCACCTCGGCGAGCCACATGACGAACGCGGTGCCGGCGGTGAGGCAGAGGACCATGAACGCCGCGAGCTGGATGGTGAACTTCGGGATGAGGTTGATGCTCGTCCCGATCAGCGCCGAGTCGTGGCCGTGGAAGGCGTAGACCAGACCGGTCGACTGCATGAGGGCGAGCGCGATCGTGAGGTAACGCGTCGTCTGGGTGATCTTCTTCTGCCCGACGGCGCCCTGGTCCCGCCACTCCTCGAGCTTGGGGATCACCGTGGCGAGGAGCTGGATGATGATCGTGCTCGTGATGTAGGGCATGACGCCGAGCCCGAAGATGGCGAGCCGGACGAGCGCGCCGCCGGAGAACAGGTTCAGGAAGCCGAGCACGCCGGACGAACCTGCGCTCGTCTCCAGCTTCGTGAGCTCGGCCCAGCTCACCCCGGGAACCGGCACGTTCGCGCCGACCTGGTACAGGGCAATGATCGTAAGGGTGAACAGGACCTTGTTGCGGAGGTCCGGCACCCGGAAGATGTTGCCGAGACGTGACAGCATCGAGCTAGCGGTTCGTGAGCGCGTTGCCGCGGGCTGGCGGGCGTCCCGAGGCGTAGGGCAGGCCGATGCGCTCGGCCGACCCGCCTGCGGCGACGATCGCCGCCTCGGCCGCCGCCGAGAAGGCGTGCGCTCGCACGCGTACCGCACGCGAGAGCTCCCCTCGGCCGAGGACCTTCACGAGCGCTCCCTTGCGGACGAGGCCCGCCGCGACGAGCTCCTCGGGCCCGAGCTCGTCTGCCCCGAGCGCCGCCAGGGCGTCGAGGTTCACGGGCGCGTACTCGATGCGGAAGGGGTTCTTGAACCCCCGCAGCTTCGGGATCCTCTGCATGAGGGGCAGCTGGCCGCCCTCGAAGCCCGCGGGCACCGTGTCGCGGGCGCGCTGACCCTTGGTCCCTCGCCCGGCGGTCTTGCCTCCCTTTCCGCCGATGCCGCGCCCCACGCGGCGCTTCGCGCGCCGCGAACCCGGGGGCGCCGCCAGTTCGTGCAGCTTCACTCCGACACCTCCTCCACCGTCACGAGGTGGGGAACCCGAGCGAGCATCCCCCGGATCTCCGGGCGGTCGGGAAGATCGTTCGTCTTGCCGATGCCACGCAGCCCCAGGGCGCGCAGCGTCCCGCGGTGCTTGGGCTTGGCGCCGATCTCCGAGCGCACCTGGGTGACCCGCAGCACGGCCATCGTCAGCGAGCCTCCGCGTAGAGCTCGGCCTCGCGGCGGCGTTCGCGGTACGCGCGCAGGACGCCGGCCGGGGTCACCTCGTCAGGAGCCTTCCCGCGGAGCTCCGCGATCTGGTCGGGCCGTCGCAGCGCCCTGAGGCCCGCGACGGTGGCGTGAGCCACGTTGATCCCGTTGGAGGAGCCCAGCGACTTGGCGAGGATGTCGCGGATGCCGGCCATCTCCAGGATGGCCCGCGCGGCGCCTCCGGCGATGACGCCGGTGCCGGGCGCCGCCGGTTTGAGCAACACGCGGCCCGCACCGCTCTCGCCGACCACCGGGTGCGTGATGGTCGATCCGGCGAGCGGCACCTCGAACAGGTTCTTGCGCGCCTCTTCGATGCCCTTCTGCACCGCGAGGCCCGCCTCCTTCGCCTTGCCGTAGCCGAGCCCCACCTTGCCGTTGCCGTCGCCGATGACCATGAGGGCGGCGAAGGAGAACCGCCGGCCGCCCTTCACGACCTTGGCCACGCGGTTCACGCGGATGGTCCGCTCCTCGAATTGCACCTCGCTCATCAGAACTCCAGTCCCTCGCTACGGGCGGCGTCGGCGAGCGCTGCGACCCGGCCGTGGTATTTGAAGCCGCCCCGGTCGAAGACGACCTTGCTCACCCCGGCCGCCTTGGCCCGGGTGGCGACGAGGCGGCCCACCGCCTCGGCGGCGCTCACGTTACCGCCGCTCCTTCCGGCAAGGACGGCGCGCAGCTCGCGGTCTGACGTCGAGGCCGCCGCCAGGGTGCGGCCGCTCGAGTCGTCGATGACCTGGGCCGTGACGTGCCGGAGGCTCCGGTTGACGGCGAGCCTGGGCCGTTCGGGCGTCCCCGACACCTTCCGGCGGACCCGGGTGTGGCGCCGCCTGCGCAACGCCCTCTCGCGATCGGTCCCCGCCATCACTTGGCCGCCTTCCCGGCCTTGCGCAGCACGCGCTCCCCCGTGTAGCGGACTCCCTTCCCCTTGTAGGGCTCGGCCTTGCGGATCTTGCGGATGTTGGCCGCCACCTGCCCGACGAGCTCCTTGTCGATGCCGCGCACGACGATGCGGGTCGGGACGGGGACCTCGAAGCTGATCCCCTCCGGTGCGTCGACGACCACGGGGTGCGAGAAGCCGAGCGCGAGCTCGATCGCCTGGGGGTTCCGGGCGTTGGCGCGGTATCCGACGCCGACGATCTCGAGCTCCTTCGAGAAGCCCTGGGTGACGCCGGTCACCATGTTCGCCACGAGCGACCGCGTGAGGCCGTGCAAGGCGCGTTGCTCGCGCTCGTCGTCCGAGCGGGCGACGCTGAGGACACCGTCCTCCTGGGTGACCGTGATCCCCGGAGGCAGCCGGCGCGCCAGCCTGCCCTGCGGGCCGGTGACGGTCACCGAGCCGTCTTCCAGCGCGACGCTCACGTCGTTGGGGACCGGGATCGGGGACCTCCCGATGCGGGACATCTACCGTTCTCCTTCATCTGCGGCGCCGATGGCCGGCGCGCCGCCGAAAGCGCTCCTCTTGCGGCCTCTACCAGACATGGCAGAGCACCTCGCCCCCGAGATGGCGCTGGCGCGCCTCTCGGTCGGTCATGAGCCCGTGGCTGGTCGAGACCACCGCCACCCCCATGCCCCCGAGCACGCGGGGCATCTTGTCGGCACGAGCGTAGATCCGCAACCCCGGCGTGGACACTCTGCGGATGCCGCCGATGCTGCGCACGCGGTCGGACGAGTACTTCATCGTGATCTCCAGGGTGGATCCGGGACTGCCGGAGTCGCGGCGGACGGTGTAGCCCTCGATGAAGCCCTCGCGCTCGAGGATCCGGGCGAGCGACTCCTTCAGCTTGGATCCCGGCATGCTGACGGTCTCCTTCTGGGCGGTGCTCGCGTTGCGAATGCGGGTGAGCATGTCCGCGATGGGATCGGTCATCGTCATCGCCCGCGCCCCTACCAGCTCGCCTTGGTCACGCCCGGCACCTCGCCGGCGTGCACCATCTGCCGCAGGCAGATCCGGCACAGCCCGAACTTGCGGAACACGGCCTTCGGCCGGCCGCACCGCTTGCACCTGGTATACGCGCGCACCTTGTACTTCGGCGTGCGCTGCTGCTTCTCGATCAGTGCCTTCTTCGCCATGATGCCTATCGGGTCTCCTGTCGGAACGGGAAGCCGAACGCCCGGAGGAACGCTCGGGCCTGCTCGTCGGTGCGGGCGGTGGTCACGATCGTGATGTCCATGCCCCGGACGGTGTCGATGCGGTCGTAGTCGACCTCGGGGAAGATCAGTTGCTCGTTCACCCCGAACGTGTAGTTGCCGCTGCCGTCGAAGGCGCGGGGGGACAGCCCCCGGAAGTCGCGGATCCGTGGGATCGCGAGGCTGATCAGCCGGTCCAGGAACTCCCAGGCGCGGTCGCCTCGCAAGGTGACCCGGACCCCGATGGGCATCCCGGCGCGCAGCTTGAAGCCCGCGATCGACTTCTTGGCCCGGGTGACGACCGACTTCTGCCCGGTGATCACCTCCATGTCCCGCTGGGCCCCCTCGATGAGCGAGGGCTGCTGGGTGGCGCGGCCGACGCCCATGTTGACGACGATCTTCTCGAGACGGGGCACCTCCATCACGTTCTTCAGGCCCAGCTCCTCCTTGAGCTTCCCCTGGACCTCGTCCCGGTAACGGGTCTTGAGGCGGGGGATGGCCTGGCCGGCACTGCCGGCGGCGCGCCCCGCGGTGCGCTCGATGTCGGGAGCGGCGCGGGCACCGGCCGCCTTGGCGGCCTGCGGCCGCGCCGGGCGCTGGCCGCCAGCACGTGCCGAGGTCTTCTTGGACGCCACCTTCTTCGTCGCCCCGGCCTTCTGGGCCTTGGCGCCCGCCTTCGCCGGGCTCACAGCTCAGCCCCGCACTTCCGGCACACGCGGGCCTTGCGGCCCTGGTCGTCGAACTGCGCGCCGACACGCGTCGGCCCGCCGCACGACTTGCAGACGATGGACACGTTCGACGCCTGGAGCGGCATGAACTTGTCGATGATGCCGCCTTGGTACGTACGGGCGGTCGGCTTCGAGTGCCGCTTCGCCACGTTCACGCCCTCGAGCACGACTTTGCCCTCCGATGGCAGCGCGCGCACCACCTCGGCCGTGCGGCCCTTGTACTTCCCGGTCCGCACGACCACACGGTCGCCCTTCCGGATCTTCATCACAACACCTCCGGAGCGAGCGACACGATCCTCATGAACTTCTTGTCCCGAAGCTCGCGGCCAACCGGCCCGAAGATGCGGGTGCCGCGTGGCTGCTGCTGGTCGTTGATCAGGACTGCGGCGTTCTCGTCGAAGCGGATGTAGCTGCCGTCGGGACGTCGCTTCTCCTTCACCGTCCGTACGACGACGCACTTCACGATGTCGCCCTTCTTCACGGTGGCTCCAGGGATCGCGTCCTTCACGGTGGCGACGAAGACGTCACCGATGCTGGCGTAGCGCCGGCGCGAACCGCCGAGCACGCGGATGCACAGCACCTCGCGCGCGCCGGAGTTGTCGGCCACCCGGAGCCGGGACTCCTGCTGGATCATCGGGCGCGCTCCGTGATCTCGACCAGCCGCCACCGCTTCAGCTTGGACAGGGGCCGGGTCTCGGCGACGCGCACGCGGTCACCCACCCTCGCACTGCCCTCTGCGTCGTGGACGTAGAGCCGCTTGGTGCGCTGGACCGTCTTGCCGTAGCGGGGGTGCCGGACACGCTCGACCACTGCGACGACGACGGTCGCGTCCATCTTGTCGGACACGACCGTCCCCTCGCGAACCTTTCGCCGGTTCGGGCGAGCGGAGGCGCCCTCGGCCACAGCGTCTTCCTCGGGCATCACGCCTCCTCCTCGTCCTCGACTCCGTCGTCGATTCCTTCGTCCGTCCCGGCGTCCGTCCCGGCGTCCGTCCCGGCGTCGCCAGCCTCGGCCGGGCGGGCTGCCCGGCGCGACGGCGTCGGACGCGCCGGTGCGTCGGCACCGGGAAAGCGGCCGGTCTCGGTGATCCCCAGCTCCTGCTGGCGGAGCGCGGTGAGGATCCGGGCGGCGTCCTTTTTCACTCGGCCCAGGCGTGCGGTGTTGTCCAGCTGCCCAGTGGCCTTCTGGAAGCGGAGGTTGAACAGCTCCTTGCGGGACTCGACGAGCTTGTCCTCGAGCTCGCTCCGCTCCATCGCCGCGTACTCGGACGGTGCCATCAGACTTGCACCTCCGCGGCGCCGTGGGTGCCGGGCCGCACCACGAAGCGGGCCTTCATCGGCAGCTTCTGGATGGCCCGCTCCATGGCCGATTGCGCAAGCTCCTGGTCGACCCCGGCCAGCTCGAAGAGCACCCGGCCAGGCCGCACCACCGCCACCCAGTGCTCCGGATTGCCCTTCCCCGAGCCCATGCGCGTCTCCGCCGGTTTCTGGGTGACGGGCTTGTCGGGGAAGACGCGGATCCAGATCTTCCCGCCGCGGCGCACGTGGCGGGTCATCGCGATACGGGCCGCCTCGATCTGGCGGGCGGTGAGCCAGCCCGGCTCGAGCGCCTGGATCCCGAAGTCGCCGAAGGTGACGGTCGTTCCGCCCTTGGCGGCACCGGTCAGTCGGCCCCGCTGCTGCTTGCGGTGCTTGACCTTGCGCGGCATGAGCATCTCAGTCCACCTCCCGGCGGAAGTGCGGCGCCTCGTGGTGCTCGTGACGGCTGCGGCGCTCCATCTCCTCGTCCTCGGCCAGCTGCCGCTCCAGCTCGTCGGGCTCGGACGGCGGCGCGATGAGGTCGGAGACCGTCCGCGCTGCCTCGCCCTCCTCCTCCGGCTCCTCACCCGCGCTGGCGGCGTCCGGGGACGGCCCGGGCTCATCCCCGCCCGTGCCCGACGCAGACCCGTCTGTCCCACGCGTCCCGGCACCTCCGAGCAGCGCCTTCTCCTCGGCCGCGAGCTCCTCGACCGCGAGCTCCTCGACCGCGAGCTCCTCGACCGCGAGCTCCTCGACCGCGAGCTCCTCGACCGCGAGCTCCTCGACCGCGAGCTCCTCGACCGCGAGCTCCTCGACCGCGAG